>JBBACM010000018.1:0-14739 GCA_041657045.1 Minisyncoccota bacterium
ATGGCTTGGGTTATTGCTGAAGGCACTATTGAAAAACCAGGAGAAAATTACAGGTCCTGTTATCGTGTAAGTGTTTATCAGTCCAAAAAGAAAAATAAGAAGAATTATGATGAGATTATTTCTTTACTTAAGCACTTTAATCTTAATTATTCGGAATACAGCACTGCTTCTTTGGGAGACAATGTGGAAAGATTTAGGATGGATGCCAATAGTTCAAAAAAGATTCATGCATGGTTCAAAACAAGGGATAATGTTCATTTTATTCCCGAGTGTTTATCTAAAATGAGTCAGAGGCAATCAAGAGTGTTTTTAGAGACATACTTGAAAGCTGACGGAGCCGAAGATTGTAAAATAGCGACTACCGATCCAGAATTGCTCGACGGTTTACAGATGATTACGGTTAATGCCGGCTATGGTTTTACGGTTTTAGAAAGAAAGCCAACAATAGGAAAGAAAACGATATATATTTTGAGATTAATAAAACACAACGAAACATATATCCAAACAGTCAAGAAAGTTAAATACGATGGGGTGATATGGTGTCCGACAACGGAAAATGAAACGGTAATCGCGAGAAGAAATGGAAAAGTATTTATTACCGGTAATTGTCCCTTTACGAACATAACTTTAGACTTGAAGCCTTCTTTAGTTTTTGCTAACCAGCCGATCATCATTGGAGGAATACCGCAGAAAGAAAATTATTCTGAATTCGAAGAAGAAATGAAGATGCTTGATAAGGCATTCTATACGGCGATGATCAAGGGGGATAAAAGCGGAAGACCTTTCTCTTTCCCGATTCCTACTATAAACATTACTAAAGATTTTCCGTGGGAAGACCCAGCTTTAGATCCTTTATTTGAAGCTTCGGCAAAATACGGAATTAACTATTTTGCTAATTATATTAATTCAGAAATGAAGCCAGAAGACGTAAGGTCAATGTGCTGTCGTTTAAGACTGGATATGACCGAATTGGCAAACAGAGGCGGAGGTGGATTGTTCGGTTCAGGTTCTTTAACTGGGAGTATTGGAGTTGTGACAGTGAATCTTCCGAGAATCGGATATTTGTCAAAAACTAAGAAAGATTTTTTTGAAAGGTTGGGAAAGATAATGGATATTGCCAAGGAAAGCTTGGAAATAAAAAGAAAGACCATTGAAGACTTTACTTCGAAGGGATTGTATCCGTACTCAAGATATTATTTGTCTGGAGTTAAAAAAGCCAAGGGGCAGTATTATGCTAATCACTTCTCGACCATCGGTATTTGCGGAATGAACGAGTCCTTATTGAACTTTATGGGAGAAGACATCGGCTCTAAAAAAGGCAGGACGTTCGTTATAGAAGTAATGGACTTTATGAGAAGTAAATTGCTCGGATATCAAAAAGAAACCAACAGTATTTATAATCTGGAAGCTACTCCGGCAGAATCAACTTCGTACAGACTGGCTCAAAAAGACAGAAAACTTTATCCCGAAATTATTACTTTGGGAACAAAGAAAATTCCTTACTACACTAATTCGACTCAGTTGCCCGTTAATTATACGGATGACATATTTGAGGAATTGAAGTTGCAGGATGAAATTCAGTGTAAATATACCGGAGGTACAGTTGAGCATTTGTTTATCGGAGAAGAGATTTCTGATATCGAAACGGTGAAGACATTAATTAGAAAGATATTTGAGAAACATAAATTGCCATATGTTACGATTACTCCCACCTTCTCAATTTGTCCGACTCACGGATATATTGCCGGAAAACATTTCACTTGTCCGAAGTGCGCGATTGAACAGCCTTGTGAAGTCTATTCTCGAGTGGTCGGATACTTAAGGCCAGTCTCTCAGTGGAATGAAGGCAAGCAGCAGGAATTTAAAGACAGAAAGGAGTTCAAGGTTAAAGCATCATTAGCAAACGCTAATAAAAAATAATATGGACATCAACAATGTTTGTCACGACTGCGGAAAAGAAATAATCCTTACCGCAGATAACGAAATACAAAACGGGCAATTATTAAAGTATGCGTTATCGGAAGGGAAAGAAAAATTGGTATTCAAATGCAATGATTGTTTTAACAAAGACAAAAGCCTGAGGAATTATCAGGAAACGGAAGTCTATTCTCGAGTGGTCGGATACTTAAGACCGGTCTCTCAGTGGAATGAAGGCAAGCAGCAGGAATTTAAAGACAGAAAGGAATTCAAGGTTTCTTAAATGTGAATGTGCGGAGAAACCGCACATTTTTAAGCTATATATATGAAAATAGGAGGATTGCAAAAAGTAACTTTAGTTGATTATCCGGGCAAACTGGCTTGTACGGTTTTTCTTTCTGGATGTAATTTTCGCTGTCCATTTTGCTATTCAAAAGAATTAGTTTTGCCGGAAGAGATCAAGAATCAACCGGAAATTTCTGAAAAGATTTTTTTTGAATTTTTAAATGAAAAAAAAGAAATGCTGCAAGCTTGTGTTTTGTGCGGAGGAGAGCCGACCATATATGGAAATGATTTAGTGGAGTTTATTAAAAAGATAAAGGAAAAGGGATTTTTAGTTAAACTTGATACCAACGGCACAGACTCGGAGATGATTAAAAAATTGATTGATGGTAATTTAGTTGATTATATAGCAATGGATATTAAGGCTCCGCTCACTAAAGAAAAATACGCAAAAGCATCGGGGAAAGAAGATGTTGATATTGATAAAATAAAGGAGTCTGTTTTTTTAATTAAGAACTCAATTGTTGATTATGAATTCAGAAGTACCATAGTTCCTTTGATTCATTCGAAAGAGGATATTATTCAGATGGCAAACGATATTTCTCCGGCCAAGAAACATTTTCTTCTGCGCTTTAGGGGAGAGAAAGGTACGATTGATAAGGATTTGGAAAGCAGTAAGCCTTATTCTGACGAAACGTTGAAAGAAATCGAAGAAAAGATTAAAAATGATTTTCAAGTTTTTAAAATAAGATGATTCCTCTTTGCGACGAAAAAAGAATAGGCAGGTTTCCTTTTGCCGTCGTCCTTTTGATTGTTATCAATACAATCATTTTTTTATCAACTTATCCTAATCTTGAATATTATGTCGGTCTTTTCGGCTTTTCATCGGGAAAATTATTTGACGGGCAGTTTTTCACAGTTTTTACCTCGATGTTTCTGCACGTCAATTTTTTGCATTTAATCAGTAATATGTGGTTTTTGTGGGTGTTTGGAAGCAACCTTGAAGCCAGGCTGGGCAGCCTCAAATTTCTCGCCTTTTATTTGCTTTGTGGTTTAGGAGCGGGCATAGTTTATGCTTTGGCGATGGTCAACCCCGATACGGCGGTTATAGGGGCTTCGGGGGCTATTTCCGGAGTGCTGGGCGGATACTTAGTGTTGTTTCCGAGGAGTAGAATTAGAACATTTTTTATAACATTTTTTTCAGTTCCCGCTGTTATATATATTTTCCTTTGGTTTGTTTATCAGCTTTTTTCAGCGACAACAATAAATACGCCAGTTGCTTATTGGGGGCACCTCGGAGGATTTGTCTCAGGTCTTTTATTTATAAGGTTTTTTAGAAGATAATGACTAAATCGGACATATTAATGTTTTTTTGTTTAAGTTTTGCGGGAGGCATTTTCATTGCTTCTTTTTTTATCCCTTCAATATTCTTGGAAGTATCTTTTTTAATTATCGGGCTTATTTTAATCGGAGCTTTTTGGGAAAAGAAGGATATAGTTGTTATCGGCTTTTGTCTTTTTTTAGTTTTTTTAGGAATGATTTCTTTTCAAAATTATTTGAACAGAGTTAAAGACAATCAACTCGTTAGATTGGACGGAATGGAGGTCTCTTTTGTCGGGGCTGTTTCGCGAGAGGTTGAAAGGGGAGTTGATAAATCGCAAATGACTGTCGATGTTTTAGAAAAAGGAAAATCTGTTGGTAAGGTTTTGATTTCAACCGATAAGTATTCTGTTTTTGAATACAGGGACAAAATCAAAGTGACCGGATGGATAGAAGTTCCGCAAAAATTAAATAATTTTGATTACGCTGGATATTTATCAAAGGACGGAATTTCGGCAACAATGTCTTTCCCCGAAATAACAATAATTCAAAAAGAATATTATGAAAATACTTTTCAAAGGGTAGCTCATAATACGTATTATTTTAAAAATAGGATGGGGGAGGAAATAAGAAAATATATTCCGAGTAATTTAAGCCCTATTTTAGAAGGGCTAATTTTGGGTAATGACAGCAAGATAGATAAAGAAATGAAAGATAAATTGAGTAAAAGCGGGCTGAGTCACATTATTGCAATTTCCGGTTCTCATATTGTTTTATTTTCGGCCATGCTATTTGAGGTTTTGCTTTTTTTGGGATTATGGAGAAAGCAGGCCCAGATCGGAGTGATTGCTTTTACTTTTTTCTATGTATTTTTAGTCGGACTTCCAGCTTCGGCGGTAAGGGCGGGAATAATGGTTTCACTTTTGTTTTTGTCCCAGATAATCGGACGTCAGTCTTTCAATTTGAGGACTTTGGTTTTGGCCGGAACTTTAATTCTTTTCCAGAATCCTTTGCTTTTGAAATTTGACTTGGGATTTCAATTATCTTTTTTGGCAGTTCTCGGGCTAATTTTAATGGGGCCGGTTTTTAATCGTTGGCTGAATAAAGTATTTAAAGACAGGTTTAATTTTATCCGAGAATTGATAGCAATGACTCTATCTGCCCAGGTCTTTACTTTGCCTTTATTGGTTTCTTCTTTTGGCTATTTTTCTTCAATTTCCCTTATTTCAAACATTTTAGCCGTTCCTCTTTCTCCTTTCTTAATGGCCCTGGGCTTGCTTTTGCCTTTAGTTAGTATGGTTGTTCCTTTTTTAGGATGGGTTGTTTCTATTCCTTGTACAGCCTTATTATGGTGCCTATTAATGATTGTTAACATCTCTTCGCGAGTCCCCTTTGCCGTTTTAAACTTACAATTGCCAGTAATCATCTTAATCGTTTTTTATGTCCCCTTTTTGTATATCGGCCTCAAGAGCGAGAAGAAAGAATTGGAATTTTTAGGATGATAATGTATAATTAAATTATGAATAAAACGGCTTGGGTAGTTTCTATAAATATGGGGTACGGCCATCAGAGAACCGCCTATCCCTTAAAATCCTTTGCGGAAGAAGGCAGAATTATTTGTGCCAATGATTATCCGGGAATTCCCGCAAGAGATAAAAAGCTATGGGAAAGCTCTCGAGTTTTCTATGAATTTATTTCCCGCTTCAAGAAGTTTCCCGTTTTGGGCGGAATTGCTTTTTCTTTATTTGATGCGACTCAGAAGATAAAGGACTTTTATCCCAAAAAGATTTCTTATGAAACGACTTTCACACAGGAAAGGATTTGTTCTCTTTTTGATAAGAATTGGGGAAGGGATTTGTCGGAAAGATTAACATCGAAGAAAATTCCTTTAGTTTCCACCTTTTATACCCCCGCTTTTATGCTCGAGCATTTTAAATATCCCAGCGATATTTTTTGCGTTGTTTGCGATGCCGACATAAGCAGGAGCTGGGCTCCTCCCTGCGGAGATGATTCAAAAGTTAAATATTTTACTCCCAACGAAAGGACGGGGCAGAGACTCAATCTCTATGGAGTCAAAAAAGAAAATATCATTTTTACTGGCTATCCTTTACCTATGGAAAATATTGGTGGAAAGGAAATGGAAATATTGTTGGGAGATATGAAAAACAGGATGGTTAATTTAGACCAGTCTGGAAAATACAGAGAAAAGCACGGCTTTATTATTCGTAATAAACTAGGGAAGCTTCCCTTGAAATCAGACCATCCCTTGACTATAATGTTTGCGGTTGGAGGTGCTGGAGCACAAAAAGAGATGGGGATAGAATTGGTTCGAAGGTTGAAAAAGATAATTTACGAAAAAAGATTGAAGATTATTCTTGTTGCCGGAACTAAAGAAAAGATAAAGAATTACTTTGAAAGAGAGGTAAGGAATGGGGGACTGGGAGAATTGCTCAATAACGGAATAGAAATAGTTTTTGGAAGCGATTTTGAAACTTATTACAATAAGTTTAATTTAGCCTTAAGAAAGACAGATATCCTCTGGACCAAGCCTTCAGAACTTTCTTTTTATTCTGCCTTGGGTCTGCCGATAATAATCGCTCCGACAATCGGCTCACAGGAAGAGTTTAATAAAGTCTGGCTTTTAAAATCTGGTTTCGGAGTTGAGCAGAGAGACATTGAGCATGTTAAAGAATGGCTCTATGACTGGCTTGAGGCCGGATATTTTGCCGATATGGCTATGGAGGGATTAATTTCTGGAGAAAAGATGGGAACGTTAAAAATTAAAGAGCAAATACAAAAATGTACTGGCTGATAGCTATTATTTTTTCATATCTTTTTTTTGCTCTTGCTTCTTTAGGAGACAAGATTGTTTTAAATGGTCCGTCAAAGCCCAAGTCTTACACTTTTTTCGTGGGGATTTTCAGTATTTTGGCCGTATTTTTGATTCCCTTCGTTGAGTTTAATTTTCCTACCGGAACAGGATTAATGTTGATTATCGCCGAGGCCATTGTTTATGTCGCCGGACTTTATGCCCTTTTTTATGCTTTAGAAAATTTTGATGTTTCAAGAATAGTCCCGATGATAGGGGCGACTCAGCCGATTTTTATCGCCCTTCTTTCGGCTGCTTTTTGGGGGTATGAAAAATTGAAAGGAAACGAAGCCCTTGCTTTTGTGGCTCTTTTAGCCGGAAGCGTTTTAATTTCAATTGATAAAAATCCGAAGATAACAAAAAAGAGTCTGGAAATATCTTTAGCTGCATCAGTGCTTTTTTCTTTAGATTTTATTTTATCAAAGTTTGTTTTCTTGGAAATGCCGTTTTGGCAGGGTTTTATCTGGATGAGGATATTCAGTTTTATTTTTGTTTTGATTTTTCTTTTTGACAAGGGGTTTCGAAAAGAGATGTCCGAGGATAATGCCGGGTTCAACAAGAAGACGGGAATTATTTTCATCCTTGCTCAGGGGGCCGGTGGAGCGGCTAATATCTTACAGAGCTTGTCAATAGCTTTAGCTCCGGTTACCTATCTTGCGATAATGAATTCAATGAGGGGATTACAGTACGTTTTCCTTTTCATTTTGACAGCCCTTCTTTACAGTTTTTTCCCGAAAGTTTTGAAAGAAGAAATGTCGAAAAGAATGGTAATTCAAAAGTTGGTTTCGATTATTTTGATAGGTCTCGGTATGGCTATTTTGGTATTTTGATTTTTTAGATTATTTTTAATATAATAGGGAATAATGATTAAAATTTTTAAATATATTATGTTGCTACTAATCGGGTTGGCGATTATCTTCATAGCCTATTTTTTTATCGGTTTTGCTTATCCGGCCAAGAATATTTCCTGGGGGGTTAATTTTTCCGTTAAACAGACGGACTTTTTAAAAATCGATTCAAGAGAAGCTTATTTAGCCGTACTCGATGATTTAAAAGCGAAGAATGTTAAAATTTCAGTTTATTGGGATTTGATAGAAAAGGAAAAAGGAAAATATGATTTTGATGAGCTGGATTGGCAGATTAAGGAAGCGGAAAAGAGAAACGTCAAAGTTATTTTAGCTATAGGGATGAAGGTCCCGCGTTGGCCCGAATGCCATTTGCCACAATGGGTTAGAGACATAGATAAATACGGACAGCAACAGGAGATAATAGATATGTTGAGGACAATTGTTTCAAGGTATAAAGATTCTTCTTCTTTAGCGGCCTGGCAAGTTGAAAACGAGGCACTTTTGAATTTCGGAGCTTGTCCCTGGCACGATGAAGATTTTTTAAGAAGAGAAATAGCTTTTGTGAAGATAAATGACACGAATCACCCGATTATAGCTACGGATAGCGGAGAACTTTCTTTTTGGTTCAGATCTTCTTTATCGGGAGCCGATATCGTCGGAGTTACGACCTATAAGAAGATTTGGCAGCAGCACGTGCATATGTACCTTTCCTATATTCTCCCTCCGGTATTCTATCACCGCAGAGCGGAATTGGTTAAGGGTCTTTTCAATAAAGATGTCATAGGAACAGAGTTGCAAGCCGAGCCGTGGTGTGCTAATTCAATAATGAACTCTTCCTTAAAAGAGCAGGCGAAGACAATGGATTTGAAGCAGTTTAAAAAGAACGTTGAGTTTGCAAAAAGTACCGGCATAGACACTTTCTATTTCTGGGGGGCGGAATGGTGGTATTATATGAAGAAGGTGAACAATGACTCCGAAATCTGGGACGAGGCTAGAAAAATACTGCAATAAAATGTTAAGCATAATCATACCGACATTAAACGAAGAGGATAATATCAAAAGACTCCTTTCTTTAATAAGTAAAGGAGGTTTTGATGATTACGAGGTGATTGTCGCCGATGCCGGTTCTAAGGATAAAACGGTTGAAATTTGTCGTAAAAATAATTGTATTATAACTAAAGGAGGATTGCCGGCGAGGGGGAAGAATAACGGAGCCAAGGCCGCAAGAGGAGAGATTTTATTATTTATAGGTGCTGACCTCAAATTTTCTCCTAAAAATTTTATTAAAAAGGCGGTTGGATATTTTAAAAATAATGATTTGGCGGTTGCTTCATTCCCCATTTTTTCTCAGAGGAACAATATTTTTTTGAATCCTCTGACCGTAAATCTTTTTTATAATTTCCCCCAGTTAATTCTAAAGAAAATATTTCCCATAGGAACAATGGGCATAATGGTTAAAAAAGACATATTCGAGAGAGTGGGCGGTTTTGATGAGGGTATAACTTTAGGCGAAGATGTCTATTTTTCCCAACAGGCCGAGAAATTAGGGAAATTTGATATAATAAGAGACGTTAAGATGTATATGCCTTTGCGGAGATTCGAAAAAGATGGATATTTTAGAACCGTGTTTAAATATTTTTCATGTGTTTTGAGGACGATGCTTTTGGGAAGGCCGGAGAGAAAAATTAAATACGACTTCGGTTATTATATTAAAAATAAATTTTAAATATATGTCTATGTATAATCTTCCAGAAATAAATTTAAAAAGATTAAAAGCCCCTTCAATCACGTCTGGTAAAAAAATTCCTTTTCCAGGACTGTTTATGATCCTTATCTTTTTAATCGGGTTAATTGGAGGAATGACTTCAAGCTATATTTTTTATCTTAAATTGAAACAGGAGGTTGTCGAAGCGGGAGTTCCTATTACTCAATCAGAAAAAATACCAGAAAAAGAATATGTCCCTCAGACTTCTCAAGAGCAGAAGGTAATTGATGTGGTCAAGGAGAATTCTCCGTCGGTGGTTTCTGTGGTTATAACCAAAGAAGTCCCTGTTTATTCCACTCAGTACCTCAATCCTTTCGGCGATGATTTCTTTTTGATTCCTCAACAAAAGCAGACGGGAACAGAAAAACAGCAGGTTGGAGCGGGAACAGGCTTTATCGTTTCGGAAGATGGGCTGGTTTTGACTAATAAGCACGTTGTTAGCGATGATACTGCTGAATACACAATAGTTAATAGCGATGGCAAAGAGTACTCAGTTAAGGTTTTGGCCAAAGATCCGGTTCAGGATTTAGCGATTATGAAAATTCAAAGTTCGGATAGGTTTAAGCCTTTGCAGTTGGGAAATTCTGCCGATATTCAAATAGGACAGTCTGTTATAGCCATTGGAAACGCTTTGGGAGAATTCCAGAATACTGTTTCGGTCGGGGTTATTTCCGGGTTAGGCAGAACGCTTGTTGCTTCGGGAGGAAGTATCGGAACGGAAACACTGGAAGACACCATACAGACCGATGCAGCCATTAACAAGGGAAACTCCGGCGGACCATTGTTAAACTTAAGGGGAGAAGTTATCGGAATCAACACGGCTATTGCTTCTTCGGGCCAGAGCCTCGGATTTGCTATCTCAATAGATAAGGCCAAAAAAGACATTGAGCAGGTAAAAACTACTGCGAAGATTTCCTATCCCTATATGGGAGTAAGATATATTGTTTTGGATGAAAAAATTGCCAAGGATAAAAAACTTTCCGTTGATTACGGCGCTTTGGTCGGCAAGGGAACCGAGGCTAATGAGCCGGCTGTAACTTCCGGTTCTCCGGCGGAAAAAGCGGGAATAAAAGAAAATGACATTATTCTTGAAATGGGAGGCGAGAAGGTAAATAAGGACAATACTTTGTCTAAAATAATTTCTAAATATAATCCTAACGATTCGGTTGAGTTGAAGATTTTGAGAGATGGGAAAGAAATGATTATAACGGTTGTTTTGGGAGAGTGGAAACAATAGCTTTCCTTGTTTTTTCAAGCAAAAGCTGGTATTATTTGAATACCAAATATGAGTTCAGACATTGAAGAAATCAAGTCTCGTCTTAATATTGTCGATGTTGTCGGAAATTACGTGAAGCTGGAAAAAGCGGGAATAAACTACAGGGCCCGCTGTCCTTTTCATAGTGAAAAGTCGGCTTCTTTTTTTGTTTCTCCTTCACGCCAGTTATGGCACTGCTTCGGAGGGTGTAATGAAGGCGGAGACATTTTTAAATTCGTAATGAAAATAGAAGGAATTGAATTTGTTGACGCTTTGAAGCTTTTGGCGGATAAAGCGGGAGTGCAGTTGAAAAGAGATTCGGCTGATTGGCAGAAGATGAAAAGCGAAAGGCAGACCCTTATCGATTTATGCGAAAGAGCGACAAAATTCTTTTTAGCTCAGATGGAAAAGAGCAAAACCGGAATTGAAGCTAAGCAGTATTTATTGAAAAGAGGGATGAAAGAAGAAACCGTTAAAGATTGGAGGCTCGGCTATGCGCCTGACACCTGGCAAGGATTATCCGATTATTTAATCGGCCAAGGATTTTCAAGAGAGGCGATTGTTAATGCCGGACTGGGAATTAAAAAAGATTCGCAGAAGTTTTTTGACAGGTTCAGGAGCAGGATAATGTTTCCTATCTTCGATTTGAATTCAACAGTTATTGGATTTACCGGTCGTATTTTTAATTCCGAAGATGAAGCCAAATATTTAAATACTCCCAATACGATACTGTATGATAAAAGCAGGGCCCTATACGGGATGGATAAGGCTAAGATGGAAATCCGCCAAAAAGATTTTTGCGTTTTGGTTGAAGGGAACGTTGATTGCATCATGTCGCACCAGGCAGGCATTAAAAATTGTATTGCCGTTTCGGGAACGGCTTTGACCCCCATTCATTTAGGAATAATCAAAAGGTATTCCAATAATCTTGTTTTGGCCTTTGATATGGATTTAGCCGGGAACAATGCAACTAAAAAGGGAATAGACATGGCTTTAAAGAGCGGATTTAACGTCAAGGTTATTTCCATGGTATCGGAAAAAGACCCGGCCGACATTATTTTGTTAGAAGGAGAAGAAAAATGGGTTGCTTTGGTTAATGAAGCCAAGCCCATTAATCAGTTCTATTTTGATTTAGCTTTTAAAAACAGGAATCCCGATTCGCTGGAAGACAAAAAGAAGATTGTTTCTGACCTTTTGCCTATTTTTAAGAAGATTGATAATAATATAGAGCAGAGCTATTGGATTGAAGAAATATCAAGCAGATTAAGGATAAAAGAAGGGGACATACGAACCGAGATGAAAAAGGTTAAGGTTGAGGAAAGTTCTTTTGAGCCGGTAAAAGATGTTGTAAATAAGGGAAAGAAAAGCCGAAGGGAATTACTTGAAGAAGGACTTTTATCCCTTGCCTTAATTGACAGTTCAAAGGTTAAAGATTTAGATACAGATTCTTTTTCTTTACCAATTAAGGAGATATTTTTGAAAATTAAAGAAAATCCTTTGATTACGACCGAAGAATTATTGAATAATTTTACTGATAATAACTTCCTTAACTATATCCTCATTAAATCGGAGCTACTGAAGGATAGTGGGATAGAGCTCGACAAAGAGTGGGAAAAATGCTTGTATGAGATAGAACACTTATCCCTGAAGGAAGAAAGAGAGAGATTATTCAGGGAAATCAAGGAAAAAGAGAGCTCTGGAGCATTTGAGCAGGTTAAAGAACTTTTATTAAAATTTAATAACTCAATAAAAAACAATGAAGAAGAAGCTAAAAAAGAAAACAATCAAGGCGAAGAAGAGAGTCATGAAAAAGCCGAAGAAGAAAGCCCTGAAGAAGAAAGTCAAATCCAGGACCAAGATTAAGCCTAAGATTAAGAAAAGAAAGAAGAGGATTGTTTTGGTCGTTACTCCGGAGAAATTGGACGAGCTTATCAAAAAGGGAAAGACCAGAGGTTTTGTGACCTTTTCTGAGATTTTGAATCGTTTCCCGAACATTGAAGAAAACATGAAAGAGATGGATATGATGTTTGATAGATTAGAGCAGCTGAGCATAGATATTAAGGACTCAAAAGGGTATTTGGATACCGATGATGTTGCTAAGAAAAAAGGAAGAAAAAGAGCTTCTACGGGAAAGATTGATTCAATCCAGTCCTATTTAAAAGAAATAGGAAGGATTGACCCGATTACGGCTCGCGATGAAAAGGATTTAGCTAAAAGAATTGAAATGGGAGATGAAGATGCAAAAAGGAAATTGGCCGAGGCTAATTTACGTTTAGTTGTTTCAATTGCTAAAAAGTACATCGGACGTTCTCCCAACTTAACTTTGCTTGATTTAATCCAGGAAGGTAATTTAGGATTGTTTCGTGCGGTTGAAAAGTTTGATTGGAGAAAAGGATATAAGTTTTCAACCTATGCCACTTGGTGGATTAGACAAACAATTACCAGAGCTTTAGCTGACCAAGCCAGAACCATTCGTATTCCGGTTCACATGATTGAAACATTAACCAAATATACTCAGGCCAAGAGAAAGCTTTTGCAGGAATTGGACAGGGAGCCTTTGGCTGAAGAAATTGCTGCGGAAATGGGGATTGAAGTCGAAAAAGTTCGTCATTTGGAGAAAATTTCTCAGAAGGCCGTTTCTTTGGAAACTCCGGTCGGAGAAGATGAAAAAGACAGCGTTCTCGGTGAGTTTATAAAAGATGAGAAAGTTGAGTCTCCGGCTTCTCAGGCAGGCAGGACATTATTGAGAGAACATTTGGACGAGATATTTAAAGATTTAGCAGAAAGAGAACAGAAGATTCTTTCAATGAGGTTTGGTTTGGAAGACGGTGTTACTCATACCCTAGAAGAAGTAGGACAGGAATTCGGAGTAACCAGAGAGAGAATCAGGCAGATTGAAGCCAAGGCGATTGAGAAGATTAGAGGACACAAAGATTTGAAGAAGTTGGAAGGATACTAGTCTTGACATTCGTCTATTATTCGTCTAATATATGTCTATAAGACATATATGTTTCAGCCTAAATATACTATAACTTCAGCGCTTTTATCGAATATAAAGCGTATTACAGAATTAGTCACAGAGCTTAATGGCAAACATTTTCCTAATGTCGTACTTTTTGATTTTGAAAAAAAAGCTCGAGAAGTTTCGGCTCATTCTTCGACAAGCATTGAGGGCAATCCATTGCCATTAACAGAGGTTAAAAGATTATTAAAGAATGCTCCGGAGCATATTCGTGACAGTGAAAGAGAGGTTCTTAATTATAATAATGCATTAGTCTATCTTAATGATCTTTTGAAAAAGAAAAATATTTCTTTTGGATTAGATATTATTATCGAAATACAGAAAATGGTTACCGACGGTCTTGTCGGTAAATTTCACTCGGGGAAGATTCGCCAAGAACCGGTATTTGTAAATAATCCTAAAACTAGGCAAACCGTATATTTTCCTCCGGACCATCAAGATATTATAAAGTTGATGGATGAATTAATCGGATATGTAAATAATAATAAAAACAAGGTTGATCCGTTGATATTAGCAGGAATTTTCCATAAGCAGTTCGTAATAATCCATCCTTTCATTGACGGAAACGGAAGGACAACCCGATTAGCTACTAAGATACTTTTGTTTAATATGGGCTTGGACACATTTAATCTTTTCAGCTTTGAAAATTATTATAATAATAATGTGACTAAGTATTTCCAAAATGTTGGACTGCTGGGTAATTATTATGATTTGAAAGATGAGGTTGATTTTACTTCTTGGTTGGAATATTTTACCGGTGGCGTAATAGATGAATTGTTAAGGGTTGGAGGCGAATTGAATAAGGTTAAGATAGAACCAGAAAATAAATTACAACCTTATCATCAAGAGATACTAAATTATATCAAAAAAAACGGTTTCATAAAAGATGGAGATTACGCCAAAATTACAAAAAGAGTAAGGCCAACGCGTTATTTAGATTTTAAGAAATTAATTAGTTTAGATTTGATTGAAAGAAATGGGAAAGGAAAAAATTCCTATTATATTTTTAGAAATAAGGAGGAGGGTTGATAAAAACCTTAATTTGAGATATATTGCATATATTCCGGTGTGGCGCAATGGTAGCGCGGATGCCTGTAGACAAAACTTGCAGCTTTCTCGAGTAATCGAGATCGAAAAACGAGGTGAATTGCGGGAAACCTAAAGGTTCTATGCCTATGGCAATCCGCAGCCAAGCCCAATAATTTGGGAAGGTTCAGAGACTATTCCGAAAGGAAGTACTCCTATTTTGGAGGAAGCGCCTCGCCCCTAACATTAAGTTGAGGGTGATGAGATAGTCCACGCTTATTAGAAATAGTAAGACAAGGTGTAAGCATTAGGTTGTAGGTTCGAATCCTACCACCGGAGCAGACAAGATTTTTATCGAGGGAGCGACCTCCTATCGGTGTTTGAAAAGTATCGAGAGACCGACACTAGGAGAGTATTTGTCCTATAAAATTTGGA
>JBBACM010000019.1:0-14511 GCA_041657045.1 Minisyncoccota bacterium
GATTAAGGCGAAAACTCCTGAAAGATAAGTATATTGATTGGGTGTAATCGGAAACGCTCCGAAGACAGAACCGACTATTTTTTCCAAATCCTTAAACCAGTGTCTTTTTGTATCTAACATTTTTTTATTAATTATTATTACAAATTAAAACAGCCCTTAAGCTGTTATAATTTCTGTATTAAATTCGAACAAAAACTTTTCATCTCTTCTATCTGCTTTTTTCCTTTCTCCGTAATTTTGTAAGCTTTCTTTCCAGCCAATTTTTCTCTACTTACATAGCCGTCATTCTTAAGCCTGAACAAAACACTCTTAACCATTAAATCGTTGGGAAGAAATCCGAACTTTTCAAAAATAAGTCTAGAAACTTCGCTTTCTTGAACTTCTTGTTCCTTTCCTAAAGAAAGAATGTAGGTCCAGAGATTTCCCTCTGTAATTGAATTGATGAATCTTTTAATTGGTTCCATAAATTTATTATATTATCTTTCTCTTTTATTGGCAATAAACTCTTCGATCATTTCTCTGGCTTTCTCATCAGTAAACTGTTTCATCGGGTGCTTCATGAAGTAGGCCGAAGAAGACAATAACGTTCCCCCGATTCCCCTATCTAAACCAATTTTCAATAATCTTATAGCATCAATAACGCATCCGGCAGAATTAGGAGAATCCTCGACAGATAATCTTAATTCAAGCTCAACCGGAACGTTGCCGAACTTTCTACCCTCCATTCTGATAAAGCAAACCTTGTTGTCTTTTAAGAAAGGAACCCAGTCTGAAGGACCAACATGCAAATTGTCGTAACTCAACCTTTTTGCTAATTGAGATTCAACCGCTTCAGTCTTTGATACTTTCTTTGTTTTTAACCTCGCCCTCTCTCCGTACATGTTTAAAAAATCTGTATTTCCTCCAACGTTCAATTGATATGATCTGTCGATAGTGACTCCTCTTTCAGCAAATAAGTGAGATAAAACTCTGTGAGTTATTGTTGCTCCTATTTGTGATTTAATATCGTCTCCGATACAAGGAAGTCCTTTATCTCTAAATTTCTTTTCCCATTTTTCGTCAGAACAGATAAACACGGGCATACAATTAACAAATCCTACTCCGGCATCCAAAGCGGCCTGAGCGTAAAACTCAGTAGCTTTTTGCGAACCTACCGGCATATAACTTACAAGAATATCTGCTTTTGTCTTTTTTAATTCCTCGACAATATCAACCGCTTTCTTGTCTGAAGGTAAAAATGTCTGTTCTTCGGGATAGTTTTTCATATGGTCAGCGACTCCGTCCAAAATCGGTCCCATTTTAACGATTACTCCTGTCTTTGGAACATCGTGGCAAAATGTTTTAGTACAATTGGGTTTTTCAAAAATAGCCTGAGATACGTCTTTCCCAATCTTTCTCTTATCTATATCAAAAACGGCCACTATTTTAATGTCCGATATTTTATATCCCCCTAAAACATTATGCATTAGACCGGGGACTATTTCATCGTCATTTTTAACGTCTTTATAGTAATGTATTCCCTGTACCAAGGAACTGGCGCAATTACCTAATCCGGCAATCGCAATCCTGATTTCTTTTTTATTCCCAGTCTTTTTAATTGCTTTTTTTACCATATTTATTTTATTATTTATCTTAATTGTATTTTACACCCGTAAAATAGATTGTCAATAATAAAACAAATAATCACTAAAAAATAGTGATTTAAAAAGAACTTTCCTGGCATCTTTTCCTCTCTTCCATGAATTCGATATATGCTCCTCTGGCCCCTCTTCCGCTGGGATAAATTTGGAGCAATACACTTCGAGTAGGTGATGCAGTCTGTTTAAGAAATTTCGTGCCAGTTTCTTTGTAAATAAGCCGACCATCTTGGTCAAAGCCCTCCCACAAGGAAGCAAATACTCTATCGCCAATCAGGTCTTTTTCTTCCGGACTCAGAACGCACTCTTCGTTCACGGTAATAGTTGCTACGACTTCTTTAAAAGTCATTTCAACACAATTAAGCTCTTCCTTAATTTCTATTTTATCTGGGTTTGCCTCTGAGAATACTTTTGTCATTTCCTCTTTGATATTCTCCAAATTAGAAAAAATTCCTGAAAGTATTCCGCCGATACCCATATAAAAAGTGTAGTCTTCTTCGTCCCAGTACATGCGCGAAGATCTCTCTTCGAGATAGGCCAACCTTGAGCCACTCATTACCCGCCAGCTACTACCGCAGCTTTGGGTATAGATAGATTCGACAATCTTTCCTTCTTCCTTCAATCTTCGAAGAATTTTAAGTATCTTACCTAACTTGCTCATTTCTCATCGCCTCAATAAACGTTCTAGCTAAATAGACTTTATCTATTTTCGCTAATATATTTATACAATATATATTATATCGTGTCAATACTTTACTATCCTCCTTAATTCTTCTAATATAGATACATGACACCCTTTGAAAGACTAACTAAATCAAATACCAAAGAAAATCTCTGGATATATGTTTTGTCTATGCTGAAAAAGCAGCCTCACTACGCCTGGGACTTACATACTTTGATTGAAAAAGAATTCGGTTTCAAGCCGGGCAATATAACTCCCTATCGAGTTCTATACCGTCTGGAAGACCAGCGTTTTGTAAAAAGCTTAGTTGCCGACAGAAGAAGGGTTTACAAAATAACAGAAATGGGTGAAAAAGAATTAGATAAAGTTAAAACCTTCTATTCTGAAATTTTAAGAAAGATAAGCTAAGATATGGAAAAAAAGAAAATAACAAAAGAAGAAAAAGAAAGCGACATCCAGCAAGTCGTCAATCACTTCTTCTATACCAAGGGCTTCACCCTTGACGAAATTAAAGAATCAGCTAAAAAGAAGAAGATAATCTATTCCCGGTTTACAAGGCCGGCGAAAGAATTGATTGACTTAGCCGGTTCGGTAAAAAAAGCGGAAGAAGCTATTACCACTATTTCTGAATGGGCCAAATCAAGGAATTTAGATTATTCAATTGAAACGGTTTTTAAAAAATGGCTCGAACTTGGAAAATTAAAACCCAAAGAGATTATAAAAAAACCTTTTTACAGAAACCAGCCGATGGTCTGGTCGCAAACAAAAAGAAAATGGTATGTCATCGATGACGGCGGAGAGTGGCTTGAATACGCCGACAAGGAAGACAAGATTGAATGGAGAATACAAAAATAATATTATAAACAAATGTCATCATATTCAGAACTAGTCAGAGGAAAAATAATTGTCATTAACGATCAGCCCTACGAAATCGTAGAAGCTTTAAGCACCTTCAAAGGAAGAGGCCACTCCTATTTACAAATGAAATTAAGGAACCTAATAAATGGCTCTGTTATTTCAAGAAGCGCCCAGCCCAGAGATTCATTTGAGGATGCCGAAGTTGAAGAACAGGAAGCTAAATATGTTTACGGAAGCAGAGGTAAGTATATTTTCTCAGATATAAAGGATGCAAGCAAAAGATTTGAATTAACCGAAGAACAAATCGGAGAAAAGGCCGGATTCTTAAAACCGAACCAAGAAGTAAAAACGATTTTGTTTAATGATAAGATTATTAAAGTTATTGTTCCGATTAAGGTCCAGTTAAAAGTTACCGAAGTTCCTCCGGGAGTCAAAGGAGATAGGGCTCAATCAGGAACTAAACTAGTAACTCTTGAGACTGGAGCAAAAATAGACGCACCACTATTCGTAAATGAAAACGATATCATCGAAATAAACACCGAAAGCGGAGAATATGTCAGAAGAGTGAATGAATAAAAAAGGCCACCGCAAGGTGGCTTTATCTTTGAGCAATAATTCCTATTCGAGAAAGATATTCTTCTTCATTTATTCCCCCTCCGACAAATAACCTATTGAGTCCGATATAATATTGCTCCTTAATCCACGATGCGGGCATGGGTGCAGTGAAAACACCAACATCATCTACTAATCCAACATAATTAAGAATACTTGCACTCGTACCATCAGACTGGGCTATTCTTAAATTCATATACGAAGAATCTCCACCTTGGTTAGAATTAATAGATGCTCCTGGGACAGTATCAGTATAAACAGTTAATGTTAAGTTTGGGATAGGACTTATCGGACTAACGGTAACCACAACAAAGTGCCATCTGTTATCTCCCGTATTAGTATTGTTTCCACAAGGCATTCGGTAGGCCGCACCGTCGTATATAGAAAAGCACGCCCTTTTATTAGATATATTCAAGGAACCTGCTCTTTCGTAACTACCTCCACCATAATAACTCTGAGTCATCACTTGATAATGATGACTGGCCGTACTATCACTTATTGAATGTTTTATCCATAAAGACCAAGTCATCCCACTTTCCATTTGAGATTTAGTAAAATAAAAAGGAAGGGCCACATAATTACTGCCACTAAATTCTAAACATTTTCCATCAGCACAGTCATCTCTCAATATCGGACCGCCATTTGCTGTGCCATGACTAATTCTCCAAGAATCTTGAATGTTCCCCGCTGTTGAGCCTACAATATTGGTCCCCGAATCATAGTCGGTGATATTATCAAAGCTCCACTCGGAAAGCAGACTCATCATTAAAGCATTTCTTAAAGAATTGGAAAAAACCTGAGACTTGGCAATATTTGCCTTATCCGTCATTCCATTCATTCCGACAATAATTAGACCAGAGAGTATTCCGATAATTGCAATAACTACCAGCAATTCAATTAGAGTAAAAGCTCTCTTCAGTGACATTTTTTTTATTTATTTCCTTGGTTTATAAAAATTAATTCAAAATACAGCGGACTAAAAATCCGTAAGCTCGAACATTGCTAGTTACCCATGCACCAGTATAGAAATTCAAATTTACAGGATTAATGCTATTAATAGTACTACTCCAATACATAGCTGCATTACCCACATTACTAATATTGCCCACATTAAAAGTTCTATAACCACCCATTGTTAATTGTAACGGACTGGCAAGAGCACCGTTATAATCATTGGAACTCCAACTTAAACGTTCGGTTTCCCATTCTGCTTGAGTCGCTATTCGCCAGCCGGAAGGACAAGGATTATTAATACCTGAAACACCCTGCCACAAGCTATTATTTTGAGGAGAACGCCAGTCGTTAGGATCAGCCGATGTTAAGATAAAATTATTATTACCAGGAACATCTGCAGAAGAAAGCGTAGTGGTTGTACTGCTGGTTCTGGTTTGATGACCATCATCTAATCTACCCCACTGGAAAAGGTCACCAGAACCACTTCCTGCTACTCCCACTCCCGAAGCTCCAAGATTTCTATCTAGCCAACATCTACTATTGTGCGATACTGTCCCATAAGTAACAGAGCTGCCTTTGTAAGTGAAGGTTACTGTATTGCCACAGCTCCAGGAAGAACCAGTGCTAAAACCAGTTGAGGCAGTATATGAATAGATGTCTGAATTAGAAAGAGTACCAGAAACAGTAAAATCAGTTCCGCCTGAGGTATAGGAATAACTAGTATCAGGTAGTGCTGAGTAATAATCAGGAACGAGAGCTGAAGTTAAGGCGGGACAGCTACTACTGGTAATGACACAGTTTTCAGCTGGATACACTCCTCCACTATGAATTCCGTAAGCTAATATGGTTTTCCTTAATGAATCAACTCCTGCTCTTGTTCTGGCATCTTGAGCAGAAGCATTTGCTCCGTTTAAAGAAACAATAATTAAACCGGAGAGAATTCCTATAATGGCGATGACTACCAATAATTCAATCAGCGTAAAAGCAAAAATCTTTTTCTCCATAATTACTTAACGAATAAATTGCATAGGCAATGCCCGTCTTTTTCAATTTCTGAATCATGATAAACGCAGGGACAAATTATCCTCTTGTCTTCCTCCTTGTTCCCCGACATTTTTCTGCAAGGACAATATATTTCCCCGAAATTTTTCTTGCGAGCCAGCAATCCCTTAATGGTACCCTCGACAATTGCCTGGTTAGGATTAAGTTTATACCCCCTTGTTTCTGCATACGCCTCGGATTCCTTTATTAATTTTTCTATTTCGTCTTCCATGTTTAAATTCTTGAATTTATCCACGTTCTTATCTCGTCTTCCTGTTTTAATCCCACAAACTTATCCTTCAGCTCTCCTTTGATAAACAATACGACCGTGGGAATCATTTCTACTCCGAACAAATCCCCCGTCTTCGGGTTTTTATCTAAATCCATCTTAAAAAACTCTACTTTCCCCTTGTATTCTTCGGATAGCTTTTCAACGATCGGTCCCAGCATTTTACAGGGTGGGCACCATTCGGTAAAAATATCAACCAAAACCGGAATCGCAGAATTCTTAACCGAACTTTCAAATGTTTCGTCTGTTAATGTGTTCATTTTTTCTTTGATTTTAGTGATAACAGTGGAGCTACCGACATGTTGAAATATCCGGCCCAAAGGAAATATGAATAAAATGCGCTGCTATTGAATTGCATGGTAACAAAATAGTCCAATAGAATTCCTATTACGAGCCAAATAGCAACGCACATTAAAGCATCTTTTATTTTCTTAGGTTTAATCAGATAATAAGAAACCAAGAGAGATACCACGCCCGAAACTACGATTGTTAAAATCTTAAAATAATCGTATTGGTTGTAGAAGCCTAAAAAAGCGCTTACAAAAGCGAACATTATAATCCAGATTAATAATCCCGAACCGATTGCTTTTAAATAATTCATATTAGAATATTTAAATATTATTATATAATAATTATACTATAGTATAAAAAAAGAGGCAATTAATGTTTGCTCTTTTAACTTTCCACCTCCGCTGTTTTTACCTTTGAGTATTCTCCAGTCGTTTCTTTTTTGAGCGAACCGCCGTTTACGAGAACCGTAAGCTCTTCAATAGTAAAATGATCTTTACCTTTAACAAATAATTCAGCAATTTCAGCGTATTGTTTTTTATAATTAATCAATATTAACGCTGCAAACCGTTGATTTATTCTTTCGATTCCTTTTCTGTGATGTCTGGGACAAAGGTCTATTGTTCTTTTGTCATTGTTCTCGTCAATGGACATCCCTAGTGATATTATCGCTTTGACTATCCATTTAGGTAATATGTGATGCTTCTGTTGTTCCAGAAATTTTTGACATTTAGCGCAAATTCCCATAGGAAACACAGAGTTACCGCAGTCGCTTTTAGGTTTATGATTATGGCCGTTATTTTTTTTACCATTATTGCTCTTATCTCCATTTTTTTTATGAAAATTAGAGCCATTTTTAGTAAAAGAATGTGTCTTGCCATTATCAACCAATCAATCACCTCGATACAAATAAGTGTAAAGGTTCTACTAATCAAGAAGAACCATCTATATTTTATTCCTATTTAAAAACTTGTCAAATTACTCCTTTTCTATCTCCTTTTTAATCTCCTCAAACTCATTCTCTATCTCTTTGAATTGTTTTCTCGCTTCCTTGATGATTTCTGCTGCTTCTTTGACTTTTTCCAACCCCTCCTCGACATCAACCTCCTCTTGCTTCTCAAACCATTCGGCTATGGACGATAACTTTTTCAAACTTTGATTAAGATTTTTTTCCTTCATGTTTTTTTATTTCTTTAACTTGCGTATTAATTATTCCGTTAAAAACTTTCAAATCAATTATTTCTTCTAACTCCACATCGCTTATCTTCTTTATTATTCCTTTTTTGTTCTGAGCTATACAATATCCCAGTCTTAAGTTCCTTTCCGGGTCGTTGTGAGAAATTGCTTTTTCGATATTCCTAATCTTCTCTTCTATCTTCTTCATTTCCCCTTCCATAATTTTTGGAATAACCGTTCTAATCCTGTATTCAATCATTTTAAAACTACTTATTACTTTTTCCAATCTGTTCCTTATCTTCATAAAAAGATTATCTGACTTGTATTCTAAATCTTTTAAGGCAAAAGAAAAAGAATTAATTATTTCCCTCTCTTTATTTTTCAATTCCGATTCCGCTTCAAGCCATGACTGATTTAATAAATTGGCTGCCGCAGTCGGAGTCGAAACCATTTTATCAGCCATTAAAGATAATAGCGGAACATCCTTGTCGTGCCCTATCGCGGCAATAACCGGAAAAGGAAGGCTACTTACTTCTCTAATCAAAGTCTCATTATTAAAGGCCAAAAACGACTCCAGAGAACCCCCTCCTCGCATAATGACCAGAACATCTAAATCTAACTTTTCAGCCGTCTTAACGCTATTTAAAAGGTCTTTAACGGCTTCCAATCCTTCAACCCTGGAATCTATAAACTTGATTTGAAATCCGAATCTTCCTAAGTTATTTAAAAAATCTGAAATGACCGCTCCCTGCCTTGAAGTGATAACTCCTATTTTTTGAATAAAAGGAGGGATTTCTTTTTTTCTCTCAAAAGAAAATAATCCTTCACCTTCAAGCTTCTTTTTTAACTTCTCGTATTCTTTTTTCAATTCCCCTTCCCCGACGAGCTGAATCGTTTTAGCTTTGAAGCTTAATCTTCCTGTCGGAGGATAGATGTCTGGAATTCCTTTGGCGATTATTTCTAATCCTTCTTTCAATTGCACTCCGCAAATCTTGTAATCGTAACTCCAGACAACGCACGATAAAACACTGTGGTCTTTTTTGTCTTTAAGAGAAAAATAAACATGGCCAACCGAACTTATTTTAACCTCACTTACCTCTCCTAAAATTCTTGCTTCAAAAGAATTTAAAACTCCGTTTAACAGTTTAAGGTACGCCGAAATGGAGAATATATTATTCTCCAACAGCTCTTTAACGGCCGGTTTTCCTTTTGATTCCATAATCACATTCTATCAAAATAAAAACAAAAAACCAGCCCTTAGCTGATTCCTTGTTTTTTAAAAATTAATCCTCCAAAAATACTGCAACGGATATAACTGTGGTCCATAAGCCGTTCTTGTTCCCTTCTGCTGACTGGCAAACATGAGTCGTTTTAAATATCTTTCCCGAAGCGATATATTCCTGTTTTCTGTCATCCCAAGCTTTTTCAATGTCTATCTCCACGCCCAAGGTCGTGGCAAGCATTGTTGCCGCCAGGTCTTCGGCATAATCACCAGACCTCTCGGCTGTTTCTCCGAATGTGTGGTGCTCTGACAAATATCCGTAATTGTTGATATCCTTTGGCACGGCTAACCCTATTGCCGCAGAAATTAATCTATTCGGCTCGCTGGTTTCGTTTCTCGCCATAACACAAAAAGTAATCTGACCTGGCCTTAATAAAGAAACTCCTTTTGCTTTTGGAATAATTTCACAGTTAGGCGGAAGAATACTCGAAACATATACTAAGTTCTGCGTTTCAATCCCTGCGTCTCTTAAGGCTGCTTCAAAAGAAGCCAGCTTGTCTTTGTTCACTCCCACTCCTTTCACGAAAAATATCTTTTTGGGAACCATGAAATTTTAAATTAATATAATATAGTTTAATAGTTTACCACTATCATATTTTTTTGCAAACTATAAAAACGAAAAAGAGCCTTTCTCGGGCTCTTCTTTTATTTCTTCTCGTGTTTTATTTTCGCCACAACCGCGTTTTTTCTGTAATTGCAGAAATCGCAATCAGGATTCATTTCCGGAATTTCATCACCCATCAAACATTTTTTTATTTCCTTCAAAGCTCCTTCTATCCACGAATCATCTCCGGTATACGGAATGACCTTGATATCGAATTCAAGCTTCTTATCAAAAAAAGGTTTACCCGTGTCGCCATTGCAATAAACAAAATATCCGGTCGGAGAAACCTTGAATCCGTTTTGCTTAAACAACCACTGATAAATTTCCATTTGTCTCTTGTATCCTCTTTGCCACTCAGCATCCAAATTAACCTCGCTTGTTTTAGAAGTCGCCTTATAATCAACAATCATAACCTCGCCTTGAGGATTAACCCAGATATCATCGATTGCTCCGGTGATAAGCAAATTCGTAGACTCATGCAAATATTCCATTCCTTTGAAAGTATTCCTCCATACATCTATATCTTTGTGTTGAAAAGGAATCGCATCGACTCCGAATTCTTCAATCAAAGGATGTGGTGTTTTTTCCTTTCTGTGCAAATCGAATTCTTTTTTGAGCAAACAGTCAACAGCACTGTTCAAGGTAAAAGGAAAGCCGGGAGGCCTGCCCACGCCAAGACGCCTATCCAAATAGAAACATTGGGGGCATTCCATAAACAAGTCGATTTTAGAACGGCTTAGTTTGAATGGCTTGTCCGACTTTGGGTCGAAAATATTATTTGATTTTTTGTAGTATTGAGACATACTGACAAGTATCGCAAATGCTTGTTAATCTAATAATAGAATTCTCATGAAAAAGTACCTCTTGAGGTTTTATCCTTAAGCGGTGCTTTTTCTTTTTCATGCATTACAACTATATTATCACGCCTAAAGAAAAAAATAAATAACTATATTTTAAACCTTTTTTCAATCTCTTCCCAGTTCACTATCTTCCAAAATTCTTCAACGTATTTTGCCTTGTCATTCTTATAATCAATATAATAGGCGTGTTCAAACATGTCCAAAACCATTATAATCTCTGAAGCAGGAAAAATATTAACATTGTGCTTCTCTATTTGCATCACCATTAATTTTTGCGATTCTTTCTCAAAAACCAAAGTCGCCCACCCCGAACCTTCTACAGAAAGAGTAACTGCATTGAATTCTTTTTTTAATCTCTCGATACTTCCAAAGTCTTCAATAATCTTTTCCTTTAGTTCTCCGGTAATTTCTCCGCCCTTGCCTACAGGAGCTAAATTATTCCAGAACAAAGAGTGTAAGACATGTCCTCCTATTTGAAAAGAGAACTCTTTTGAAACGGCTCTAAAATCAACATCCGTATTTTCTTTTCTCGCCTTATCCATCTTCTCGACAAGCGCATTGCAGCCGTTAACATATGCTTGATGGTGCTTTTGATGATGAATCGTCAATTGATTTTCAGACATCGCCGGCTCTAAATCTTTGTAACCGTAAAAAAGATTGGGCAAGGTATATTTTTCCATATATTTTAATTATTTTTATAAATATTTATACAATATCTCTTTACATTTTTTATAGAAATGATATAAATACATCAAGCTCCTTTAAAATAAACGAGCTGATTAACGGAAGTGAAGAACTTGCGAATGAAACTTGTATCAATGGTACTTGTAGCCATTGTGTTGCTTGTCTCTTTCGTACTCGTATGCGCAAGTGCGGGCAGTCTAACAGTTACCAAAGACCCGAACGTCTTGGTGGTAGCGCCCCATGCCATGCGGAAAAGAGACCACTCTGACGACTCCTGCTGTATAGATACCGGTCCTCCGGTAAATACAGGAATTATCGTTATCATCACTGACACCATGAAGAGCCTGAAGAACAAATTTTACGAACACAAAATGGGACAGGGTCCAACGCTACCGGAACATAACTTGGTGGCCCTCGCATCACTTAAATCATGCAGCCCCTCAAATGGAAACGTCCTAATCGAGATGTTGTTGCGACCTATGGCAGGCACGGCACCTCCTTGTTGACGACCATAAAATTCCTCCAACTGGAAGGGTAAAATTACCCTTCCTTCCTTTTTTATATCTAATTTTTACCTGACAATTACTTTCCCTTTCATTGAAGGATGGACTGAACAAATATATTCAAAAGTACCGACTTCGTTAAAAGTATAGAAATAGCTCTGACCCTTGGAAAGAAGTATTGATTCAAAGGTATCAGATTTAATCTGGTGAGAAGCAGAATCGTTATTAGTCCAGGCTACTGTAGTCCCTTTGGCTATAGTCAATGTGCTCGGACTAAATGCAAAATTTTCAACGCTGACGACATTGCCCCCTGTTTGCGTAACAGGCGATGTGCCTGGATTGTCGTTTTTATTATTCTGGCTATACATAAAAAAAATGTCTATAGAAATAGCCGCAATAATCAAAATTATAATCAATATTAAATAAATAATCGCTTTTTTCATTTTTTTAATCTTTCTATAATTATCTTTTTTTATTATAACAACAAATAATCTCTTGGTCAAGACAGATATTGACAACGTTTCAATAAGTGTTATTGTTTTGGCGAGGAAAGCATAGCGACTCCTCAAAAGTTCTTTGGAGACAAAACATGACTTACCGATTAACCTTTTCGAAAGAGACTGAAGACAAAGAAGACATATCCAAGTTTTGTAAACATGGGGCCATAAACATTGAACCGCCACTGACAGATGTTCAGATGACTGCCATCAGATCAATGCTCGGCCGATCCAATTCTTGCGATGCTATCGGTGCTGAAATAAGAAAAGTGTCCTCAATCAGGGTCGAAATCGCCAGTTGTTGCGACCGTTGCAAAGAAAACTTGATTAAAAAAATAGTCAATTTTCTTGGCAAGAAAGTAACCATCCTGGTTGATTAATATTTTTTAAAAAATTGTTCTTGCGATTGCGGGAACTCTTTTTATTTAGAAAAAGATTTTGAGTTTGTTTCGCTTACCAATAGAAATAAGATTCCTGCCAATATCAATGGAAAAGAAATAATAAGAAGCGCGCTAATTCCGAAAAACAACGCAAATCCTATTCCAGCGAGTATAAAAAGGATTCCTCCGATTTTTTCCTTTTTCCACGCAAAAATAAGCAAAAGAATAACAATAAAAACAGGGATATTGTGGATTAAAAATCCTCCTGTTTTTTCAAGGACGGTTCCTTGCATGCTCAGAATATCTAAAGAGAAAGAAAACATGAAGAGTATAAATAGAATGACAATTACTCTTGGAGACCAATAAGAAATATTTTTCATATATTTTATTTAATTTAAAAGAATTATTACTGCTTCGTACTTCGACTTTATTATTTTTTTTGAATTTTCAAAATAAAGCTTACTCCATTTATTTTCAAGCTTTTTCTTGACAGATTCTTTTGCCTCCCCCTGAGTCAGATTTTCAAAAACAAAAGCTGCTTTGAATATTCCGGCAATATTATCAAAATTGCTTAAAGCATCCGCATCCGATATTATTTTTTCTTCAATTGTTTCCGGACTATTGTCCTGCGAGCCACGATGATTTAAAATACATTTTTTAACCAATTCTATCTTTTCTTCTGGATAATTCAATTCTTTCAGTTTTTCTTCGGCTATTTTCGCTCCGGTTAAATGATGGTCTTCCCTGCCATGAACAACAGAACCGATATCGTGAAGCCAAGCGGCTATTGAAACAATCTCTTTATCCGCCCCCAGTTCATCGGCCAATTCTTCGGCGTATTTAACTACCGAAGCAAAATGAAAAGCAAAAGGCTCGTAGCCGTACTTGCTCCCCGGCTTTTTGCTTTCTTCCTCAACAAAATTTTTTATTTCTTCAACTATGTTCATATGATAATTAATCAATAATTCCTCCACCCAAGACGACATTATCGGAATAGAAAACGGCTGACTGTCCCTTGGCAATAGCAAAACAAGGCTTTGATAGTTCAACCTCTATTTTATCATCAAAAGGAATAATCTTACAATCAATCAATTCAGCGCTTGACCTGGTTCTTACCTGTGCCTCAATTGGAGAATCAAGCTTCTCAAAAGCTATCCAATTGATATCTTTAACAATAAAACTATCGAAAAAGGCTTCTTCTTTCTTGCCAACAACAACTTGATTCTTGCAAACATCAATACCTATAACATAATACGGTTCAGAAAGCCCTCCGATATCAAGTCCCTTTCTCTGCCCGATAGTAAAATTAGAAAGTCCTTTGTGTTTTCCTATAACATTTCCCTTCTTATCAACAATGTTTCCGGGTCTCTGGCCTTTCTCTCCAATAACTTGAGAATAGTCTCCCCCTTCAATAAAGTCCTGGCTTTCTTCTTTTTCCGCAAACTCATTCAATCCGAGTTCTTTTGCCATTTTTCTGACTTCTTCTTTTCTAAAATTCCCGAGAGGAAACAAGGCTCTTCCTAATTGTTCCTGAGAAAGACGGTATAAAAAATACGACTGGTCTTTTTTTTCGTCTTTTCCGCGAAGCAGTAAAAATCTCTTTTTCTCTTGGTTATATGAAACTTGAGCATAGTGTCCGGTCGCAAAATAGTCAAACTTTATTCCAGCTTCAACAATCTTATCAACCAAATAACCGAACTTAATCTTCTGGTTGCACATGACGCAAGGATTAGGAGTTCTTCCTGAAAGATATTCCTCTTTGAAATAATCGAGTACATATTTTTCGTATTCCTTTGAAAGGTCGATTATTATATGCTCAATGCCTAAAATATCCGCTACTCGCATAGCCGCTTCAATATCTTCTTTTTCTCCGGGGCCGTAACAGGCGCTTTTTTGGAGATTGTCCGCATATTCTTTATTCCAAAGCTTCATCGTAGCTCCGACGACTTCAAACCCTTGCTGCTTTAAAAGCGCAGCCGAAACGGCCGAGTCAACTCCTCCGCTCAATCCGACAATAACTTTTTTGCTTAATTTCTTCATATTTTGATTATATCACAAAAATAAAAAAGTCTAATAAATACTTCCAATAAAAAACGGTATTGTTAATACCGGGCTCTTACATGACATCTGCCAAGTAAAGAGCGATTTTATACACGTCGTGGAT
>JBBACM010000020.1:0-14207 GCA_041657045.1 Minisyncoccota bacterium
GCCTTTATCATTGCCGAAGTATTTGCAAGGATATAATCACATCACCTATATTTATTATAATTTAATATATGAACATATGAACAAAAAAATTAAATCTTTTACTCTGATAGAATTATTAACGATGCCCTTTGCGGGCAATGGATGGTATGACGAAATAAAAACTAATCCGTAAACTATATTGACTCTCAGGCGATAAAATGATATAAACAAACAGTATAAATTAAGCAGAAAAACATGTTAGCAGTAATAAAAACAGGAGGAAAACAGTATAAAGTTTCTCCGAAAGACAAACTAAAGATTGAAAAGCTTGACATTGAAGAAGGTAAGAATGTTGTTTTTGACAACGTCCTTTTGATTGAAAACGGAAAAGATTTAGTAATCGGCGAACCTTTAATTAAAGGAGCAACCGTTACGGGAAAAATTTTAAAGCAGGACAGGGCTGCTAAAGTAATGACATTCAAATACAAATCAAAGAAAAGATACAAGGTTAAAAAAGGCCACAGACAGGCCTACACCGAAGTAGAAATCTTAGACATAAAAAATTAAAGTCCAATATCTCCCTCAAAAGCATCGCGGCCTGATTCAATATTTCTGAAGCAGGCTCTTTGTTTATCAAAGAATAGTTCGACTCTGCCAATAGGACCGTTCCTGTGCTTGGCGATAATAATATCGGCCATTCCTTTTTTGGGAGATTCTTCTTGGTAAACATCTTCACGATAAATAAACAAAACTACATCTGCATCCTGCTCAATTGATCCAGAATCCCTCAAATCTGACAATCTCGGAATCTTCGGAGTTCTCTGTTCTACTGCCCTTGATAATTGAGAAAGGGCAAGTACGGGAATATTCAACTCTCTGGCAAGTCCTTTTAGCTGCCTTGATATTTCAGTAATCTGTTGCACGCTGTTTATTATCTTATTGCTCGGCTCTATTAGTTGTAAATAATCGACTATAATCAATCCTAAACCGTGGCTGGCTTGAAGCCTTCTCGCCATAGCCCTCATTTGAAGGACGCTGCAACTTGAGGCGTCGTCGATAAAAATAGGGGCTTCGGAAAGTGTTCCTAAGGCATGCTGAATACAAGCAAAATCATTCTGTTCTCCTTCGCTTGAAAGCATTCCTTGTCTTATCTTCCATGAGTCGATATTTGATTCCGAACTAATCAGCCTATCAATCAATTGGTCTTTGCTCATTTCCAAAGAAAATATACCGACTGGTTTTTTTTCTTTTAGAGCAACGTTTTTGGCAATATCCAATGCCAAGCTTGATTTACCCATTGAAGGCCTGGCTGCTAAAATAATCAAGTCGGAATTTTGCAATCCTGAAAGTATCGAATCTAATCCTTTAAATCCAGTTGAAGTTCCTCTTAAAACTCCTTTCTGTTTTGATATTCTATCTATCCTTTCAAATGCTTCTTCTAAGTATGGTTTTATAGGAAGAAATGATTGGGTTAAATTCTTCTGGGTAATACTGAAAATTCTTCTTTCCGCACCATCTAATAAGTCATCTGAATCTTGTTCTTCTTTGTATCCCATCAAGCTTATCTCTCCGCCAGCCTCAATCAAGTCTCTGAGAATTCTTTTCTTCTGGACTATTTTGGCATAGGTTAAAACGTGACTTGCCGTGGGGACGGTATTTATAAGTTCGGTCAGGTAAGCAGTGCCACCCATATTTTCCAGCTGATTTCTTTCTTTTAATTTTGAAGAAACAGAAATCAGGTCAACCGGCTCTCCGCGGATAAAAAGATCTTCCACTACCTGGTAGATATACTGATGATTCCTTTTGTAAAAGTCTTCCGAATGCAAAATATCGGCAACTTTGTTTATCGCTTCCTTGTCCAACATCAAAGAACCCAGAAGGCTTTTTTCCGCTTCAATGTCCTGAGGAGGCACTTTTATATTTGATATTTCACTGTTCATTAAGTATAATGTAGCAAATCGTTAATTAACCGTCAATTATATGAAAGTAGGCTTTGTTTCTTTCCATTCTTTCGCCAATCCGGGAGGAGTGAAGAGCCATATATTGGGACTCTCTCAGGAATTTGAAAAAAGAGGAATAGAAACCAAAATTATAGTTCCCAGAAGGAAAAGAGGGGAAAAATACGGCAACAATGTAATAATCCTCGGGACTTCAATCCCTTTGAATATTGGAGGCACGCAGGGTGATTTGTGTATTAATTTCAATCCATCCTCCATCGGCAAAGTTTTAAAAAGGGAAAAATTTGATATTCTTCATTTTCATAATTTCATTGTCCCTTCGGCTATGCAGATTTTAGAAAAGTCTGACGCTTTAAATGTTATCACGTTCCACGCTAATAATGAAGCTAGCCCTGTCATTGAAAAAATGATTGAAATTTTAGGAAAAACGATAAGCAGAAAAGTGGCCGGGGTAATCGGAGTAGCGTCTTTCAATCTCAATCTGTTTGAAGACTTTAAGGGGGTTAAAAAAATTATTCCCAACGGTATCGACTTGAACGAATTTAATCCTTCCATTCCCAGATTAGAAAAGTTTGATAAGGATAAAATTAATATTCTTTTCTTGGGAAGGCTTGAAGAAAGAAAAGGCTTGATTTATCTTTTAGAAGCTTACAAAAATCTTCAAAATAAATACAACAACCTGAGACTGATAATAGTCGGAGACGGACCACTGAGAGAAGAGAGCGAAAATTACGTAAAGCAAAATAATTTAAAAGAAGTGCACTGGGAGGGAACTCAAACGGGAGATATGGTTCCTCGCTATTTTTCCAGTTGCGATATTTATTGCAGCCCGGCAATCTTTGGAGAAAGCTTCGGGATTGTATTGCTGGAAGCAATGGCTTTAGGAAAACCGGTTTGTGGATTTTCCAATATCGGATACAAGGAATTGTTTGAAGGAACGAAAGGAGAAAAATATTTATCCGAACCCAAGGATGTTTCTGAATTAACGGCAAAGTTAGAAAAATTAATCAAAAACGAAAATTTGAGAAAAGAAATGGGCGATTGGGGATTAGAGGAAGTCAAAAAATATTCGTGGGAAAGAGTGGCCGACCAGGTTTTAAAATTTTACAATGAGTGCACTGACAGGTCTTAAAGTTCGAATCCTTTCGTCCCTGCAAAATCAAGCCGACGCTTCTGTCGGTTTTTAGTTTATGATATAATAACAATATAAAATTTTAAAAATATGGACGAAAAGAAATTACAAATATATCAAGTAGGAATAAAAGGAGTTATAGTTAATCATGAAAATAAAGCTCTAGTTATGCTTAAAACGGTTAATGGAAAAACCTTTTGGGATGTTCCTGGAGGAAGAATGGAAAAAGGAGAAACAATAGAGCAAACCATGGAAAGGGAATTAAAAGAAGAAGTTCCCAACATTAAAGAGTTTCAAGTCAAAAACATTCTTAACGTTGATGCTGTGCATAGATTGGATACGGTTGAAAATATAGACCTTCTTCTAGTTTTTTATAAAGTAGAAGCTAATTTGGAAAAAGTTGAATTAAGTAAAGAACATCAATTATATAAATGGGTGTCTCTCAAAGAGATTGAAATTTTAGAAAATGATGCTCCTATTAGAGATAGAATAAAAGAAGCGCTAATATCTTCTTTGGAAAAATAAAACAATTCTTAAAAAGGTTCCAATAACTTTCCAGTGCTACTTAATTCTAGTATATTCTCCTGAATCCTAGTTCTAACGTCCTCCACGAGCCCCTGCAAACACAATTTTAAGCTAAAAAGTTATATACTAATTAGCGATTTTCGGTTCCAATCCTCGGGATTACAATCTATTGACAATATTATAAAATATGTCATTCTTTTATTTGGGTATATCTTAAATGGTGGAGATTTCAAATGCGTTGCATTCCTGATGCATTAATTAATGCCGCGATATATGTTGTGGCGTTTAACTGGCCCTACTATCATGAATCTCTTTTAGTGGAAGTATTGGGAAATGAAGTCATAAATACTGACAATCCCAGCGACTTAGTGTCTGCACTAGATAAGATTCGTTTTAAGAAAGAACAGGCATTCGCTAAAACCCTAGGGTTGGGCGAAGAAACAGATACTTTCATCCACATATTGAATAGCCCCAAGAACTTATTATCCCCAGAGCAGGAGCAAACAAAAAAAGAGATAAAATTTCTCTTCAATGTTGCTGCAACTATAGTTCATGGATAATCAGTTGAGAAACGCAGAACCCCCTAATTTTAAAAATTAGTAGACGTGGGTTCTTTTTTTATACCCAATTTAGCTTCAAAAAGGTTCCGATAACGTCCCATCGCCCCTGCAAATTTAGGAAGCATTATTTTGTAAGGCTTTTTGTTATAACCGTAATATCACTTTGGAACTTTTTCTTTTTATAGTATAATTAATCATATGACAACCAAACCTAAAATATATGTGGCAGGTAAAAAAATACCAAGAGCAAAAGAGGTCATGAAAATGATACGAGAATCTGGTTATGAAATTACGTTTGATTGGGCAACAGATTATCATGAAGATAACTGGGATGAATATGCAGAAAAAGAACGAGAGGGGATTCAGAAATGTGATATTTTTGTTTATCTCTGGTGTGAAGATGCTAAAAGTGCAAGATACGAAGCTGGAATGGCGATGGGATTGAATAAGTTAGTTATCGCTTCAGAAGCACCAGATTCATTTTTTTATCATCTTCCTAATGTTATAAGAATATCATCAGACTCAGAAATAATCGATACAATAACTAAAAATCAATAATCAAAGACTTGTATTAAGCCTCAAAAAGGTTCCGATAACGTCCCATCTCCCCTGCTATTGACAATATACAATATAAATATTATAACTTAAAAAGTGCCCTTATTAACCTGGCACAGGAGAAATGGTTATTATGGAGCTTTCCGAAAAAAGACTAATGGAAATTGCTGGAGCATTAGCAATCGGCAGAAAAGATTGCTTCGCTCGTAATTCGTTGACTCTATACGGAAGAGAGCCAACCAAAAATGAGTTCGTTGATCGCTGCATGTCAAAACTTCCAGTCATTCCTACCGAACCAGACAAATTCGGCATTACCCTGGAAGAGTATCGTGCATACTTTGAGCGGGTGATACCGTCTGGCATGGCCATAAAAAAGGCCGAAGTTTAAACTACAAAGTAGCTTTTAGGGCGAAATGTAGATTTTTTTATATTTCCAACCTCAAAAAGGTTCCGAGTTCGTCCCATCGCCCCTGCACGCTACATTTAGTATCGAGAGACTCAGTTGCCTCAATGAAGGTTGTTTTGTTTATTCTTGACAACATATAGTTATGAATATATAATCATAATAGATAGTGATGCCAGTCACATTGCTATATAAGAAAATATAATTATATAAACATATGCCAGGTTTTGATAAAACAGGTCCAGAAGGATTGGGCGAAGGAACAGGCAGAGGAATGGGTCCATGCTGTACTAAAAACGGCTTGGGTTTCCGCAGGGGATTCGGATGCAGAAGATTCTTTACAAAAAAAGAAGAATCTGAATTACTGAAAGAAGAGGCCGAAGCTCTTGAAGGAGAATTGAAAGCTGTGAAAGAAAGAATTGCTGAGATTGAAAGCAACAAGTAGGAAATGTCCTGCTCCTTTGTAGGAGCGGGATTTTTCTATATAACAATTAAGAATCAAAAAATAAATGAAGGTAATAAAAATCGGAGCGAAATGGTGTGCAGGATGCAAGATTATGGGTCCGAGATGGAAAGAAATAGAAACTGAAAATGTTTGGCTTAAAACTGAATTCTATGATTTTGATGATGATAAGGAATTTGTAAGTAAATGTAACGTTACAGCCATGCCAACCTTTATCTTCCTATCCGAAATAGGAAAAGAACTATTGCGTTTAACTGGAGAAGTGGATAAGATTAAATTAATAGAAGCTATTAATCATCATAAAGACAAGTAATATGGTCAGACCGATAAAACCTAGAAAATTGTGCTTTAATCCAGATGTTACATATTTCAAGCCTAGAGCAATACCATTATCATCTTTAGAGGAGGTTGAATTAGGATTGGACGAATTAGAGGTTCTGAGGTTTTGTGATTGTAAAGGATTAGAACAGAAAGAAGCGGCTAAAAAAATGAATATTTCACAAAGCACCCTCCAAAGAATTTTAACTTCTGCAAGAAAAAAAATTAGCGAAGCCATTGTTGAAGGCAAGGCGATAAAAATAAATGATAAATAAAGCGATGAAAAAAATATATTCGATATTATTAATTTCAATAATTACGATAGCTATTTTATCAATTTGTTTCTATTTCTATCAAAAAAAAGCTACTAATGGCACGATTATGTTAATTGAATTTGAAAAAATTGAAGGTGTTTTGAATTGGGAAAGAGAACTAGATAGCAAAGGTATTGGCGCCCTAGTTAAAGTTCAAGACAATGTTTTAAAAGAATATCCAGATGTTTTTAAAAGATTAGCTAATAAAGGATATGAAATAGCTGGAGGATATGACAGTGAGCCTTTCTGGGATATGCCCTATGAAAAACAATATCAATACATGAAAGAGTCTCAAGAATTCATCTATAGTATTACTGGCAAAAAAATGAAAGTTTTCGGAAGCAAGTACTTTGCATATGATGAAAATACATTAAAAGTGGCTGACGCCCTAGGAATAGAATACATTTTAGCCAGAGGAACTCAGGGAGTGAAAGCTGTAATCTATGCTCCTGAAGAATATAAAGTTAAGATAATCTCTGTTTCTAATATAGTATTTGAAGATATGGGCTCTGGATCATTGTGTGATTACAGTCTTTGGGCAAGAGGTGCTGATGCTAGTGATTTCCAAAAAGTTATTAATGAAAATCTTTCAAAAAATGCGGATAATTTAATCCTTGTTTCCCATGCTTATCTTGGCGGAACTAGAATAGAATGGTGGAATGTTTATCTCAACGCTTTGAACTCAGGAAAAGTAGCTTGGACATCTTTTGATTCTTGGATCTCTAAAGTCAAAACATCTTCTATGCCCAATAAAGATATTCCCATTAATAAAGAAGTTAAATATGTCGTTCCTACTCCAGCTAAAGCAATAGAAGATTTTGAACCAATTCCAAATTTAGATAAATTACTGGAGGAAGAAGAATTTTGTCCAGTTTGTTATTAAAATAATAGACATTTTAAAACACTAAATACATTTCATTAAATACTGTCTTTTCTTATACATAACCCAACCCCAAAAAGGCCAAGTTCGTTCCATCGCCCCTGCAAAATCAAGCCGACAATTTTGTCGGTTTTTAATTTGTCGGTTTTTAATTTGTATAGTACGATAAGATAAAGATTTTTTATTTAAACAAAAATATGATTAAAGGAGTAATATTTGATATGGATGGAGTTCTCACTGATAATAAGGAACAGGATTTTACGGCTTGGAAAAGATTATTTACTGATTTTGGTTTAGATTTAAATTTTGAAGGGTACAAATCTTTTACCGGAATGAAAGGAGAAGCAATCGTGCTTAAATATATTAAACCGGAAGCGAAGGAAGAAGAAGCTACTATGCTTACTCGCCGAAAGGAAGATTATTTTATTGAAGAAATTAAAAAAACAAAAATAGAACCTACAAAGGGAGTAGTTAGACTCTTGAATGATTTAAAGGAAAACAATATTAAGATAGGAATAGGAACGGCTGCTATGGAATTTAAAGCTTATGCCATTCTTAAAGAGCTTGGTATTAAGGATTTTTTTGAGGTATTGGTCTCTGCTGAAAAAGTTAAGAAGGGTAAACCTGACCCAGAAACCTATTTAAAGGTAGCCGAATATCTTAATTTAAAACCAGAAGAATGTATCGTTATAGAAGATGCCCCAAATGGAATTGAAGCCGCTAAAAATGGAGGCATAAAATGTATAGCTATTACAAGCACACATAAAGAATCAGAATTACAACAAGCAGACAAGATTATAGATTCTTTTGATGAGCTTAAGATTAACGAACTAATTATATCTCCTTAATTATTGTCTTTTCTCCCGAATCTTCAATCTGCCAACCTTTTTTTTCAATTTCCTTTCGTATTTCATCAGATTTATCCCATTCTTTTCTCTTTCTAGCTTCATTTCTTGATTCGATTAGTTCCATTATTTCTTTAGGAACGATGCTTGTATCACTTGTCCAGACGGGAATATCGTCTTTTATAGTTTTAACAAGATATTTGGAATCAACTTCTTCCCTGGGTTTAATTGAGGAAAGACTTAACCCGAAAACTTTATCAAAATCGATTAATAAATCGTATTTTTCCGAATTAGTTAGTTCTTTGTCTTTTAGCGCATCCCAAGTCATGGCGAGAGCGGAAGGAATGTTTAAATCATCGCTGATAAAATCTTTGAATTTATTTTCGTATTCTTGAAACTTTTCTGAATGCTTTGTTTTCTCTCCTTGCATAAGTTCAGAAACTTTTTCGTATAATTTATTTAAACTCGTTTCTGCGAATTCAACACTTTCATCGCTGAAGGAAAGTTTTGAACGGTAATGAGTATTTAAACATAAATAGCGGTAAGCGAGAGGGGCGACTCCCTTTTCTTTCAGTGTTTCTAAAGTGATAATATTCCCCAAAGACTTACTCATCTTTCCTTCCTTTAAATTAAGAAATTCTCCGTGTAGCCAATAATTGGCCATTTGCTTGTCATAAGCAGCTTCGGCCTGAGCGATTTCATTGGTATGATGAATAAAAACGTGGTCTATTCCTCCACAATGAATATCAAAGGGAATGCCGAGATTCTTAACGCTCATGACCACGCATTCAGTGTGCCAGCCGGGGAAACCCTTTCCCCAAGGAGAGTCCCATTCCATCTGTCTTTTTTCATTCTTAGGACTGAATTTCCACAAAGCAAAATCGCTCTTGTGTTTCTTTTCTTTAACTTCCTCTATTCTTGCTTTGGCTTCTTTTCTTTCATTGTCTCCCCAAAGTCTTCCATATTTTTCCAATTTAGAAGTATCAAAATAAACCCCATCACTAATAGTGTATGTAAATCCCTTCTTCTCCATCTCTTTAATCAGTTCTATCTGCTCATCAATCGTGTCAATTGCTTTAACCCAAATTGAAGGCTCGATAATATTTAATGATTTTATATCCTTCTTAAAAAAATCTGTGTAGAACTGGGCGATTTCCCAGACAGTCTTTCTTTCTCTTTTAGCTCCTTTTTCCAACTTATCTTCTCCAGCATCAGAATCGGAAGTTAAGTGTCCAACATCGGTAATGTTCATAACATGCTTAACTTTGTATCCGTTATAAATTAAAACTCTCTTTAAAAGGTCTTCGAATAGGTAAGTGCGCATATTCCCGATATGGGCAAACCAATAAACGGTCGGTCCGCAAGTATACATTCCGACTTCTTTGTCTTTAATCGGTTTAAATTCCTCTTTTTTCTTAGTCAGAGTATTATATATTTTCATATTCCTATTATATCCTAATTTGTTTTGTTGTTAAAGATACCTCTCTCCGCGGTCGGGGAATATGGTAACAATGTTCTTATCCGGATTTTCTTCCTTTATCTTTTGAGACAAATACAGGGCCGCTCCGGAACTCGGTCCGACCAGGATTCCTCTCTTGGCGATTTCTTCTCTGGCTTTAAAAGCTTTTTCCGCTTCCAAATCATATATCTCGTCTATAATATCGAAATCTATGACTGGAGGCACAAAGCCATCCTTCAAAGACCTCAAGCCTTCAATGGTTTCGCCTTGAACCGGCTGGACTCCTATTATTTTTATTTGGGGAAACTTTTCCTTCAGTTTCTTTCCCACTCCGGTAATAGTTCCTCCCGTTCCCATGCCGGCGATAAAGTAGTCGATATTCTTTCCTTCCATCTGTTCCAATATCTCTTCGGCTGTTTTAACATAGTGAGCCATGGGATTCATCATATTTTCGTATTGGTTTAAAAACACCAATTTTTCTCCGTTTTTGATTCTTTCCTTGATGTCCTCAATGACTTCCTTCCTGAATTTAATATTCTCAACCAAAATAACTTCTCCGCCGAAAACTTTAATCATTTTTATCTTTTCCTGGCTGGTACTTTCAGGCATAATTACTTTAACCTTATATCCCTTCATCGCTCCGACCATGGACAAGCCGACTCCGGTATTTCCACTGGTAGCTTCAACCAATGTATCTCCCTTTTTTAATATTCCTTGCTTTTCCGCATCGTTAATCATATTCAAAACAATTCTATCCTTAATCGAACCTCCAGGATTAAATCCTTCGACTTTGACGAATATGTTGTCTTCCACTTTTATTAAGGGAGTATTCCCGATATAGTCTAAAATTGTTTTCATGTTTTATATAATTAAAAATCTCTTATTAAGAGATTAGTTATTGAATATATTATTAAAAAGGAAACTAATCTCTTAGTCTAAGGGGGGACAGCAGCAACAAATTTGATTAGTTTTGTTTTCCATATGTTTTCATTCTATATACCCGATAGATTATTGTCAAGGAATTGATAAGATCTTTACAAATTATTTAATTAAGCTACGATCTATTTGTCCGCACTACCCTTGTGGACAAATGAAACCTGGTCCTAATATGGACTAGCAAGGGGGGAATGATTTTATAAAATCATCTCCCCCATATATTTTACCCAGACCAAAAGTTTTTTATTTGACAAAAATCAAATGAGATACTATCCTATGAATAGGTTAGTTGTTAAAAATGTTAAAAGCGCGAGACCATAATGGTCTTTTTTAAATTAACGCATTAACGATAAATAGAAGGAGAGTGATGGAAAGTCTCCAAGAAGAAGAGTTTTGTGACTATTTTCTAGAAATAGGCAAAAAGCTCTTCTCCCTTTTTTTGGGGATCAATAATGGTCTTTTTTATTTGACAAAATAATATAGCGGGATATAATTAATATAGGAACTTTAAATATTGTACATCTTATTTTCTTCCTAATTTTTAACAAATTAGGGAATTTAAATCCAATTAAGATATACGATGATGTTTAGCTTTTTACTCTTAAAAAGCGACGTCATAAAAATTGATAATTATATTTTATATATATTTTTTATAAAATATTTAATATCAATTATGCGGAGGGCCTTTTATTAAAACCCTCCCTTTTTTATATTGACAAATATTTAAAAATACTTATAATTAAAGTGTGGCCACCTGTTTGTAGTAAAGTCGGGGCTACACACAGCACATTTAAAAGGTCACAAACACGGATTTTGGTATATTCGTTGTCTATGGGTTCAAATAGGTTAGGAGGTTGCCTCCAAAGTTTATGCAATGCCAATTTGTAGTAAAGGTTGGGGCTACATATGTGGTTCTTACAACCTTCTAACCTATAATTTTTTTAAAAAGCTTCGGGCTTTTTTTATTTACAGTTGCTTTTAAGACAAAAAAATAATAGAATAGTTATATATGTCAAACCTCGTTTTATACAGAAAATACAGACCGCAAACCTTTAAGGAGTTTTTCGGTCAGGAGCACGTAGTTAAAACCGTAATGAATGAAATATCTTCCGGCATGATTTCCCATGCTTATTTGTTTTCCGGACACAGGGGAACCGGAAAAACAACCTTGGCCAGGCTTTTTGCCAAAGCAATCAACTGCCAAAACTTGAAAGGTTCTGAGCCCTGCAACAAATGTCCTTCGTGCATAGAAATAAATAGCGGAAGGGCGGTTGATATTATCGAAATAGATGCCGCCTCAAACAGGGGAATTGATGAAATAAGGAGCATTAGAGAGGGAATTAAATTTTCTCCCACGTTTCTTAAATACAAAGTTTTAATTTTAGACGAAGCACACCAATTATCCAAAGATGCAGCTAACGCTCTTTTGAAAATACTTGAAGAACCGCCCTCATATGCTGTCTTTATTTTAGCGACGACGGAAGCGCATAAAATGATTCCGACAATATCTTCACGCTGTCAGAGATTTGATTTCTACAAATTGACTTTTGACCAGATGGTGGAAAAGCTTTCTTTCATTTGCAAAAAAGAGGGAATTGATATTGAAAAAGAAGCCTTGGGTTTAATTGCTTCGGCTTCCGAAGGTTCAATGAGAGACGCGGAAGGAACCTTAGATCAGGTTTTGAGTTTCTTGCCCGATACGAAAATAAAGGCGGAAGACGTGCAAGCACTTTTGGGACTAATTGATATACACATGGTTGTCGAATTAGCTGAACATTTGATTAAAAAAGACAAAGCAGGGGCTTTAAAATTTTTAAACGACAACATTGAGAAGGGAATGGACGTTCCGGAATTCACCAGGTCTTTCATTGACTATTTACGAAAATTGCTTATCCTTAAGATTGATTCAAGTTTAATCAGTTCGGTAATGCCTGGAGAAACAAAGGAAGTCAAGGAAATGGCTCAAAAGCAGTCTGAAGGTTTTGAAGAAGAAAACCTGAAGAAAACTCTTAATCTTCTCTTGGATGCGGACAATAAGAGTAAATACGCTTCAATACAGCAATTGCCACTCGAACTGGCCATAATTGAATCAATCGGAATTGAATAATATATTGCGGGATCGTCTAACGGTAGGACTGTGCCCTTTGAAGGCATCGATCTTGGTTCGAGTCCAAGTCCCGCAGCAAATTTGTAGCAGAATCGTCAATTTGACAATTTTTTATTATAATAAAACAAAGATTAATTTAATAAAAAATATGGATAAACTTTACGAACAATCAGAAACAGGGTGCTGTCCGAGATTTAATCCTGAGCCTTGGCAAGAAAAAGAAATAACTTGGCAGGATAAATTATTCTTAAAAGACCGCGTTAAGAGTATTTTTAGGATTCCCTTAAATTTTGGACAAGTTATAGTGAAAAATATGGAAAAGATAAAAGAAGCAGGAGCTCTTATCCCTGAACCCCTTATGCTTTCAGATGAAAATTCTCTTTGGGGATCTGATATTTATATTGCCGTAAGCAGGGAAGTACCGGGAGCAGAAATGGTAAAAATATCAGGAACTTTTTTAAGTAAAGTTTTTGAGGGACCCTTTCAAGATATCGGCAAATGGATAAAAGAAATGGAAACATTTGTGAAATCAAAAGGAAAAGAAACAAAAAAACTATATTTTTTCTATACTACCTGTCCCAAATGTGCTAAATTTTATGGTAAAAATTATATAGTTATATTATCGCAAATATAGTAACTATTTTAAACAAGTTCTAATATTTTCTAAATCCCGTGGTAACCATATGCTAAATAAGGTATCTTAAATGATGCAAAATCAAGCTTTTTGCCTAAAAATGTGTTATCATTAAACCATATGAAGAACATTTTTAACAAATATCTTACGTGTTGTATAATATTGTTCGCATTTATAGCAACATCAGTGATAGCGGCAACACCATTAGATGATAATCAACTATACCATGAGGGTCAAAGCATGTCGGGACAATGGGGAAGACCGTCCAGCGAATTACAACAAAAAATCAACGCACTAAACAGTACAGCCAATCCCTATGTCTATATGCCAGTTCTATTCGGGATTGCAATTAAAGATATATCGCCGAACTTTGGCGACCCGCGTTCTGGCGGACGCATGCACGAAGGCGAAGATATTATGGCAGTCAAAGGAACTCCAATTGTTTCTCCGACCCCTGCTGTTGTTTTGCGCACCGGCATAGGAGAAACAGAAGGAAACTATGTGTACACTGCTAACCCGGGAGGCGAAACTTTTGTCTATATGCATTTAGACCGTATTGGAGAGGGTGTAATCTCCGGACTAGTCCTCTCGCAAGGTTCGCTCATCGGCTATGTGGGTAATACGGGAAATGCTTCCGGCGGAGCAGCACATCTTCACTTTGAAATACATAATAGCTCCGGTACTCCGACAGACCCGTTCCCGCGACTAACCGGGGAATTCTCGATTCAAGAAAAAATACCATATCTTTCTACAATTCTCACACAAACTTCAGATACTGCTCTGCCTCAATTTCTTGTGTCTAATTTCCGCGCCACATTTGTTTCCGCTCTTGCTTTGAATATTACCTTGCCTACATCAATTATAAACTTATTAGTATCAATACCGGAAACTCCTGCACCGACAGGTTCTCTTCCTGCCGGCGACCTTGATATCGGCTCGTCAGGCACTAAGGTTACTGAACTTCAAAAATATCTGATACAAGTGGCTTCAGGCACCGCCGCAACACGCCTTGCCAGCGCAGGAGCAACCGGATATTTCGGAACAATCACAAAGGCGGCCCTTATGGAATACCAGACATCTATGGGAATCTCTCCGTCAAACGGATACTACGGTTCCGCAACTCGAGAGTTTATTACGGC
>JBBACM010000021.1:0-12862 GCA_041657045.1 Minisyncoccota bacterium
AGGAAAAACGATAAACTTTTCAATCAAAGAAAATGCCAAATGGCATGACGGGCAGCCCCTGACCATCGACGATATAATTTTCACTATCGACTTAATCCAGGACACAGAATACTTAAGCCCGTTAAGAACCAACTGGCAAGGAGTAGAAATCGAAAAAGTATCAGACTATAAAGCTATTTTCAAACTGAAACAAGCCTACAGCGGATTTGAAGAATCTTTGGTTAATTTGAAAATCATGCCCAAACATATCTGGAAGGATATTTCAATCCAAGCGATGACCTCAAATACGCAATTAAATGTTTTGAATCCTATAGGAAGCGGACCTTACATGGTCAAAAAAACCGTCCAAAAAAGCGACAAAACTGTAAAGTCAATGATTCTGACGATAAACAAGAATTATTATAACCAAAAACCGCATATCCAAAGAATCGACTTCTATTTCTACAATAGCCAAGATGATTTGTTGAACAATTTAAAGAAAGGGAATCTTGATTCGGGGAATATCGAGGCCGTAAATTATAACGACAAGAATTTTAAAAAATATAATTTGAATTCCGTTGAAACTCCAGACTATTTTTCCATATTCTTAAACAATCAGAAGAAACCTTTTGATGATAAAGAAATGAGACAAGCTTTTTCCTTATTAACAAACAAGCAGGAAATAGTGTCCAATGTTTTAAACAATAAAGGCAAAGTAATTGATTCGCCTCTTATCCCCTCTTTCTATAATCTAGGCGAACCTAAAAATATCCTTTCGTTCAACGAAGAAAAAGGCCAACAAATCCTAGACGAAAACGGATATGTTTTAAAAGACGGCTTAAGGATAAAGACAATAGAAAAATCTTCTGGATTCAAGTTTACACAAACATTACAATCCGGAAGCAACAATGCCGAAGTTAAAAAACTTCAAGAGTGCTTAGCTCAGGATAAAGAAATATATCCTTCAGGAACCATCTCCGGAAAGTTCGGAGAAGAAACTAAAGCTGCCGTAATTAAGTTCCAAGAAAAGTATAAAGATGATATTCTTGTTCCGAATAATTTAACTACTGGGACCGGAAAGGTCGCTGGAGCAACTATTAAAAAACTAAACGAAGTTTGTTTCGTTGTCCCGAATGAAGAAATAAATCTATCGTTTATTCTAAAAACAACCAACTACCCAACGTTATTAAAAACCGCAGAGATGATAAAAGAACAGTGGGGAAAACAAGGAATAAAAATCGACATACAAGTAATGGACCAGAACGAAGCCAAAAAGGTCATCAGAGAAAGAGACTTTGATATTCTTCTATTCGGAGAAAAAATGGGAGGGATACCCGACCCGATTCCCTTCTGGCATTCGTCCCAGAGAATCGACCCGGGATTAAACCTTTCGTTATATCAAAGCGTAAAAGCCGACGAATTAATGGAAAAGGCCAGAAAATATTATGACTACAAAAATCCGGACAGAATAAAAGCATTAGAAGATTTACAAGACATAATTATCGACGACGCCCCCGCCATCCCTCTCTACACTACAAATTATCTTTACTTGACAAATAAAAATATAAAAGGCATTGAATTGCAAAAAATAACCGATGCCTCAAAAAGATTTATAAATATTGAGGGTTGGTATATTAAAGAAAAAAGAATATGGAAATAAAATTAAAAAATCCTGACATCAGGAAGTTAAAAGACATGGAAAGTGTTCTTCTGAACAAAGAGGTCGCTAAGTCAGATCCTGAACGGGAATTATATTATATGTACCGAGGAATAGAAGAAAAAGACGGATTGAGATACGATATAACCGTCATTCCTCCTTTCTTGATTGGAGAAGAATATGTGAAAACTTTGGGACACTTCCACGGGCAAGACAGCAATGAAATGTATATTATTCTCGAAGGAGAGGGACTGTTTATCTTCCAGAAAGGAAAAGATATTGTTGAAGATTTCTACGCAATCAAAGCGAAGAAAGGAAACTGTATTATTGTTCCCAAAAACTACGCTCACGTAACTATTAATCTATCAAAAGAAACTTTGAAAATGGCAAATTGGGTTAATCTAGTTTCCGGTTTTGATTACAAAAGCGTCGAAGACAAAAACGGCCTTTGCTATTTCTATACGGTAAACGGCTGGATTAAAAACAATAATTACAAAAACATTCCGGAAATAAGGTTTGAGGAACCATTAAAAGAACTTCCCCAAAATCTTGACTTCCTTAAATAAGATATGGCCAAAGAAAAAACCATTCTCATTACTGGCGGCTGCGGATTCATCGGAACAAATGCCGCTGAATATTACCTAAAGAAAGGCCTTGCGGTTGTAGTTTTTGATAATCTCTCAAGAATCGGCTCAAAAGAAAATCTCAAATACCTTAAAACCAAAAAAGGAATTACTTTTGTCAAAGGAGATATCAGGAATAACAAGCAATTAGAATTAACTTTCAGAAAATACAAACCCGACTATATTCTTCATTTAGCCGCTCAGGTGACCATGGTTACTTCCGTTAAAGAACCGAGAGAAGACTTTGAAGTAAATGCTCTAGGAACCTTCAATGTCTTAGAAGCGCTAAGAAATGAAGCTCCAGAAGCAGCCATGCTCTATACCAGTACGAATAAAGTCTATGGAGAAATGACTGATTTAGAAACAACAGGAAAAGACAAAAGATACGAATACAAAAACTTCAAAGGAATTGATGAAAACAGGCCCCTTGATTTCCATGGCCCCTACGGATGCAGCAAAGGAACCGGAGATCAGTACACTATTGATTGGGCGAGAATTTACGGATTAAAGACAGTCGTCTTCAGACAGTCGGGAATCTACGGCCCCCACCAGTTCGGAATTGAAGAACAGGGATGGCTGGCCTGGTTCATTAACGCCATGCTGTTTGACAAGCCGGTAACAATATACGGCGACGGAAAACAAGTAAGAGACGTATTATACGTAAACGATGTATTGAATGCATATGATGCCGCTTTGACAAATATCAACGAAACCAGAGGAAAAGCCTTTAATATCGGCGGCGGGTTAGAATATTCCCTCTCCATTTGGGAACTGTTTGAAATCTTAGAAAAACTTTCAAATAAAAAAATAAAATATTCATTCGGGGACTGGAGGCCAGGAGACCAAAAAGCCTACATCTCCGACATAACAAAAGCTAAAAATAATTTTAATTGGTCTCCAAAAGTCTCCCCCGCGGAGGGAGTAGAAAGGCTCTACAAGTGGATTGCCGAAAACAAACAAGCAATCCTCAAGTCCGGAGTCTTTCCGGAAAAATATCCGATAGTAAAATAATATGATTAACGAAACAAAAACACAAACACAATCAACGCCTGGAGCGCATGCGCCCCAGTCGCATCATGCACGGACCGCGCACAAAAAGCCTTTCCGCAATGATAACAGGAGAAGGATAATCCATCCTAAGCCTAAAAAAGAATTTCTAAAACAGCCTCAGCCTAATGACGAATCTTTAAGAGTGATACCTCTCGGAGGATTAGGAGAAGTTGGAAGGAATATGATGCTTTTAGAATACAAGAATTCGATATTGATTATCGACGTCGGTTTTAGAATGCCGGAAGAAGATATGCCCGGGATTGATTACATAATCCCCGATATTTCTTATTTGCTAGAAAACAACAGGTACAAAAATGTTGTCGGAATACTAATAACTCACGGACACTACGACCACATCGGAGCAATACCATATATCGCTCACAGAATAGGAAATCCCCCGATCTTCGCCGCTCCCCTTGCCCGAGGAATTATCATGAAGAGACAGGATGAATTCCCCGAACACCAGAAATTAGACATTACCGAAATCAAAGACGGGTCTAAGGTTACTTTGGGAGTATTCGAAATAGAATTTTTCAGGCAGAACCACAACATTCCCGACAATATGGGCTTGTTCATCAAGACCCCTGTCGGAAACTTTGTCCATACTTCTGATTTCAAATTCGATAATTTCCCAGTTAACGAAGCACCGACTAATTTTAAAAAACTTGAAGAAATAGGAAAAAGAGGAATTACCCTCTTAATGTCCGACTCGACCGGAGCGGAAGAATTCGGCCATTCCCTTTCCGAAAAGGACATCTTTGAAAACATGGAAAAGATATTCGAAAGCGCTAAGGGAAGAATTATTATGGCCACTTTCTCTTCGCTGGTTAACAGGGTCCAGCAAGCCATTACAATTTCCGAAAGGCACGGCAGAAAAGTCGGATTTATCGGACACAGCATGAAGAGCAACGTCGAACTGACTAAAAAACTCGGATATTTAAAATCGCAGAAAGGAACTATCTTAAAAAAAGTCGGCGATGCGAATAATATTCCCGACAAGAACGTAACTATTCTTTGCACTGGAGCCCAGGGAGAAGAAAATGCGGGACTGATGAAAATAGCGACAGGAGAACATCCTTCAATTTCGGTTAAGCCCGGAGATACAATTATTTTTTCTTCTTCGGTCATTCCCGGAAACGAAAGAACCGTTCAGATGTTAAAAGACGATTTATTGAGACAAAAAGCCAATGTCTTCCATTATAAGATGGTTGATATACACGCCGGAGGACACGCCCAGAGAGATGAATTAAAACAAATGATTCAATTAATGAATCCTAAATTCTTTATGCCCGTGCACGGACAGTTCTCAATGCTTTTGGCCAATTCGAATTTGGCCCAGCAAGAATGCGGGTTCAAAGAAGAAAACGTTATCCTTGCAGATAACGGAAAAATCATTAATATTACGAAGGAAAAAGCTTTTGTCGAAAAGAAAGAAGTGCCTTCCGAATATATTATGGTTGATGGTCTAGGCGTCGGAGACGTCGGAGAAATCGTCTTGCGCGACAGACAGATGTTAGCAAAAGACGGAATCTTTGTTATAATAGCCGTAGTCAATAGAAAAACAGGAAAAGTCCAAGACTCTCCCGATATCATTTCCCGAGGATTTGTTTATTTAAGAGAATCAAAGGACTTATTATACCAAACCAGAAAGAAAATTATTCAGACGATTGAAAAAGCAACTGCTTCCGGGCAGGTAGTAAATTGGACATACATTAAAGATAATGTAAGGAATACCTTGGGCGACTTCTTGTTCCAAAAGACTCAAAGAAGGCCGATGGTCTTGCCGGTAATAATTGAAGTGGGATAATATATAAATATGAAAGTATTTTCAGGGATCAGGCCTACGGGCGACATACACATAGGCAACTATTTAGGAGCCATAAAGCAGTGGATAGAACTTCAAGACAAGGAAGACTGCTTTTTCTGTATTGTCGACTGGCACGCAATAACTACTCCCTACGACGAAAAAACTCTTCAAAAAAAGATGTTCGATTTAGCCACTACCTACTTGGCGGTCGGATTAAATCCCGACAAGTGCTCTCTCTTTATCCAGTCACAAGTCAAGCAACATGCCGAGTTGGCTTGGCTACTCGGAACGATAACTTCCTTTGGCGAACTGCAAAGGATGACTCAATTCAAAGATAAATCAAAAAAACACCCTGAATATATAAATGCCGGCTTATTCAACTATCCCATTCTCATGGCCGCTGATATTTTATTATACGATACGGATATCGTTCCTATCGGCAAAGACCAAACCCAACACGTTGAATTAACAAGAAACATTGCTGAAAAATTCAACAAGAAATACGGTAAAACATTCAAGCTGCCTTCTCCTTTAGTTCCAAAGCAAGGAGCGGTAATAATGTCCTTGCAAAATCCAGAAAAGAAAATGTCAAAAACCGACGACACGAAGGGATGTATCGGACTATTTGACGAGCCCGAGGAGATCAAAGAAAAAATAATGTCAGCCACTACCGATTCAGATAAGGAAATAAAATACGACTTAACTAAAACTAATAAAAAGGGCGTTTCTAATCTCTTAACAATATATTCCCTCTTCTCTGGAAAAGAAATAAAAGAAATAGAAAAAGAATTCAAAGGAAAGGGCTACGGTGACTTTAAAAAATCCTTAGCCGAACTATTGATTGAAAAACTGGAGACGATAAGGGAGAAAAGAAAAGAGCTTCAAAAGAAGCCCGAATACGTTTATAGTATTCTAGAAAAAGGAGCAAATACGGCAAGAAAAATAGCTGAAGAGAAAACAGAAGAAGTCAGAAAAAAAATGGGGTTGAAATAAATGCTTTGTTAATAAAAAAGGGACTATTTAATATTATGTCCTTTTTTTGTTTTATGGTAAAACTTTCTGTCTGGTTGAAGATTCCGTTAATTTAAAAAGAGGCCGATGGCTGACAAAAAATCCGTCATCTATTAATTTCTTTTGTATAAAAATGGAATTTTTTCTCTTTTCAACTTTTGTTTCTCCATTGCTCAACGGAGGAGGAATGTAAGAATCTATCAGTCTTTTTTGAAGCCCATATCCATTGTTCTTTGGAAATTTTGGCTTTACAAACCTTATATTACATCCTTCGCAATAAGATTCTTTTAATTCATCGTTCCAAGTTGAAAAACATCCAACTCGGAACTCTAATTCTCCTTGCCAAAAAGATTCTAAAGCTCTTTTGAGAGTTTCGCGTTCTTCTTTCTCTATTTTAAAAGAGCCTTTAATTCCGTCATACTCAACGACTAAGTACAACCGACCGATACTTATATGCAAGTCCCCCGCCTTAAATGCTATAGGGATGCCTGCACAAAAATGTCTGTCTCCGTCCTTTTCGGGGATTAGATCCAGACCAGCGAAATTGTTTTCTTGTTCAACAAAATCCAATTTCATGTCCAGACCTCCTTTGGGCGAACATATTTCTTATAACACAAGAAAATAAAAAATCAAGCCTTGTTAGGCTTGAATAATTTTTTTAATTTCTTCCACTTTTTCCTCCATTAATTCCTTTGTTTTAGATTCAACAACTAATCTCAAGATAGGCTCTGTATTAGACCCCCTTAAAAGGAACCACCAATCGTCAAAATCAACTCTCAGTCCGTCGATATATAAATTCTTTCCGTCTTTGTATGCTTCTTTTGCCCTTTCTATTATCTCTTCCTTATTTTCAGATTTAAAATTAATCTCTCCAGAATGATAGTATTTTCTAAACGGTTCTATTAATTGACTTAAAGTTTTTCCCGTTTTCTTCATTTCTTTAAGTATTAAAAAAACAGTAAAATAAGGAGATTCGTAATAGCTTTTATTATGCCTTAAATAGTAGTGCCCGGAATACTCGGCACCGAAAATAATATCCTCTTTCTTCATTGTTTCCTTAATCTGAGAATGCCCAATTCTGCTGGCAACGGCTATTCCTCCGGCTGATTCGACAGTTTCTTTAATTATATTACTTGAACGTAAATCATAAAGAATCTTGCTTCCCGGATTATCTTTCAAAACTATCTGTGAGGAAAAAGCCAAAATTAAATCTGAAGGAACAATATTTCCTTTTTCATCAACAAAAAATACCCTATCCCCATCTCCATCAAAAGCTACACCCAAATCAGCCTTTTCTTCAATAACTTTTTCCTGAAGAAATTTTATATTCTCTTCCTTCGACGGATCGGGAACGTGATTAGGAAAATTACCATCCAAATCGCTAAAAATATGAACTAACTTCGTATTCTTAAGCATTTGGGAAACAATCGCTCCCGAAACACTATTAGCGGTATCAACAATAATCTTAAAAGAAAATTCATCGGGTACGCTATTGTCTAAAATATAATCATTAATCACGTTTTTTTCTATCATTCTTCCTGTCAATTCTGATTTTGCAAAAACACCCGACGCAACCATGTTCTTAATTTCTTGCAACCCACTATACTCACTTAAAGGGTCTGCCATAGCCCTTACAAACTTAAAGCCGTTGTATTGAGGAGGATTATGACTGGCGGTAAGATTGATACCACCGTCATAACCATAGTTGGCGGTAGCAAAATAAAGCATCGGGGTAGTTGATAAACCGATATCAACAACATCGGCTCCCTGCTCTATTATTCCCCTTTTTAATTCCGAAAAAAGAGAGTCGGATGATTTTCGATTGTCTCTTCCTACGACTATCTGCTGATTTTCTTTACCCGAATCTTTCTTGATAAACTCTACAAAAGCGCGACCTATTAGATAGGCCGTTTCTTCATTTAATTCTTCAGGATATATTCCTCGAATATCGTAAGCTTTAAATATTTTTAAGTCCATACTTTTTCTCGGCTCTACTTTTCAGCATACGATTTATTTAATTCTGCAAAGCGTTGCTCGTATTCTTGATTGGTAATACTGCCGTCAGATAATAATTTATTTAAACCGGAAAAATAATCTTCGCGAATTTTAGATGTCGGCACAGCAGCACCGTAAATACGGATATCGTCAATTAAACCTTTAAAATGAGGGTTAACACCATAAAAATCATTTCCGACGGTAAACTCAGTAGGTGATATTAGTCTTCCAGTTGCTCCACCATTAAATGCAAGCGTAGAAGTCTGTTTCTCCCCATTTATAAAAGCTGACATAGTGCTTCCATCCCAAGTTGCCACAATGTGCACCCATTTATTATAAGGTAAATAATCATCCAGTGCTAAATAATCGCTCACTGTCGTATCCTCCCCTGTTAAATAAAAAAAGTTTGTTTTGGCAAAATGTACAAAAAAATCATAAGGTTTCGACATAATAATATTTACCTCTTGCTCTCCATCAGCCTTAATCCAAATTTCCACGGTTACAGCTGAAAAACCTCCAGTTATGTCGTATGGAAAAATAACATAATCATCAACCCCATCAAACTTTAAACAAGTTCCAAAAATACATTTAGATGCGCTCATCCATCCAGAATCACTCGTATCGCCGTGTCCGGCTGTAGTATCTGTAAATTCGGCGCCAAGAGTTGCACTGTAATGATAACGGCTCAAATCAGTTACCGCTACTCCCGACCCTTCGTTAAAAGCCCAATCGGCGAGTATGTTTTCCGCCAAAGAATTTTTAAGTACTACTGAATCTGATTTCTCCTTAGTCAAACTGCCCAGGTCTTTAAAATTCGCTATCCACCTGTATGTTAAAATTGTCAAAATACTTAAAATAACTATTATTACCAAAATTTCGATTAGAGTAAAAGATTTTTGTGTATTTGTTTTCATTGAACATATTTTAACAAATACTCGTTAATATGTAAACTTGACCAAAACCCCTAAAATTGATATAGTATTGATACCTTAATTGCCTTCGCAAGTAATAAAGGAATAATAAATAAGAAAAACAAATGTTATTTTACGAAATAAATTTGCTGATTTCGCCCAATTTAACCGAGGCCGAAATCTCTTCTTTCATTGAAACAATGGAAAAAGAACTGCAAAAATACGGGAAAGTTGACGGAACCAAGACGGCCGAAAGAAAAAAGCTCGGCTATCCGGTCTTAAAACAGACTGAATCATGGTTTTACTTCTTGAATCTTTATCCTGAAGCCCAAGACAAAAAGGAGCTTCTTGATTCAGTAGAAAAAATATTAAAGGAAAATAAAGACATTTTACGTTCCTTGATAATCAAGAAAGATACTAAAAAAACCGAAGCCCCGGCAAAGCCGATGAGAACAAGGCCGATAAAAACAGAAAAGGCTATTGAAGAGCCTGTCGCTGAGGAAAGTCCCAAAAGTTCAAAAGCTCAATTGGAGGAAATCGACCAAAAAATTGATGAAATGCTGGGAGATGAATAAACACTTATAAGCTAATATAAAAAATTAATTAGCAAAAATATGAATCTAAATAAAGTGTTTCTAGTTGGAAGAGTAGCGTCCGACATTGAAATGAAAACTACTACTTCAGGACAAAGCGTCTGTACTTTCTCTTTAGCCACCAATAGGACATGGAAAGGGAAAGATGGGCAAAAACAGGAAGAATCTCAATTCCACAGAATTGTTCTCTGGCAAAGATTGGCTGAGATAGCTTCACAGTTTTTAGCCAAAGGTTCTCTTGTCTTGATAGAAGGAAGAATACAAAATAGGTCTTGGGAAGACAAATCCGGAGTTAAAAAATATACGACCGAAATTATCGGTGAAGCATTGCAAATGGGTCCGAGAACTCAAGGTGCACCAGCTGGCGGAGAAGCCAAGAACTTCCCTGCTCCGAAGAAAGAAACTTTAGACGAAGATATTCCCATCATCGAAGACGGAGACGAGATTGATATAAAGGATATTCCTTTTTAATATTTAATAAAGTAAAGATATGTATTGCTATTTCTGCAAAAAAAATATACAGGAAATTGATTTTCATGATACGGACACCCTCTCAAGATATGTTTCCAAGTCCGGAAAGATAAAGCCTAAAACAAAAACTGGCGCTTGCGCTAAACACCAGAGAGGAATAACCGAGGCAATCAAGAGAGCAAGAATAATGGCCTTGATGCCATTCGTAGCGAAATAAAAATATCCTCCTTCGGGAGGCTTTTTATTAAACTTTAAGAACCTATACTATTAGATTGTTAGATATCTCCGGAGACTACAGGGCACAACGGAACCCGATGCTCATATCATAGCAATACGTTGAATCGTCTAGCTCCAGCGTGAACACTCCAACGTCCAAAATACCATACCAAGCGCCACCACGTCTCAAAGAATGCTCTAAAGCATGTGTATTATCATTAGCACTGTAAATCCTTCCAGCTCCAGTTGAACTATTTAAGGAAGTGTTTTTGGGACCGACATTGTTATATCCGAGATTATTGCCCCAGGTGTCTATTTCGGAAAATTCATTCCAAGCCCAAGTTGTATCGGAATTATCTTTTGGCTGAGAACCTGCTCCCGAGATGGTATAATCGACCCATTCCCAGGCATTACCAGCTAAGTCCCATATTTTACTACTAGAACCAGAAAGAGTATGATTTCTGGTATAAATTCCGGATAATGGATTACTTCCATCCATAGTTGCGGAAGAATCAGAGTTTCCACGGAATAAAATACCGCCCGCATAGTTTGAAGAAACCGATTCAATGTCACGGGCCAAAGCCATCCATTCAGCATTGTTAATCAAGTGTGCTCCGATTGATTTGCATTCGGCTATGGCTTGAGTTTGAGATATGTTAACCCAGGGAGTGCCGGTTGATCTACTTTCCGGAACAAAAGAAGCACTATATGTTTGATTACCATTGTTGTTTCCCTGAATTTTAGCTTCCCACTGCATGACACAAAAACCGAGGCCGGTATTAATCCAGCCATTGGCTTCGTCACAAGTTTTGTCTTTAGATATTTGGACAGAATCTGGAGAAAGAGAAATAGCTCCTCCTTTTTCTAGTTTAGTGTATAGGTCAAAGGTTGTACCGTTTGATTTGTACATATAGCAGGACTCTTTGTTTGAAGAATTGTATGAAGGGTCTTGAGGTAGTTTGCCGAGGAAATCAGGAACAAGGGCTGAAGTTAAAGTAGTGCAATTCCCTGTTTTTCCTAAACAACACCAGCTTGTTTCAACGGGATAGCCTTTAGTGCCCAGGCTTGATTGAGAATAGAGAGCTTTTCTCACTGTATCAATTTCATCTTTTCTTTTAGCATCTCTAGCGTCTTGAGTTAAAGAACCCATTCCAACAATGATTAAAGCAGAAAGAATGCCGATAATTGCAACAACTACCAAAAGCTCAATCATGGTGAAGGCGCTTTGGTTTTGATGTTTATCGGACATAAAATAAATATTATTGTTATATTATTTAGACTCTTCAATCTTCACTAATTCTTCTTTCATATCTTTCACTATTTTCGGATTTTGCTTCAAGAACTCCTTCGTCTTTTCTACTCCAGCACCAAGCTTTACGTCTCCGTATTGCATATGCGCCCCCGACTTCTTGATAATTCCCTCTTTAACCGCCATGTTAATAATTTCGGCAACTTTAGAAATTCCCTCATTGTAATAAATATCAAACTCGGCAGTCTTAAACGGGGCAGCAACTTTATTTTTAACAACCTTTGCTTTAATTCTGTTCCCGATAATATTTTCTCCGGCTTTAATTTGAGCAATTCTTCTTAGCTCAATCCTGACCGAACTGTAAAATTTCAAAGCCAAGCCCCCCGGAGTCGTTTCCGGATTTCCAAATAAAATACCTATTTTCATTCTGGTTTGATTCAAGAAAATAATAACTGTTTTGGTTTTCGAAACAATTCCCGAGAGTTTTCGCAAAGCCTGGGACATTAACCTCGCCTGAAGACCTATTTGCATTTCTCCCATCTCTCCGGCTACTTCCGCCTTTGGAACAAGAGCTGCGACAGAATCAACGACTATGATATCAACTTCTCCGGATCTGACTAAACTTTCAACAATTTGCAATCCCTGTTCAGCGGAATCGGGCTGAGAAATTAATAAATCATCCGTATTAACCCCAATTCTTTTTGCATAGTCCGGATCTAAAGCATGTTCAGCATCAATAAAAGCGGTAACCCCGCCCATTTTCTGGGCTTCAGACAAAATAGTTAAAGCAAGTGTCGTTTTACCCGTACTCTCCCCGCCATATATTTCAATAATCCTTCCTCTCGGTATGCCCATGACCCCCAAAGCCAAATCTAATGAAAATGACCCAGTAGGAATAACATCTACATTAACTTTTGGGGCATCTTTAAGCTTCATTATCGCACCCTCTCCAAACTTTTCTCTTATTTCCGAGATAGCTTCAACTAAGTTTATTTTTTCTTTTTCTTCTATTTTTTTTCTTACCATATATTTATATTATATCAAAAACTATTCAGAAGCGCTATACTTTGATAAATTTAAAATATTCTCCCTGTATTCGGATAAAGATATTCCACCACTAGATAATAATTTATTTAAACCTAAATAATATTGTTCTTTGATTTGAGAAGTTGGCACAACGGCACTATACAGTGCGATTTCATCAATTTTTCCTACAATACGATTAGTTGTTAATCCCTCTCCTCCAATTCTAAGAATTGCTTTATTTTGTAAGTCTCCCGTCAGGCTTGAAATATTCGCA
>JBBACM010000022.1:0-12275 GCA_041657045.1 Minisyncoccota bacterium
GTATTCTCACTTACTTCTTTCCAATCAAACGTTAGGGCGTATCTGTCAACGTTAAGACTTCCCTTGCCATCATTGTTGAATATGATAGTTCCATCGTGACCGGGTGCGTCAACTACCCACCCCATTACCGGGGCACAGCATAACAACAGCACTCCGGTTAAAAATAATAGTTTTGTGTAATTCATTCTTCATCCTCCTCTTTCTTACCTTTCTTTTGTTTCTGATTTGTATTAAACTCGCGCTCATCAGGTTTAAGAATTTCCGGCAACGTCAATGTGTAAACCAAATTCCCCACGCAGAGTAGACCTAATACAACAAAGAGCACAACACAGGCATAACCTTCATAAATCATATGTTGGCTGACGGAATAGAACGTGCTAATATTCTCTACAACCACTGTTCCAGATCCAATGCCTTCTGGAAGATCTATTGCCAGTGAAATCCACGCTGCGAAGCCACAGGTGATTGCTCCTACCAATGAGAACCCCACCCTTGAAGGATTGATTGATCCGTTCTCATCACGCAGTTTAATGTAGAGTGATAAGATAACAAATATGGCCGCGAGAACTGATATTATCTGCCACATGAATACAGGAGTGGCTGGGACGTGACTATATGTGAACGTCTCGTTTACAACCACCGATGATAAGTTATCCGTAGTGTTAAAAAAATAATTAAGTGCTGGCATTACAAACTCCTTGTATTTGTGTTCATAGTCCATCCTCCGCGAGATGGCTTTCTCTTTTGAACCACTTTCTTCGGTGCTGCTCTCTTTGGTGCGGCCTTCTTAACAACCTTTAATGGTGCTGTCCCACCGGGTATATTGTTATAAGGTACATTGTTCTTTGTCTGCTTCATTATAACAGGCTGTGGAAGTGGTATGAATGAACCACCAGTGGTTGCCCTCTTTGTGGATGACTTCTCAATTGGCGCTGGCATAGGAATTGTGAAGCCCGATCCTTTCGGTGCTTTCGTAAGATTAGATCCTCGTTTCAATACTTTACCTATCTGTTTGCTTGCTCCCTTCACATCAAAGTTGAACCCGAAGTATTCTGTAAACTTCTTACCCCTCTTTGGAGAGCGTGTGCTGAACGCTCCACCACCGAGATAGAGTGGAAGAATGAGACCGGGTAAACCAGCGAGTTTAACAATCTCACCACCAGTCTCCTTCTCCTTTTCTTTTTCTCTACCCTTCTCTATTTCTTTCACACGTTCTTTTTCTTTAAATGTTTCACCAATCTTTATTTTCTCCAACGATATTTCTTTTCCGAATACTATTACCTTTTCTTTTTCTCTTCCTCTTTCTTTAACCGTTTCCTTTTCACGTTCTTTTTCTCTTTCTTTCTCTCGCTCTCTTTCTCTTGTTGTTAGTTTCTCGCGTTCCAATCCTCCACGTTCAATGTTTATCTCTTTTAATTTCAAAGATTCTGGGACAAGTGATTCTTTCAAAGACTCTTTATGTTTCTCATACGCAAGACGTTCCTTCTCCGTCTCTGCTCTATTTTTTTCTCGTTGCTCTGTACGAAGTTCAAATTCTGATTTCTGTCTAATCTTCTCAATTCCACCACGTTCCATTTCAATTTCTCTAACAGTGAGTTGTAAACCAGCCCTTATAACAGGAGTTCCCTTTACACCGAACCGTGACACACCAGGTATATCCGTTTTTATGAATCGTCCCTGTTGTATCTCTGGTAACTTGCTTTCAACCCACCTTCCAGTATTAAGTGCCGCTCTCCCATATGCCTGTGGATTTGCGTATAGACCTGCACCAACAAGGAATGGGGCAACTTCTGTTGTAAGTATTCTTCCCCCACGTTCAGCAGCAGTTGGACCGAAGTCTTTGTAACCAGCAGTTGCCTCGCGCGCTGCTCCTTCGGCATAAAGTCCACCGAAGATATACGGGGATGCTTTAACTGCTGCTGATACAATTGGTGCAAGAGCGGTTCCCGCAGAACGGGCTACGAGTGCTGATCCAACCGCTTCAAACCCTGCTACAATCATTACACCTTTTGATGCCTCTTTTAAAAGATCCAGTGGGTTCTCTGCCACACCTTGATATCCTCCAACCAAAGCACTTCCTATATACCCACCCTTTGATTTAATATCCTGTTGTAAAGGTTCAGATATCTGTGGAATAAAACCCGAAATCCTTTTGTTTATATTTTCATAAACGCTCGGTTCTACATCTGTCCTTATGCTCGTATATGATAATGTCTTACTCTTATCATATCCCACAGGAGCGTTCGCAACAAAAGGCGTTTTTAATCCAGATATTGTTTCTTCGGTTGTCTTGCTCGCAAATCCCTGTTGAGTAGGTAATGAGGTTCCGAGAAACTCATTTGATATTCCACCTGCTACGTTACTTATAAGATTTAACACAGAAGGACTTGATTTTACTTCGGTCTGTTTGACTTCATAAGTAAAAGGAGCAACCGGCTGCGGCTTCATGACCTGCACAGTTCCCGGAACTACGAATACTCCGGGTGCAATCTCCCTTCGTGCTTCTGTGGGTATCTGCTGTTGAATAATAACTGGCTGTTGACTCGGAGGAGTGGGGGTCTGCTGATTTGGATTTAAAGCATTCTGAACTCTCACTCCAGCATCACCTATGAAATCTGTAGCTCCTTTCACCACATTCTGTCCTGCGTCCACTACCATTTGGATTGGATTAAAAGGTTGGTTGTCTACCATTTTACGCCGCCTTAAACATACTCATCACAAAACCTGCAATCGATGCAGCTAACGCGCCATAAATTATTGGACTTACGATGGAAGGCATTGTAACACCGAGACCCCCAACCCCTCCTGATACGAACATGAAACCAATCAATATTCCGACTATGCTCGCCATACGAAGGTTCCCATTCCTAATCCATAGTGTATAATAATATGCGAAAAGGACTATGAATATTGGAATTGCTAATATATTTTGTGTAGCAAATCCATAAGGTGCGAATGCGTTAAGCGGGAGTTGAAAAATATTAAAGTGACCACTCGTAGTATTCCTTAATAGATCTCCATAAGTAGTGGTTGGAAGCAATGTCACAACAGGTGTTGGTGTCGGTGTCCAATAGAACGTCATCAGTATCCTCCGCTATCATATTCTACAACTTGTGTGGCCGATGTCACCAACGCTATTATTTTTATTATGCACACGCCGACGATTAAGAAATATACGAACGGCAAAAACCATTCTACGTTTCCACCACCGAGCGACTGCCAGTACACCTCTGGAGTATTTTGATGAAGGAAGGGGATAATTTTTGAGAAGATTGGTCCGACTATAATAATATAAATCGCTCCTGCAACCAATACTATAATAGATGCCACACCTGCTGCCATTAGTCTTGCTGAAGATCCCATTTATACCCCCTTATTAGAATCACTTTTCGCTTGTACAATCATGCTATATGCTCCACTCACCAAGAATATAAAGGCGATGCTATTCATCAATATCGTCAACATAAATAAAGCGTTAGCTCCATCCTGATCCATAAATCCCCCTGCTATAAGTATATTTGTCGTCGCTACGAAGTAATCCCAAACCGCCATTATCGGGAGTAGGATCAGCCCGAAAAAGAAAAGATTTACTCCATAACCAATTCCTGCCCCTGCGCTCATAATCTCATCTCCCCTATTGAAGTCTTACCCATCCATCGTGCGAGTGTAAGTACATACAAACACCATACCATCAACTGAAAAATTCCGAGTGCTGCAAGGGCTATAGTGCTTTGAGTTATCCACGGATAAGTTGTGGTTATTACAATACCAACGAATGCCAAAGATATCGCTATCTGGACAACAAGCAATATTGCTCCCCACCCCATTGCCGCTGCTCCCGTGGCAAAGTTATACATGGTGTTTAAGATACCCGTGTTGCTATTACCAGTAATGGTGTTTGTTTGAAGGTTCTCCAATTTGCTTGCACCATCTAACGAGCAATGTCCGAAGTTATCTCCTGTACACACACCTGGTGTAGCCACACCCGTTCCTGCAGGGAATATTGCCGCACCGTTGAGAAGCCCGATTGTTGCCTGAAGGATGATCATGAATACAAAGATGTTGATGATTGGATCACCAGCACCGTTGATACCGAAGTTCGCCTTTTTCGTTTCTGTCATGTATGAGACTACAGTGAGGAGCGCGCATAAAATGATGAGGCCCCATGGACCAGCAGGATTTATTGTCCCATCTGGGAGAACTGTAGTGAACCACCCTGCTGCTGCTGTACACGCAGAGACTATAACGGCTAATACGCAAAATATTGTGGAACTCTTTTTATCAGCAGTCAAAGCCACCCACATTATAGCACATATCGAAATCCATCTATAGCATAATTGTGCCTGCTGAATAGACACGCTCGGTATTGTTTCTATCCCTAGACTCACCAAAATATTAAGTGGGCCTGTAAGCGAGGCTACTCCACCTGCGCCCATTCCTTCAGTTGCCGAGACAATTGGCATAAAAACCATCGTGAGCAAGGCAATTAAAGCCAGTTTAAAATTTGTTAATCGTCTCATCATACACTCCTTGTGAAATTCTCATACCAACGATATTCGTCGCCTCTTACGTTGGGCACAGTGTAGTTATTGACATAGATACCAGATGTAACAGGTGTTAGGTGATAATAATAAATCATCTGCGACGGTGCATTTTGAATATCTTTGAATACGTAGTAATCAAGTGCCGTTGTCAACCCACAAGTGTCCTGATAACTCCACGACATTGTGAAGTTATATGGGTCTGGCTGTGAAGCCGATATGTGGGTATTACCGTTAGCATACAAACACGTTGAGATATCGGTATCAGCAGCAGTTGATTTAAGGAACCTCAACTGATAATAGCTGTCTTGTGGATGAATTGAGAAGGTATTTGTAGTTCCCTCGTAGGTAACAGTGAGGTCATACTTCAACGTTGAGAGCATTGTGAATACAACGTCACCATTACTATCGGTAGTTCCCGACATTATCAGAGTTCCATTAACAGCGTTATTTGCTGCCTGTTGATTCATACCGTAGAAGTTAATCAGTTCTGCTGCTCCACCCGGTAAAGTTGATGAGTTGTAGACTGCTGATACCTGTGCTCCCACTATCTGATTAGAGGCAGAGTTTACAACGTGCATTGTGATAGTTCTCGGGACATACCACGTTGTTGAACTCTGGGGTGCGGGTGTTGGTGTTGGTTCCGGACCTGAAACATTAATATAGTTTGTCCTTACGAAGTTACCAGATGCGGTTGTGTTACTGTTGTAATCAGTGAGCGCAACGGTGTAAGTTCCGGGTGATGTGTAAGTGTGCGATGGGTTCTTCTCTGTTGAACTTCCCCCATCACCGAACGACCACGACCACGAAGTGGGGCCATTCGTTGAATAGTCGGTGAACTGAACCGACAGTGGTGCGTAACCACTCGTGGGAGTTCCTGTGAAGTTTGCCACGGGAGGAAGTATAACCGACGACACTTGGTAATTAAGGATGATGACACCATTATAACCAGCCTTCCCACTATCTGTTGATCCACCAGTGGTGTCTCCAGCCCCGCCACCAGCACCGTAGAAAGCACCGGGTGTTGAAGGTCCACCAAGATAGTTGTATCCGTTTCCTCCACCTTGGACTCCTCCGGCGTAAGTTGATCCACCTCCGGAACCTCCGTATGTTACATACACCCCAGATGTTGAATAGGTATTCCCATTTGCTCCTGTGGAGAATACTGATCCAGTAGCATAAGTCTGGGTTTCATAATATGGTCTTATATACTGTAAACCGTTCGTTCCACCATTTGCTGTATATCCGAACGCATATGTATAACCACCGTATAATGGGTCAGGTGTTAAATATGTTGCTCCTGTGGCATCGGTCCATGTTCCGTATATATTCCCATTTCTTAATAAGTTCCAAACCCCACCTATGCTCGTATATGTCACAGAAGTGTTTGCCGATGTCCCACCTTCACCCACCACGAATTGGTAAACGTTACCCGGTGTAACCGAGATCGATGGTTGAGATATAGAAGTTCCCTGTTGACCACCAGAAGGAGACCACACGTTTGTTTTTCCAGTTACTGTACCTCCGTTTGTACCTGCAGCCCCACCACCTACCAATAGGGTTTCAACAGAATACACACCACTCGGGCACGTCCACGCATAGGTTCCACTTCCACTCAATGTCTCTATCGTTTGCGTCCCCACAGTTGTTTTTGAACTTGTTACTCCACCAGTTGTAGAAGTGACCTGAACATACTTCGTGGTTTGTGAAGGAGTCCCATTAACGTTAGTAACTGATAGAGTTACTGGGAATGCTCCCACGTTGTTGTAAACGTGAGTCGGGTTTTGTAACAAAGATGTCTGACCACTACCATCGCCGAAGTCCGACCAATACCACGAGGTGGGAGACTGCGTAGATAGATCTGTGAATTGAACTGTCACTGGTAAGGTTATTCCTTGTGTGTTACTCCACGAGAAATTTACAGTTGGGGCGAGAGGAATAGCGCTCGCGTGGATATAACTGAACGAAGATGTGTTGCTTCCAACAGCATTCGTGGCATTCAGAGTTACAGTGTAAGAGCCGGGCACAGTATAGATATGAGTCGGATTCTGCAATGCAGATAAGTTCCCATCACCAAAGCTCCAATTCCACGCATAAGGACTGTTTGTGCTCGTATCTCCGAACACCACGGTCATTGGAACATATGAATCGGACGCGCTGATAGTAAAAGAAGCAACAGGAGCCTGATAACCCGTTAGGATAATATAACCAGTCTTGTTCTCCCAGTCAAACGCACCGGAAGAATTGTTTGTTGCCTTCATCTTTACGTCATAAGTTCCCACTGTTGAGTATGTGTGAAGTGGGTTTTGAAGCGTGGATGTGTTCCCGTCTCCGAGATCCCAGTACCAAGTGTTAGGTGTACCAGTAGATGAACCGGTGAACTGTGCTACAACCGAGAATGCTCCAGTTGTATGATCGGCGGAGAAAGACGCAACCATTGGATTTATGGTTATGTAATTTGTCTTCACCATGCTGTTAGATCCAGCGGTATTGTTAGCGGTAAGATTCACGGTGTAAGTTCCGGCGGTGTTATAGACGTGGGTGACGTTTCTGCTCGAACTAACATATCCATCTCCGAAACTCCAATTCCATGATGTGGGGGAGTTTGTTGATAGATCCGTGAATACCACCGATGTCGGTACTGTCCCAGTCACTGGAACTGCAGAGAAGTCTGCCACAGGAGTTAATTCAAAGGCATTTATGTATGCTGTCTTATTCTCCCAGTCGTAAGCACCGGATGAAGTGTTGGTCGCTCTGAAATTAACATTATAAATTCCCGTCACGGTGTAGAGGTGAGACGGATTTTGAAGCGTTGAGTTTGTCCCATCTCCAAATTCCCAGTACCAAGTGTTAGGAGAACCGGTTGATGATCCGGTGAATCCCACACCCATGGGTATAGGAGCATATGTAATATTTGCGGAGAATGAAGCCACCATTGGATTTACTGTAACGTAGTTTGTGAATACCGTTGAGTTTGATCCAGCAGGACTTGATTCTGTCAGGTTGATTGAATATGTCCCAGCGGTATTATACGTGTGAGTCGGATTCTGTGAAGTTGATAAGTATCCATCACCGAATGACCAATTCCAAGAAGTGGGATAGTTTGCTGATGTATCAGTGAATACAATTGTCAGTGGAACTATACCAGTGGGAGTAGTGGATGTGAAGCTCGGGATAGGAACATCCGGAAGCGCGCTTATGTTAATCCATGTATTCTGTGTTGAGTGTACATATGCTAAGCTCGTTGAAGCGTTAAGAGCAATGCTGAAATTACCCACTCCGAACGAATACACTGGATTCTGAATGGTTGAGAATTGGACCACCGTGTTATTTCCGGTAGAATTTCGGAAAGACCATGACCACGCGGTTGGTGAACCTGGGCTTTGATCAGTGAATTGAACCGGTCTTGTAGGGGGGCTTACCAATGGAGTAGTGTAGTTAGTAGTAAACATTGACGATAGTGGCTGTTCGTCGTAAACTATGATGACTGTACCTGAAGCACCCGCTCCGGCTGTTGCGGTATTGGTTCCACCATATCCTCCTCCACCGGAACCGGTATTAGCGACACCCGCTGTCTGTCCACTATTCTGTGCTCCTATACCTCCTACTCCGCACATGGATACTGTGTTTGCACCTGCATATGTTCCACCTCCGCCACCTGCTGCTAATGATGTTGTGTTACCAGTAACCCATGTTAAGTTATAACAAGCCCCACCAACTTGTGAAGTTGATGCTCCACCAAATCCTCCGCCACCACCTGCTGTGAACGGAGATGAAGTCTGACCTGTTGCATATCCGTTATAACCCTGACTTCCATATACAGCGTATCCGAATGGAGCAAGACGGCTTCCACCACCAGATGAACCGTTTGATAACAATCCTCCTGTTGTATCGCCTCTTCCACCACCGTAAGCAATCTGTGAAGCAGTGGCATTATTGAACGAAGTGTTAGATCCACGGGTTGGTGTTGCTCCGGTTGTTGATCCAGCGGTCCCACCTGCTCCAACATAGACGTTATATGTTTCACCAGATGCTACACTGTAGGTAGTATCAATAACTCCGCCTGCTCCACCGCCTCCACCACCGGCTCCACCAGCGGGTGCTGCTCCACCTCCTCCGCCACCAACTACGAGTAAGTGGATAGAGGTTACACCGTAAGGAGCGATCCATGAAGAGTTACCAGTGGTGTTAAAGAACCGTCTTTCTACTACAAGTGGCGTTACTGTTATGTAACCCGCTCTCGTTGATGTATTACTTCCCCCATAATTTGAAGCAGTTAATGAAACATCGTATGTTCCCGATGCTGGATACTCGTATGTAACATTTTGAGATGTGTTGTATACCCCATTACCAAACGACCAGTTCCATGATGTTGGAGAACCCGTAGAAAGATCCGTACAAGTGGTTGACGTTGTTAATATCATTGTAGTCGGACTGCATACGAATGCCGATGTTGGAGGAGGAGGAGGAGTTACATTAATCCACGTCGTCTGCGCTGATACTGCACTACCGTCCGAATTACTGGCATTTAACTGGACTGTATAGTTACCCGGTACAGCAAATGTATATGTAGCGTTTTGGACGGTGCTGAACGTAAACGGTACATTGTTCCCAGTTACGTTCGTAGCGTTCCATATCCATGCTGTCGGGGCCGCACTGCTCGTATCGTTAAACTGCACCGTAAGCGGTGCAGTTCCGCCGGTGGCATTTACCGTAAACGTTGACGTTGGAGGACCGAGTCTGAACTCGGGGCGCGCGCCGAGAGCCACGCCCGAGCTCGAGGCATCATAACCAGAAAACCAACAGCCGACCCCCGCATAACCGGCATGAGACCAACCGCCGCCCGCAACCAGGATAGTTGGTGTACTGCTAGATGCTGATCTGGGATAATAATAATAATCTGCCAAGTACTTACTATCTGCACCTCCAGTTACCGATGTCGGAATGAACATCCCTCGCACACCTTCTCCATTCGCTACATTTCTCTGATATCCATCTCCAATTGTCGTGGTCGTCGCTGTCTCATAATCTCCGGATATTAATAAATCCCTATATACTGTCCGACCACCAGTTAAATTGAACCCGGTTCTGTTAATGTTCCTCCAGTAACTGTTCCCGCCCCCCGTATAACTATTCTGCCCATCTGCAAACTGCCAAACATTCCCCCACAAATTCTCGATCCCTCTATACACCGCCGGTGTTTTGCCATTTATCCCCGTTCCATTTCCCGTTGCATTTATCGCATAGATTGATGTGTCCGTCGAATTTGCACCCGATATATACCCATCCGGAGTTCCTAAGTATACGTTGTCTACTACCCCTCGCGAGCCCTCCCATGCTACTTGCGAATTCAGTGTACCCATCTCTGTATAGAACAATTGTCGCAGTCCGACCCACGACCAATAATTCATTAGCCCCCAACCGTTGCCATTTCGTTCCGCATATGTTCGCATTGTCCCAATTGTCTGACTTACGACCGGCGTCTTACCTGTGTACGATGTTCCCGTTGTTGCACCATTATACGTCTCTGTGCTCATATCATAAGCACCAATATAATAATGTAATGCCGGCAACGTTGCCCCCACTGGCATCCTCTGATTAAACATCGGCGCTACCGTAAACGATGCATTATACTGATACGAACACTGTAAATACGTTAATGTCGTCCCCGTATACGAATTAAATTCATAAAACCGTGGGATTTCTATCATCGTTTGATTTCCGGCAGTAAAACCAAGACCAGTAAAATTTAATCCATCTCCTCTATTATTACTACCATAAAACACCTGTTGTGAAGTTCTGTTTACCAGAACCTTTTTTATATTTCCCCAGAGTGCATGATTATTAAAATAGTCTCCATCTACTGCTGCTACACTTCCATTCGCGAATACTCGTGTAACAGTCGGGGACTCTACAGACGTATTCCACGCAAATCCTATCGCGTCATCATACATTGCCGTTGCTACAGGCATTAACAAAAACAGCAATAACAAAAACAAAATATATTTTTTCATCTTGCTTTCTCCGTTAATTTATACTTCGGATCAGCAGTTATTACCTTCGGCATTTTATCCAATGTCAATTTAAAAATCGAGAGCAATTTGGCTTTAGGTGGATTGTATTCAAACCCCGACATTCGATCTTCTTTCGATTCTATGCTTACATACCATTGATATTTTTTTATGTCCATTCTGGTTTCTATAGGCGCGGTTTTAATTGTTCCTTCAAGTTTATCTGAAATATCGAAATCAAACCAACACACCGGATAGCCAAAATCATCATGAAGAATTTTTAAAAAACACCCAGACGGACACGCGGTTTTATTAACACTGTAATTGACAATAATTTTGTTTTCATCCCATGTCAAAACAGATGCAGTATCAATTGCTCCAACAGCAGTTATTAGCAAATACGCCGCAATTAAAATTAATACTATTTTCTTCATCTCATTATCCCCCTCCGTATTAAATATGCCTCGTAACTTTCCCCGCGATTCTTCTTTCTTTTTAAAATCTCAACAGATTTCTTCGACAATTGAATAGAAGACGGAGTATATGGATTTTGTTCATTCATAGGGAACTATAGTTCGCTGAAAGTATAAAAAAGTATTGATTAATTTATAACAAGATACTTTGTTACTTTATGAAAAATACTTATTACTTTATAAAAAGATGCTCATTAGTTTATGAAAAAAAATACTTGTTGATTTATAAAAAGATTCTTATTACTTTATTAAAAGATGCTTATTACTTTATGAAAAAATATTAATCATTTTAACTACGCCGCCACGATATCCTTTGACGTCACCGTTCCACCGGCTCTCACACCAACACAACGATATGTGTCACCACGAACACAATTGCCGACAATCCAATATCCATCGTCTAAGGTTGGGCCGTATGTTCCCCCGCCTCCACCAGCGCCAAGATTGGTACATGTCACGGAAACGCGGGGTACCCCATTCCCATTCACAGCAGATTTAATGTATCCAAATATGCTGACCATCGGAACCGTGGTGGGCGCAGTAGTTGGCACAGTAGTCGGTATTGATGTTGTTGGTAAAATTGTAGTCATTGTAGTTAGAGGTGAGCGTGTGGTTGGAGTCCCCGTGGGTGGCGGAGATGTCGGTACAGGAGTAGAAGGCGTGGTCGTAACCGTAGGCAAAGTCGTTGGAATTGTAGTAAGCGTAGTTATCGTAACAGTCGGAATAGCACGATAAAACATCGCCACATCCACCCTCACGTCCTCTGCCGTCCAAGGAGTAAATGTAATTGACGTTACAGTATCATATCCTATTTTAGACACAGTGATTGAAACCGGCGTTCCGGTTACCCACCCTGCTCCAGTAGACGAATATGCCCCGTTGGAATCGCTATAAACTATTGCCGCTGTTGCGCCTTGCGTAATACTGATTGTTGCGCCGGTAACATTTACCCCATACTGATCGGTAATTAATCCATGAAATCCAACATACCCCGACACGGTTGTTGTATTTGATCCAAGCAAAATTTGTTGAGCCGGATTAGTAGCATTCACCGCATACAGCGCCGCATAATAAAATCCTGAAGTATATGAAGTGAGAGGAACCGTTTGTGTACCTGTTTGTGTAGATAACGGATATGATGCAATTGCGGTCAGCGCACTATTAAGAATGGAAATTTTGTACGTATAATAAATATGACTGGAATCCCACGAACTATTACCGACTGCATATGTAACAAGCGCCGTTTCTCC
>JBBACM010000023.1:0-12002 GCA_041657045.1 Minisyncoccota bacterium
AAAGTGTAGAAGAAAATGGCAAGGTTTTTATGGAGAATAAAGATATCGGCCTAAAGTTTATGGTTCCTGAGGGGTGGGAGGTTATAAGTACGGATGTAGCTAGCTTATCAATGCACAGTCCAGACTTCATTCCTTTTACAGAGCCATCTTTTATACCTAAAAATGGATGTTGGATTGACGTCACTCCAAAGATACAGGTTGAGGGCAGTAATTATGATTTACAGTATAGCGACTTGAAGCAGGAAATAGAGGATGAATCTTATCTATCCCACGAAAATACAGAGAAAAAGAAATGCGACATAATGGAATTATTTGGAATTAAAGGTATAAGATGTAATCTTTCAATAGATGAAAATATAAACAGTCAAGGGAACTATATCTATTTTAGCATTCCTTACAATAATGTAGTTTATCGTTTTGAAACGCATATTTTTGGTCAAGACAAAGAAAAATGCCTTCAAGATTTTGATAATTTCTTATCGACAATTTTTATTAAAAAGAAATGAACCCTTACAACCTACTACGCGGTACGTTATTAACATTGATGTTAATATGTTTTTTAGTCGTACCGCAAAAAACACTTGCAATTGATTTTAACTTTTTTAATTTTAACAGCGAGGAAGATTATCAAGTTTTATCCGAATTTGAAAGCAAGAGAATTCTACAAAATTTTTCAGATAAATTATATGATAAGTGGGAAAAATTAACCGTTGATGGCTATTCTGATCCGATGGAAAGAACAGTGATATGTCTGCTAAAAGAAATAACCATTCTGAACATGTGGAACTATCTATTTAGAGATCTTCCGCTGGATATTTCTTTTAATATCGCTAAACAATCGGTTGAAATAGCCAAACTTGTTGGGACCGAAGATGCCTCCGGCATGTTGGGCAAGATTGAGAGAGAAACAGCCAAAGCAGCCGTTAGCTATCTCAAAGAGTACTTTTTTAAAAACCAAATAAAAGTATCTTTTGGAGCAATGGAAGTAAAGTATAAGACAGAGCTCGGGGCCGTTGATTCTCCATTTCAATACATCATTATGTATAAGCCGATAGATGAAAATAGGGGAAAAGTTGTCGCGAGGATTTATTCGCCTAAAGAAATTATTCCTCCGCCAAGCAAAGGCTCAATAGGAATGATTAAAGGATTTTTAAACAGTCTTGACTCGGGCCAAAACATATCACCATTTATTGTTGAAATAAGCGGTGAAATGAGCAAAAGCATGTATGGCTCATATGTTTGGAATGGGACCCCGGAAATTAAAACTATTTTTCCTGAAAATGTTCCAGATTTTGGCTTAAAGCCTCTTACTTGGCAGGAAAAATACATAATTAACCCTATAAAATCAGTACTTGAAGATTTTTCGGGTATACTGGATTTAATTACCGGGGATAAAACAGAGGTTATCGACTATGTTATTAAAGAAAATGGGGATCAGGAGAAGATAGATAAAGAGATGACAGAGATAAATAAGGGGGCGGTTTTAGAAAAACAATATCCTATAGAAAATAATGAAGAAAAGATAGAAATCAAGAATACGGAAAAACCAAAAGAGGAGGTTAAAAAAGAAGTAGAAAAAAAGAAAGAAGAAATTGTTCCCATTGTTTGTTCTAAAAATAATATTTCAAACGCACAACATCAGGTTGTTTTTAATGAAATTGCCTGGATGGGAAGTGTGGCGAGTTCAAACGACGAATGGATAGAATTAAAGAATGTTTCTAGTAAAGATATTAACTTGAAAGGGTGGAGCGTCTCTGACAAGGGAGATAATATAAAGATTGCTTTTGGCAGCTTAATCATTCCCGCAAACGGATTTATATTGCTTGAAAGAACAGATGACAATACGGTCCCTTTTAAACAAGCGGATTTAATATATCAAGGAGCGTTATCAAATAAGGATGAGGAGCTTTACTTATTCAATAATTCTTGTGGTGTCGAGGACTATGTTTCTGCTGGTCCTGACTGGGCGGCTGGAAATAATACTGAAAAAAGAACCATGGAACGTATGGGCGATTTTTCATGGCTTACTTATTCAGGCAGCGGGACGAATAATATTTTAGGAACGCCGAAAGAAGTTAATAGTTTAGGTAAAAAAGAAGAAAAGAAAACGACGAGTAGCACACAAAGCAATAACGTTACTTTGGCTGTTTCTGGAGGCGGATCGTCTACACCTATTGAAGTTAGCTATTGTCCTCAGTTAAACTTGTCGTCACCAACTCATTCGGTTGTTATTAACGAAGTTGCTTGGATGGGAAGCTTGACGAGCTCGAGCGACGAATGGATAGAATTAAAGAATTCGTCTGGAGAAATTATCAATATGAACAACTGGCAATTATTAGACCAGGATAACCAAGTTAAGATTGTTTTTTCTTCGGCCGATACCATCGATCCGAATGCCTTTTATCTTTTAGAAAGAACCGATGATAATTCTGTCCCTAATATTTTAACTGATAAAATATATTCGGGAGCTTTATCAGACACTAATGAATCTTTGAGATTATTTGATTCAAGCTGTCAATTAATTGACGAAGTTTTAGCTAGTCCCGATTGGCCGAATGGTGACAAGGAAAACAAGAAGACAATGGAAAGAAGCGAAGATTTTGATTGGCATAAGTATTCTTTATCTTTGTCCGATTCCATGAGCGGATTATGGGGAACGCCTAAAGCAAGCAATAGTCCAGAAGTTTTAGATAATCAAGAAGAATCTGCGCCCGAAGAACAGGATGATTCATCCGACGAAGAGGAAGAAGAAATAAATAGCAGTAGTAGAGTTTTAATTACTGAAATTCAAAATAACGGAACGGACGGTCATGAATATGTTGAGCTTTTTAATCAAACTGAGGATGATATTGATTTATGCCCAGATGAAGATAATTGCTATTTTCTTTCCTATTATTCGCCAAACTCAAACTGGAACAGCCCGACTAGAAATTGGAAATTTCCAGAAGGAGAAACTATTTCGTCAGAAGAATATTATATTATTGATATTTTTGGCGATAACGGAGGCGACTACAGGGTCGAAACCGCAGAAGAAACCGACGGAGAGCATTATTATAGTACTGGACAGATTGGCAATTCTCACGGCTCCATAGTTTTATTTTCAAATAATCCTAAATATTTAGGAGATGAAGAAAAAACGGAAGAGGAAGAAATAGCGAGAGCGATTTCTTTGAAGGTTGATGCGGCAGCATGGAGTAACGAGGAAACCGCGGTAGTCGTAAAAGAAAACGAGCCATTTCTTATTCTAAATGAAGAGGGAAAGATTTTGGGAAGAAAGTGGGCGAACAGAAAATATAAAGATAGTGACAATAATTCAATTGATTTCCAGATGGAATTACCGAGCTTGAGGAACCACGCGCCAAAATCACCATCTCCGGTAGATGATTTATCGGTTATTTCCAATCCAAATCAAAAGAATTCAGTAATATTGTCATGGACCGATCCCGAAGATGAGGACACTAAACCAGAAGATATCGCCTACGAAATATATTACTCTCGCAATGCACTGATAGATGAAAATAATCTTCTTAATATAGCCGATTACGTCGATGTTGAAATTGCAGATGGAGAGAATAATACAAAAATTGCAATTATTCCTGACCTGTACTTTGCTTCCGAGTACAATTTTGCGATAAAGGCTAAAGACCCGGAAGGTAATTATTCTTCAATATCGAATATTGTTTCTCAATCTATTCAAGAAGCCTTTCATCAGAAGCCAGCCCCCTATTACGATTTTATGAGAAGTAATCATTCAAAATTCTCCGGTCCAAAAATGGAGAGCGTAATCGAGACGGTTGTGGTTGCAAAAGGGGAAAACGAGACCACGAACGATGATACTTTTTATTCTCCGGTAGTAATAGGAGAAGACGGTACGATATATTTTTTTGCAGAGATAGACCGCAATTGGGGAATCTATGCATATAATTCCGATGGAAAGAAGTGGCGATATCCCGGCGAAGACTTTAACGAGATTTCTTTGGGTAAGGACGGTTCAATATATGCTGTCACCGCTAAAAGCGTCTATGCTTTAAGTCCTTCTGGAAAGCTTGAGTGGAAAAAAGATTTTGAAAGAGTCTATACTAGGAGCATTGTTATTGATTCAGAGGATAGGATATATTTTATCGCCTCGGAAGAGCCGGATAAAGCCATTCTTTTTTCTTTTGATGGAGAAAACATAATTTCCGTCTACGACATCGGAAGCTTGGGAGGTATTAGTTATTCAGAATTGGTTATTGATGGAAGCAACAATATTTTCTTTTCAAAGAGCAACAGTGTTTTTAAGTTTAATTTCGGTTCTGGCAAAATAGCCGAAAAATCATTTCCAGTAGTATATGATGAAAGTTATTTAGGCGAGGAGGATAAGTTCGATGTAGCCGAACAGGTTTACGTAGCTTTTAGCGGAACAGTTTTGGTAAACATTTCCGGTGCAAAATGTTGCTATTATGATACTAATCAGCAATCAAACACCTTTTACGCTCTAGATAATGATTTGAATAACGTACTTTGGAGTAAGGAAAATTACGGTTCTCCATCGAGTATCGGCGAAAATGAATTTTATATGTCTGTACTCAGGAGTGGCGGAGTAAGTCTTTGGGATATTTCCGCAGTCGACTTATTAGACGGCAGCATTAAGTGGACTAAGAGGTGGATTCATAGTAGTTTTTTCTCTCCAGCATCTTCAATTGCTTCGGATGGCGGTAGCAACGTGTATTTAACTCAGGATATTAACGTGCTCGGATATGATTCGTTGAATATAACAGATGAGGTTCCGTTAAATGATACGATATTATCTCTTACCGGATCAAGTCCATTTTGCTATACGCCATTATCGATAGGAGACGGAGTAATGTATATTCCGGCGTTTGATAAATTATCCGTCGTTAAATATTGATTCTTCTTTGCGCGATTCTTGCGCGATTCATTGTTTTGTCATGCCAATTCATTTTATTTAAGGCCCACTTGACAGTATTTTATATATGTGATAGTTTATAGTTGATAGTTTACTATAAACTATAAACAATGAAAACAAATACTGCCGAGAAAATTATAGATTTTTTGAAGAAAAATGGGCAAGCTAGGCCGGTTGAGATATTTGGTTATTTAGGAATATCTTATCAGGCTGTGTTGAAGCAACTAAGCGGGCTGATTGAAAAAGGTCAAATTAAAAAAATAGGCAAGCCTCCTATGGTTTTTTATTCTCTTTTTTTACCGGCAGAGATGACTAAACAAGTATTAATCAGCGATAAGGACAGAGACATTATAGCCAAAAACTTTTTTATCGTAACCCCGTCTGGAGAAATTAACGAAGGGGTTAAGGGTTTTGTTTCTTGGTGTGAAAAAAGAGGAATTGAAGTATCTAAAGCTGCCACTGACTATATTAAGATTGTTGAAAAATACAATAATTATAAAAAAGATGGCTTAATAGACGGACTAGAGAAAATGAAGTCTACATTTAGCAAGGTTTATCTTGATTCGCTTTATTATATTGATTTTTACAGCATAGAAAGATTCGGTAAGACAAAACTTGGACAAATGTTGCTTTACGCCAAAAATAGTCAAGACAGGGTTTTGATTAAAAAAATAGCCGAAGAGATTAGGCCGAAAATAATTAAAGTCATTAAAGATTTTAAGATTGACGCAGTTGGATTTATTCCTCCTACCGTCAAGAGGCAGGTGCAGTTTATGAAAGAATTGGAGAAATATCTAGATATAAATATTCCAAAAATTTCGCTTGTAAAGATTAAGACAGAAGTATCTGTTCCTCAAAAATCACTGAACAAGTTAGAAGATAGGATACAAAATGCGGCGAGCACGATAATCGTTAATGAAAGAGGGACGTATAATAACATTCTTCTTGTAGACGATGCTGTGGGTTCCGGAGCCACGCTAAATGAGACAGCCCGTCAAATAAAAGAGAAGAAGGTGTGTAAGGATAAATTAGTAGGAATCTCGATTACGGGTAGCTTTAAAGGTTTTGATGTTATCAGCGAGGTATAATGGTGAGTAATGTGTTAAAGATAGAGAGTCGATATATGCGCAGACAGTCATAATCGATACTTTATATTCTAATTCGTTATTTCAAATCGATTTTATTATAAATTGGTATTTTCTAATTTTAAGTATATACTTTTATATATGTATCTTTTTTTTGACACCGAAACAACTGGCCTTCCTTTGAACTGGAAGGCACCGCTTGAAGATTTAGATAACTGGCCAAGACTTGTTCAGCTCGCCTGGCTTTTCTATGACCTAAAAGGGAATAAAATCAGCGGAGGGAATTATATAATCAAGCCAGAAGGATTTGTGATACCAAAAGAAGCTTCTAGGCTTCACGGCATTACAACGGCCCGAGCCGAAAGAGAGGGTGCGTTATTGGAAAAAGTATTGGTTGAATTCCAAGACATGTTAAATCAGTCCGACTATTTGGTCGCTCACAATATGAGTTTCGACGAGAAGATTGTTGGTGCCGAATTTTTAAGAAAAGAAATGATTAACGGCATGATTTTTAAGAATAAGATATGCACCATGGAAAGGACAACTAATCTTTGTGCCATTGACGGTCCCTACGGTTATAAGTGGCCGAAACTTAAAGAACTCTATTTTCTATTGTTCGGAACGGTTTTTGAAGACGCTCACAATGCCTTGTCCGACATCAATGCTACGGCGGAATGCTTCTGGGAATTGAAAAGGATGGGGGTATTATAATTTCAAGGTTGACTTATTTTATATAATCTTATATAATCTTATATAGTTACAATATAAGATAAAAAAATGGAAAACAAGCGTTTTGAACAAAGATTAAAATATATTCCATCTGAGGTTTGGTCAAAAATTACCCAAATTGACGAACTAAAGGGGCAATGGATTTCTGGAGTTAAGCTGAGTCCTCAAGTTTTAGGACGATTAAAACGTTCTGTTTTGATTACTTCTGCTGGTTCTTCAACTCGTATCGAGGGATCTATATTGTCCGATGAAGACATAGAGAAATTGATGAGAGGGATTAGTATCCAAAAATTTACTGACCGTGACAAGCAAGAAGTAAGAGGATATTTTGAACTGTTAGAGAATATTTTTGATTCCTGGAGGTCGCTTAAATTTTCTGAGAATTCTATTAAGCATTTTCATAAGGAGCTTTTAAAATACGTAGAAAAAGATGAGCCTCATAGGGGGGAGTACAAAAAGACGGAAAATAAGGTTGAAATGATTGACGAAGCGGGAAAGTCGATAGGCATTCTTTTCGACACGACTCCGGCATATCTTACTCCAAAAGAAATGCAGGAATTGGTTGAGTGGACTCAATCGGAGTTTTCTGAAAATAGATATCATTCACTCCTTCTTATAGCTAATTTTATTGTCGAATTTTTAAATATTCACCCTTTCTCTGATGGAAACGGGCGCCTTTCGAGAATACTTACCAATTTTCTTTTATTAAAATCGGGATATTTGTATGTACCATATGTTTCTCATGAAAAATTAATTGAAGATAATAAGCCGGATTATTATATGGCTTTACGAAAAAGCCAGAAGACCTTTAAAAAAAAAGAAGAGGATATCGTTCCTTGGCTTGATTTTTTCTTAACAGTTTTTTTAAGGCAGTCAAGGATGGCCATCGAAATATTATCTAAAGAAAGCATTGAAAATGTTTTATCCGTAAAACAGCTGGCAGTGTGGCGATATCTTCAAACGGTTAGTGAGGCGTCTCCGAAGGAAATTTCAAAAGAAGCCGTTGTGGCCAGACCGACAATTAACCAAGCGCTAAATAAGCTTTTGCAATTAAAGAAGATCGAGCGTATCGGTGCTGGAAGATGTACGAGGTATAGAAAAAAGATTCTCGAGTAGGTATAGCGAAAATATAGAAAAAGATGGCCTACAAAATTATGGAGTCAGTCAATGACTCCACTTTTTTCATTAAGATGTGTCCGGTTTTATAGTGTTCACACCGCTTGTTTGACTTTTGTTTTTTCTTACCATATAATAAGGGCTATGACGGAGGAGAATATCATTAAATTGACCAATGCCTTATACAAGGTGACGGATCTCTTTCCTAAAGAGGATCCCCTTAAATTTGCAATTCGCAAAGAGGGACTTGATGTTCTATTTTTCTCGAATATTATAAAAGGAAAATCTATCTCAGTTGTTCCCAAAGAAAGAGAGCAGCATTTGGAAAAAGTCTTGGCTAAAATCGAGCTCATCAAGACTTACTTTGGCATAGCCAAAGAACAGGAATGGGTGTCGGAAAGGAACTTCGAGGTTTTGGAAAACGAGTATGATTCTTTGAAAGATTCTCTGGCTTTGGAAGTATTAAGGATTAAGGAAGTCAAAAAGCCGGTAGTCATGGAAATTAAAAAAGAAGAGCAGGTATCCGTTTCGGCAGGCATCAAAGAGGAGGTTAAAGAAGAAAAGAAGACAGAGCCGGAAAAAAGGGAAATCAAGCATATTAATTACGAGGAGCTTTCTTCGGTCCAATTGAAGGTCTTGGAGATTCTCCAAAACAAGGGTCAGTTAAAGGCCAATCAGATTAGTGACTTTTTCCCGGAAATGAACCCGAGAACAATTAGAAGGGAATTGAAAGGTTTAAAAGAGTCGAAAATTATAACTTCAATCGGAGGAGGCAAGATGACCTCTTACGAAATCAATAAGTCCTACTAGAAACCATTCTGGACATACTGGACACGGTTCTGGACAATCTGGACAGTATTCTGGACATACTGGACACGGTTCTGGACATTGTGGACAACTTCTGGACAATCGTGGATAGATGTGGACAACTGATTAGGACAAGCTGGACACAATTCTGGACATTTAAGTTTTAAAAAAGATAATGCAATCACAGCAATTCAAAGAACAATTTTTTTCGCAGATATATGACGAGCACGTAGATAAAGTCTACCGCTTTGTTCTTTTTAAGGTTAGCAGCGAAGTCATTGCTCAAGACATAACTTCGGAGACCTTTACCCGTCTCTGGAAAGAGATTTCCATGGACAAGGAAATCAGGAATCCGTCAGGTTTTCTCTTTAGTGTGGCCAGGAATATGATAACCGACCATTATAGACTGAAAGACCAGAATCCGGTCATTCTGGACAATCCTGAAAACATTCTGGACAATAGCCAGGATATTGCTGGACAAGCCGTCCAGAAAGATGACATGAGAATAATAACCGCTGCTTTAGGACAGATGGATAATGATTACCGCTTGGCCTTATCAATGTACTATATTGAACAAGAGCCTATTTCAGAAGTGGCCAAAGCCTTAGGTAAATCGCAAGGAGCAACCAGGGTTATAATCCACCGTGGAATGAAGCAATTAAGACAGATACTGGAAGCGTAACAAAAACAGCAAAAAACCGTCTTAACTATAAAGGGTATAAATCTATGAAATATAAAAATACATTAAATAAAGGCTCAGTCAGATATATAATCTTCAAAGAGGAGAATACTTGGTATGGCGTGGCTTTGGAGTTTAATATTGTTGAAGAAGGAGATAATCCTGTAGAAGTTATGGCTTCTTTGTTTCAGGCCATTGAGGGCTATATTGAGACTGCTCAAAGGCTTAAAATGCGTCCCACACCTTTAAATCAAAAGGCTGATAATGAATATGAAGATATGTGGAAAGGACTGCCTGCACTTGTTTAAATTATGGCTAAAATAGCCTAAGCGCCTCTTGTTTATTCATATCTCTCTGATATAATAAAAATATGAAGAAATTAACCTTAAAAACAATTGAAAAAGTAAACAAGCTTAGAGCCTTATTTCCGCATGAAATCAGTGTTTCTGTTAGGCGCGGAGATGAGGGTAAGTATTGTGCTGAAGTGACTACATACAGCGGTTGCTTTACTGAGGGCAACACTTTTGCGGAATTAATAGAAATGGTTAATGATGTTGTGAGAATGTATTTAGATGTTCCGGAAAAGTACTTTCAATATATGCCAGAGTATTTTCCACCGATAAGTTTAGCGCAGAGTTTTGGGGTTTTTCCGCCCACCGCCAGAACAATAGAGGTTGATTTTAACATCGCTAAAAATGAAAAAGTTAAGTGTTAAAACAACAGATTGTTCCTATAAAAAGATTTTAAACGTTGCTACGAAGTGCGGATTTACGGCTAAAGACGGGACTAAGCACTATAAAATCAAGGATAAAGAGGGAAGAACGGTCACCATGGTTCCTCGTCAGAATGTTCTAGACAGAGGCACCGCAAAGGGAATATTAAGAAAATTTAATGAATTTGGGGCCAATATTACTATAGTTTAATAACAGGCAAGGGCATAAACCCTTGTTTTTACTATCTTTTTATGCTATAACTCATTTGTAACAGAAGTACTGTTTTTCCGTCTACATTAGTGAAAGAACACTATGGAAGAAATTCAATTAATTAAAAAACTCGAATCGCTTAAAGGAACGAAGCCCAATACTGAATGGGTTTCTTTTGCTAAAAGGGACATAATCGGGAAGCAGTTCGAAAGAGAATCCAAAGCGAGCGTTTTTGTTTCCATTTTTAATACTATTGGTTCCGCCTTTGAAACTCCCAGAGTTTTAGTTCCTGTCCTTTCCAGCTTAATCGTTGCTGTTTTTGGTTTTGCTTTAGTAACATCCAATGCTTTACCCGGAGACCAGCTATATAGCTTGAAACAAACATATGAGGATATAAGGATTTCGTTCATGTCTCCTGAAGACAGGGCCGTGGCTCAATTTGACCAGGCTGACAAGAGATTGTCCGAACTTGACAAGATGACTGAAGGGAGCGAAAATCAAGGAAGCAAATTGGCAGCTGGAATTGTTGAAGTCCAGAAAGCTTTAGTTGTTGCATCACGTCAACTATCAAAGCTGCCGGAAAAGCAGAAAGCGGAATTGGTCAGCAATATCGTTTCAAAGATTAACAAGATCGAAAAGACAACCAATGCTGCAATCATGAGTGACAATAGTGAAGATTATCAAGCGTTCTATAAATTTCTTGCTGAAAGTGAAATTAAAGAACTTGAAGCCAATGCTAAAAATTTAACAGAAAAACAGAATGCTCTTTTGATTGAAGCCAAAGAGAGTTTTGCTATTGGTGATTATAATTTAGCAGTCGAGACTCTTTATCAGATTCAGCCGGAGAAGTAAGTTAACAACATTTTCGCGTTTATTCTTTGTCTGTCTGAAGGACAGATAAAGAATAGATGCGATAGAGGAGAATAAAAAGAATCTTCTGCACTTTTTACAGAGGTTCATCTTCAGGGGAGACTACCTTGAGGATGAGCCTTAAGAAAAGAAGGTGCAAAGAAAAAGTTGTTTGTTTCTCTAATTGTTCCTTTGCCGTTCCGTTCTTTAAAGAAGAACGGATTGACAAAGGACAGTTGGAGACATAATGGTCGACAAACGACACATTATAAGTTAAAAAAACAATAACAAAATGAGTACAAAGAAATTTGGTATTGTCGCTGGTATAGCTTTAGCTTTATCAGTAGTGATAAGTCCAGTCGCTGCTTGCTCGTTGCAAGACCTAAGCAGCTGTGACAACAACGGCCTAATGGCGTTGATTGCCCAGATGCTTTCCGGTTCAACAACAACGACAACTACAACAACAACTGGTACTGGTACTATTTCTGGCATTCCTGCTGGATTTCAGTTCACTACTAATTTGAAGCAGGGTTCTACTGGAGAAGACGTAAAATACCTACAAATATTATTAAATTCAGACCCCGTCACTTCATTACAGAACGCAGGCAGGGAAACAACTTACTTCGGAGCAATGACAAAGGCCGCAGTAATAAAGTTCCAAGCCAAATATGCTTCTGAAGTTTTGGCTCCTTACGGCTTAACAGCTGGAACAGGATTCTTCGGAACAAGTTCAAGAGCCAAGGCTAACGCCATTTTGAGCAGCTCAACAGGATACACATTTCCTGCTGGTTGCACATCATCTTCTGGCTTTAGCACAACAACAGGCCAATCATGTTCTGGTTCAGGCGTAACTCTACCCGCTGGTTGTACATCAACCTCTGGATACAGTCCAACAACTGGTCAGT
>JBBACM010000024.1:0-11298 GCA_041657045.1 Minisyncoccota bacterium
CTCCCAGCCACAGGATCCAAACTTAACAACTTGGGGATGGCAGGAAATCAACGACGTCAACGATTTCGGAAACAATCTTGGCTACGATAATGTCGGTCCGAAAAACACTTCCTTAGATAGTTCGACTGGGGCCGGACCCATTCTTTATGATAGTACATTTTCTGGGAGTGCTTTGGTGCGTGGTGGCTTTTGGGTCGATGGTTCCTACGCTGGAGTGTTTGCACTGGTATTAAACTTTTCGGCATCTGACTTTTTTACATACATCGGTTTCCGTTGCGCCAAGTAGCCTCAGAAGATATAGCACTTACTTGTTAAAAGAGCTAAAAAACACTATATTTAAAGTATGAAAAAGATATTATTTACCGGAGGAGGGACCGGCGGTCATATTTTTCCCCTTATCGCCGTAGCCGAAGAAATGAGAAAAAGAGAGCTTGACTTGGATATATCATATATGGGTCCAGCTGATTTTACTTCTAATACCTTCTTGCCTAAGGAGAAGATAAAAACATACTATATTTTTTCAGGGAAGATAAGGAGGTATTTTTCAATAGGCTCTTTCTTTTTAAATTTTATAGATGTTCTGTTAAAGATTCCTTTTGGAATTATTCAAGCATTTTCAATAATGTTTTTTACCGCCCCCGATGTTATTTTAAGCAAAGGAGGCTTCGGTTCTGTTCCCGTGGTTATAGCCGGATGGATTTTAAGGATTCCCATCTTTATGCACGAATCGGATGTAGCTCCGGGAATGGCTAATAAAATATGCAGTAAATTATCCGAAAGAGTGTTTGTTTCTTTTCCGGCGAAAGAAACAGAATATTTTTCAAGCCAAAAAATGATTGAGACCGGCAATCCGGTAAGGAAGATGTTATCCGAAGGAAATAAAGATGAAGCTAAAAAGTTATTTAATCTAACCGGAGAAAAGCCTGTAATTTTAATACTTGGAGGTTCTCAAGGCAGTGAAAGAATCAATGACGTGGTTTTAGATGCCCTTATAGACATCCTCAAAGAATTTGAAGTGATTCATCAGACTGGACTCGAGGGATTCAAAAGAGTTAAAAATGAATCGCTGGCTATGACTGACAAAGAACTGCTTAAATATTACCATCCGTATTTTTTTCTTGATGAAAAAGAATTGAGCCAGGCATATGCTGCAGCTGGTTGTATCGTGGGGAGGGCCGGAGCAGGAACGATATTTGAGATAGCATTGATCAAGAAGCCGAGCATTTTGGTTCCATTGTCGGAATCAGCTCAGAACCATCAGGTTAAAAATGCATACAGCTATGCCAAAGCCGGCGCTTGTCTTGTTTTGGAAGAAGGAAATTTTACTCATAATTTCTTTTTGGAAAAGTTAAGAATATTATTAAAAGATGATGCGGACAGCATGAAAAAAGCAGCAGAATTGTTTTCCAAGCCTTTTGCGGCAAATATTATCGCCCAATATGTTTTAGATTTTTTAGTATGATAGCCAAAAAAGAAGAAAAAAGAATAAGGACGAGGTTTGCTCCGTCTCCGACGGGACATCTTCATATCGGAACCGTGAGAACGGCCTTATTTGCATTTCTTTTCGCAAGAAAAAACAAAGGCACTTTTATTTTAAGGATAGAGGATACGGATAAAGAGAGGTCAGAAAAAAAATGGGAAGACGAATTATTAGAAGGATTAGAATGGTTGAAAATATCCTTTGATGAAGGGCCGAATGTCGGCCCTCATACTCCTTACAGGCAGAGTGAAAGAACGGAGATATATAAAAAGTATTTGGAAAAAATGCTTAAAGAGGGAAGTGCATATTATTGTTTCTGTCCTAAAGAAGAAGTCGAAGCGGAGAAGCAATACTTAATGTCTATCGGAGAAGCTCCTGTTTATCAGGGCAAGTGCCGTGATTTATCTCCTGAGACAGTTGAAAAATATTTAAAAGAGGGAAGGCCTTCGGTTATACGTTTTAAATCTCCTTCAAACCAAAAAGTATTTTTTAATGATTTAATCAGGGGGAAAATTGAGGTTGATAGTTCAACTTTGGGCGATTTTGTCATAGCCAAAGACTTAAATAATGCCTTATTTAACTTGAGCTGTGCAATTGACGATGTTGAAATGGAAATAACTCATGTTATCCGCGGAGAAGACCATATCCCCAATACGCCAAAGCAGATTTTAATAATTCGTGCTTTGGGCTTTAAGGAACCCGAGTATGCTCATTTATCTTTAATTTTAGGAACAGATAAAAAGAAGCTCTCCAAGAGGACCGGCAAAACATCTTTGATTGATTATAAAGAAGACGGATATCTACCCGAAGCGATTATAAATTTTATCGCTTTCTTGGGATGGAATCCGGGAACAGAAGAAGAAATATATTCTATAGAAAAATTGATTGCTGATTTTTCAATTGAAAAAATACAAAAATCAGCAGCCATATTCAATATTGAAAAACTGGATTGGATGAACGGTTTCTATATCCGCAAAACCCCCTTATATGAATTAGCTCAAATGTGTGTCCCGTATCTTATCAAAGCCGGACTAATTAAGGAGATTTCTCTTGAGAAATATTCGGTTATTGAAACCGGAGAAGAAATACATATTGAGGATATAGAAAAAATGGTTAATCTGTATCATGAAAGATTAAAAAAACTTTCAGAAATAGTTGAATTAGTTGGTATGTTTTTTAAAAAGGAATTAAATTACGAAAAAGAATTATTGAAATGGAAAGAAATGAGTGACGAAGACTTGGTAGATTCTTTGAAAAAGTCTTTTGATATAATTTCTGGCATTAAAGACTTTAATAAAGATAATTTAGAAAAAGAATTGATGGAAGAAGCTAATAAAATAGCAAACAGGGGGAATCTCTTGTGGCCGTTAAGGGTTGCTTTAACCGGAAAGAAGAATTCGGCTGGACCGATGGAAATAGCTTCTGCCTTAGGAAAAGAAAAGACTTTGGAGAGGATAGAAGAAGCAATAAATAAATTAAAATAATATGTGGAAGAGATTATTGTCTCTCGTTCTATTAATATCCTTTTTTTCTTTCAGCTTTTGTTTTGCATTTGATTTTAATTCAATTAAAGATAAATGCATGCCGAAGATAACGGAATGGTGGGGGATTGTTTTGAATTGGATAAACGATGATTTTAATCCGTGGATAGAGAAAATCCTGGGAGAGAAAACAAAAAAAGAGTTTGAAAGAGAATTCAGCGAAGCGATTAATGTCGTCCCGGTCGCAATTCATTCTCTTTGGGTAAATATCAAGGGAATATTTAATTAATGAATAATTTTATTAGAAAATCTTTTACATTGATTGAGTTATTAGTCGTAATAGCAATTATTGGGATTCTCTCTGGTTTAATTATCGTTGGGATGAATGGGATGAGCCAAAAAGCAACTATTGCTAAGGTTCAGATATTTTCTAATTCTTTAAGGAATTCTTTGATGTTAAATATCGTAGGGGAATGGAAATTTGATGGTTCGGGAGTCATTGATGGTGGATATGCTACAAGCACATATACTCAAGATACCTGGAACGGTGGAATCAGCGGAACTATACACGGCACACCCTTAGTTTATTCAGGTTCAAACTGTATAAATGGTTCTTGTTTATTTTTTAACGGTTCAAGCGATTATATTACTTACACCCCAATACATTTTAACGATTTATCTCCTTATACTTACTCGGCTTGGGTTAAATGGGGAGCAGCCGCGCCTGCTGCGACTAGTCCTTTCGGCGCATCTTATTGTTCAAGCAATGTATGGTTTTATGTAGGTTTAAATTTTGCGCATCGAGCCTATGGCTCAGGCAGTAGTCAAACTATAACTGGTTCAAACATAGGGGTAGTATTTAACAATAATTGGCATAATATTGTCTGGACAGTTGATTCTTCGAGGAATATGAAACTTTTTGTTGATGGTATTCAAAATGGGAATACAACCGTGATATCTACAACTACGGAAGCATATTATAGTTCTATCGGTGCAGGATATCACTGTTCATCGCCCAATTATCTTTGGAATGGATATATTGACGAAGTTCGTGTTTTTAACGCGCCCCTGCCAACTTCTCAAATTAAAGAACAATACTATGCCGGATTAAATAGATTACTGGCTAACGGAGGCATAACAAAGGAAGAATATATAGAAAGGAGTTTTGTTTTAGCTTTAGGTAATTAGTTGCCGAAAATCAAAGATTAGTATATTATTCAAGACATATGATATCGGAAGAAGAAATTAGGAAAATAGCCAAATTGTCATATCTTGAAATTAAAAATGAAGAGATAGGCGAAATCAGGGAGAAGTTTTCTTCCATTTTAGAATACGTTAAAAAATTACAAGAATTGGATGTTTCTTCGATTGAAGAAACTGCCAATCTCTCTAAGTCTGAAAATATATTCAGGGAAGACATTGGAGAAGAAAAAGATTCGGAGGAGCTCTTAAAAGCTTTACCCAGAAAAAAAGGTAATTATTTAGAGGTTAAGAAAATTCTATACAATGAAGACTGATTTAACCAAGCTTACAATTAAAGAAGCGCACGAGGGATTAAAGAGCGGGGAATTCACCTCGGTTGAGTTGACTAAGGCTTTTTTGGAGAGAATTAAAGACAAAGATGGGGAAATCAAGGCATATGTAACAGTTACTGAGAAGTTAGCTTTAGAACAAGCCAAGAGGGCTGATAAAATGATTAAAGAGGGGGAAATCAGTGTCTTAACTGGAATTCCCTGTGCGATAAAAGATATTATTTTGATTAAGGATGTTAAGTGTACGGCCAGTTCTAAGTTTTTAGAAAATTATGTCGCCCCCTATAACGCAACTGTAATTGAAAAATTAGAAAAGATAGGTGCGGTGTTTTTAGGAAAAACAAATCTTGATGAGTTTGCCATGGGTTCTTCCTGTGAAAATTCTGCTTTCTTTCCGACTAAGAATCCTCACGATTTAGAGAGGGTTCCAGGAGGCTCTTCGGGTGGCTCGGCAGCTGCAGTTGCCTCTGATATGTGTATTTATGCTTTAGGAACAGATACGGGAGGCTCAATCAGAGAACCAGCTTCTTTCTGTGGAATTACGGGTTTAAAACCGACTTACGGGGCGGTTTCAAGGTACGGAATAATCGCATATGCCTCTTCTTTGGATCAAGTTGGACCTTTAACTAAAAACGTTGAAGACGCTAAGATTGTTTTTGAAGCAATCAGAGGAATAGATAAAATGGATTCGACCAGCACTGATTCGAAAAAAGAAAATAATCTTGATAAATTAAAAATTGGAGTTCCGAAAGAATATTTTACTAAAGGGTTGGAAAAAGAAGTAGAGGAAACAATTAAAAAAGCCATAGAAACTTACAAAAAATTAGGCGCGGAAATAGTTGAAATCAGCTTGCCAATGAGTGAATATGCTTTAGCCTGTTATTATATTATTGCTCCGGCTGAAGCTAGCGCAAACTTGGCGCGTTTTGACGGGTTAAGGTATGGTACGTCGATTGATGATGAAGATGGAGAGATTATTGATACATACTTAAAAAACAGGACTTCGGGATTTGGAAAAGAGGTTAAAAAAAGAATAATGCTCGGAACATATACTTTATCTTCTGGCTATTATGACGCTTATTATAAAAAAGCATTGAAGGTAAGGACCTTAATTAAAAAAGATTTTGAAAAAGCCTTTGAAAAAGTTGATGTCATATTAGGCCCGACTTCTCCTTGTCTGCCGTTTAAGATAGGAGAAAAGTCCGATGATCCGCTGTCAATGTATCTGGCGGATATTTATACGGTTTCCGTTAACTTGGCCGGACTGCCCGGAATTTCTATTCCTTGCGGTTCTTCTAATGGATTGCCGATAGGAATGCAACTAATCGGAAATGCTTTTGAAGAAGATAAGTTATTATTAATCGCTTCTTTATTTGAAAAAAACTATGACAACAGATGAACTTATACAATTAATGGAGTCGAAAGAGCTTGTAAGCTACCTTTATCCTTTTAAGGTTATTTTCATTATAGCTTCCTTGCTTCTTCTTTATGCCATAATTTATTACTATGCCAAAGAGGGAGTGATATTGGGCGATGTTAAAAGAAGAACGAAAGACTTTTTAAGCTTTCAGAGATACACTCCTCCTCAATCTTTTCTAAGTCGATGTAAGGAGATTTCAAACATACTTGATAGCGGTGATTACCGAAGAGGGGTTTTGAAGATGGAGGAACTTTTTCATCAGCTATTGAAAAGATTTGGTTATGCTGGAGAAACACTAAAAGAAATGGTTAATGATTCTACTGTTCCTGACGGAGAAAATCTGAAAAGATTAGCCGAGCTTGCCGACGAATTGAGAAAAGACAAAAACTACTCTCTTAATAAAAAGGAACTGCAGAAGCTTTTTGATTCTTTTGAAGAGACGCTAAGAAAATTCGGAGTTTTAGAGGAAGTAGAAGACTAAGAGCTCTCTTGATTTTATTCTAATTTTTGTTAGAATAGCCTATACATAGCGGTTTAGAGGAGTAGTACCTCGCCAGTCTCATAAGCTGGAGACCCTGGTGCAATTCCAGGAACCGCAACATTTTTTGTTTGGTTAAACTGAGTTTTGCCAGAGTAGCTCAGTGGTAGAGCACTCGTTTCATAAGCGAGTTGTCATGGGTTCGATCCCCATCCCTGGCACACAATTAATATATTCATGGGCCCGTAGCGAAATTGGTTATCGCGCCTCCCTGTCACGGAGGAGACTGCCGGTTCGAGTCCGGTCGAGCCCGCCCAATAAGGTTCGAATCCTGTCGCCCCTGCAAACTTAAGAAACCTTATTCTGTAAGGCTTTTTATGTTAACCGCAATAGGACGTTAGAACTTTTCTTAACGCTTGACAATATTATGTTTATATTATACAAAATATAAGGTGCGATTAATGGTAAAAAGACTAGCACACCCAGAGCTTCAAGAGGGAGAAATTCTCTTAAGCAACAGTACTCGCAAGGTTTTTCAGAATGAAATATTTTGGAAAACTAAAAGGATGGGCTCTGAGATATATGGCCCAATCGGTCAGCCTATCCAGCAGATTGATACAAAAAATCGATTATTCCCAATCTTCGTCAAAGAAGAAGAACTGAGAAATGCTGGGGTACCAATCGAAGAATAGGCTGTGAGAACGTGATGGCAATCGTTTAAGACGATTTCGTAAAGCCATCTTTTTATATCCAATTTAACTTCAAAAAGGTTCCGATAACGTCCCATCGCCCCTGCAAACACAATTTTAAGCTATAAAGCTATATACCAATTAAAGAAATTCGGTTCCAATCCTGTCTGGATTTTACCTGCACTTGACAATTATAAACAACTATGTTATTAATAATCCAGAAACTTCCAAAGCCCCTTTAACGAGTTTCGACCTGTAAAAACACAGAGATAGAAATGTTCTTATATGAACAGGGGTGATCAGGATAGACACGATCTTGGTTGTGTAGAGATAAGGATTTTTAAAATACTAGGCAGGGGAGAAAATTCTGCCGCGATAGAAATTAAAGCGCTATATATCACGTGTCGATATTGTTGAAAAGCGCTTTTTTTATTTCACGCATAATTTAACCTTAAAAAGGTTCCGAGTTCGTCTCATCGTTAATCAATTGTAATGTGTTCTCTTGAATCCTGGTTCTAACGTCCTCCACGAGCCCCTGCAAACTTAGGAAGCCTTATTTTGTAAGGATTCTTATGATAACCGCAATACAGCTTTGGAACTTTTTACGTATTTGACAAACCATAGTAAATAATTTAATACTATAAATATATTCCCAAGGAGGAAAAAATGTACATTGTTGTGTTCCGAAACGTCAGTGGAAGTATTTCCAACGGCGTAATCACATGGAACCGTTTTGAGAACAAAAAACAATTCGACAACTGGTGGCTCAACTGTAAAAATGTTAAAAACTGGTACGAAATTGTTGAAGAAGGTGTCACTGAACAAAGAGCAATTGAGCTGAGCTCATCTCTGGAATCAAGATTAGCTGGTCTTCAAGGGGCGTCCCGCGCCCTCTCTGAACTCGAGGACCCATTACAAATCATTTCAGACTCAACAGCTCACTAGGCCGAAATGTATATTTACCAATTCGGCTCTTTTTTATACATTTAATCTCAAAAAGGTTCCGAGTTCGTCCCAACGCCACTGTCTGTTGACAAATCTTAATATTTAATTATTATTTATGTATGCCTTGTAGACACGAACAGACTGAGTCCTTTTTCAAGGAAGGAAAAGACGGAAGAGAAGTATGGGAACGCCGTAAAAAATCTGGCAAAGAATGGCAAGCTACTTGCTATACCTGTCATTATCCCTTAACAATTAATGAAAATGGAGTCTGTATATTGTGTGGGGGATAACAAAGTCGGCGGACTATAAGCGCTTTTTTTATGCCCAATATTAATTAACAAAAAACAGCTTTATAATTTAAAAAGTTGTTTATTTTTTGTTGGTATCAATGAAAAGATATTCTCTTTCATCAATAACAACTTTTTCGATCACAAGTTTTTTTTGAGACAAGCGAGACTTGAGGTTAAGTTCGTTGATTGGACAGTTTCCGCTTGGAGGGGGATCGATGTCTGGTTCAAGAACACACATTCCTCTCTCGCCATAACACTCGCCTTGAACTTGTTCTCCGCAGATAAATCGATCAGTATCAGAGATTCTTAAAAAATGACAATAAGGAAGTCCAATAATCGGCTTAGGCCTGTCAATCCATAAGGCTTTAGCTGTTTCTTCTTTACCTCCAATATCGGCTCCATCCCAGTTCTTGTAGAATTTTCTGATTGCTTCCTGGATGTTTTCTGCTTCCACGATACAAGAGCTATCCCCGACAAGAGTGCCGTGCCTTCTGATATTTTCCACGGTAAGCTCGTCTTCGTTGTCGCACTCAATCCTTAGCCCAATGCCGTCAATTTCTTTGAAAATGTTTTTGCTAAACAGCCGGGGGCCTCTTTGAGAAATACGAGTAAATCTTTGTTTTAAAGGAATCTCATAAAAGGACATTATTACGCTCCCACCAAAATGACTTTTGGTTGAGTAGATAATACATCTTGTGTATTAAAAGTCAATTGTAGTTCAGCCTTTAAAAAGTTCCGATAACGTCTCAGCGCCCTTATTGGCACTTTTTGTTTTTATAAGTATAATAATATTATAAAAATATGATTGATAGTATTATAAAAATTACACTTGAAGATTTAGGATATAACGATTTTTTTGAATCAAAAAGAAAGTCTTTGGGTCTATCAGAATATTCAATAGCTAGAGTAATTGCCGAACACAAAGGATCATACAAAGTAAAGGATATAAATGGTGAATACTTAGCAAAAGTAACAGGGAAGCAAATCTTTAATGCTACAAAAAGAGAAGATTATCCTGCGGTTGGAGATTGGGTAGCTATAACTGTTCTTGATAAAGAAATGGCAATTATCCATGCTATTTTACCGCGAAAAACCATACTTAGTAAAAAATATAACAACAAGCAAGATGCTCAGATTATTGCTACCAATATCGACGTTGCTTTTATTATTGAATCAGTAGGTAGAGATTATAATCTCAACCGTTTTGAAAGGTATCTTATTTTAATAAATGAAGCAAAAATTAAACCAATAATTATATTAAACAAGATAGACTTGATTTCGGAAGAAGAATTTAATCTAAAAATAAATCAAATAAATGACAGATTTAATAATGTTGATATTATTCCGACCAGCATAATCACCGAACAAGGATTAGATGAATTAATAAATCATATAAAAAAAGGAAAAACATATTGTTTTCTAGGTTCATCTGGTGTAGGAAAATCATCTCTAATAAACAAACTGCTCGGAAAAAGTGAAATTAGAACAAAAGAAATTAATGATTCAACGGATAGAGGCAAGCACACGACTACAGCTAGGGAAATGTATTTTTTAGAAAATAGCGGAATTGTAATTGATAATCCAGGGACAAGAGAGGTAGGAATGACAGCTGTAAATGCTGGCATAAAAAATGTTTTTGATGAAATTGTCGTCTTATCCAGAGATTGTAAATATGCCGACTGTACCCATACGCACGAATCTGGTTGCGCTATTTTAAAAGCTGTTGAAACAAAAAGGTTAGACGAAGACAAATATCTTAATTACATTAAATTAAAGAAAGAGTCTGAATATTACGAAATGACCGATATTGAGAAAAGAGGAAAAAATCGCAAATTCGGACAATTTATAAAAAAATCACTAGACCAATTGAAGAAGTTTGAACCCTAAGACATTGCAATAATTTTGACAACGGTAGGCAGATATTATATATTACTATTACTCCTCAGTAAGGGGTTTATGGTTACTTTTAAAAAAGAAGGTTGGCGAGTTAAGATGAAAGAAAACAGTATTAACTTTGAAGTTTCAGATAGTTGTTCTGGAGGATTGAATTGCTCACTCAAGTCGAAAGGATGGTTGAATCAAAAAAGTTTCAGTTTATCTATTGAGAAAGGGCCTATTTTCCTTCTCTTGGAAGAACTGATACCCGACTGCGTGTGTCTTTTCCATATAGGATGCTCTGACGACAATCGTCCGCCGAGCTTTGAACACACGATAAAATACGGCGATGTAAGGCAAGAACAATTAGTTTTTTCTTACAAGCGGGTTCTTTATCCCGAGCTTTGCTGGAAAAACGACTGGTTCCATGATGCTGATGGAAATCGTAATCTTGAGGATACAGCCAAGGCAATGAGCAATCCAAAAAATTACTCTGAGAGAATTACACTCTTTTGGAGTGGCAGTGATGGTAAATACGAAAACTTTGGACGGACGATAAGCTTGGAATTATGGTTTAAAAACAACCGTCTATATGGAATAAGAGGACTGAATGACATACAAGATGACCTTTTTAAAAATAACATTAATGGGTTTAAGGGTAGTCTTTTAGACCTTAATGAGGGCCCGTTAAAAGACGAAGGAAACAGATTCTTAAATGATTTGGATACTCGAGAATGGATCGGGATATTTCCAAAAAATAAGATAAAGGTTAATGATTTCGTAAAAGAAATCTACAGGCTTTTTCAATCATCTGCCCCACGATTCGGGAAAAGAATGAAAACGAGAGAACCGTTGTCGCTATTAAATATTTAATAGCTTTTTTTATACATAACTCAATCTCAAAAATGTTCTAAGTTCGTTCTATTATCTTTGTTGTAATTTTAACTAAAAATTATAATTAAGTGTTTTTAAAAAAAGTAAATAGCTGTACATTGACAAATATTAATATTTATATATTTTTGAATTAAAAGAGGTGACAGTATGCAGGACTTTTACAATCCGTGGGGAATATTAATCTTAATAATATTTATATTTATCATAGTAACCA
>JBBACM010000025.1:0-11228 GCA_041657045.1 Minisyncoccota bacterium
ATATATTGTGGAACAGTTTTACGACATAAAGTATTCTTTTGACCTTGCAGCCATTGAGGTTCTTAGCAAAATCGTTAATCAAATAAAACACGTCTTAGGAGAGACCTAAAGGAAAGGAGAAATAAGTTATGTGTAATTTTAATTTTTTTCATCTAGAGTGGAAAAAGTGTTCTGGAAAACAAAAAACAGTTTAGCCCTTGCATCATCCGCGAAAGACGCATTTATGTACTGTCTTATTCTGTCTGGCATAACTTGTTCTAGCTGGATGCTGTAGGCTCTGCCATTGCCTGGTTGCCAAGTGTAGCCTGAATCGGTTTTACAAAAAACAACACCCAACTTTTTAATCTCTCCCCTGTTTAGCTATCAAAGCCTTGCTAAGTAAGTCAATATCGCTAGGTTGCGGAACAAGTTTTTTATTTAGATACTGATTCAATAATTGCTCTATACGCTTGTTTTTTTCTGCAAGTTCTGGGTCGTAATATCTCCATCGTAAACGCGCATTTTCAAACTCTGCTGGAGAGATAAAATTCTTCCATTGAGTAACCCATAGAACTTGAGCATTTGGCATTACCTTTTTAAGAAGCTCTATCCTTCCTGCCCAAATTGAACTCTGGCTCAAAAGACCAACTTCAATTAAAACTTGCTTTTCCTTCTTTAGAGCAAAAACATCAACAATCACTTTTTTTCTTTCATAGATTTCTTGCAGACTGATTGGAACGCTTATTTCATATTCAACATAACAAGTAAAATTCTTATTCATTAATTCTTCAACAATATCTATTATACAAGATTCATGGTCAGCCATTTACTCTTTACTCCATTTTATCTATACCTTAATCCGAATGGGTCATCAGTAATAGCTTGTCTGTCTTCTATGGTACTTTGGCAACATCCCTCTATCGCTTTTACTGCATTAGTGGAAAAGTAGTTCATAATCAGATATATGACAGCTTCAAGTTGCACCATTTCGTCTGCCTTAAAATATTCAGCCGCAAATTTTGGAATGGTTTTTCTGTTCATAAAGAGTGCGTACAATTCTTCGTTTGTTTTCATTTCAACCATGTTTTAAATCCTTCTCGTTATCAAATATGGCAAGTATAAACGGCAAGCTGTAAACGGGTCGTTCTGGTCATAAACCTCTTCTAACACTTCTTCACCCTTTGGGGACCAACCAACAAAGGCAGTTAAACGAGGGCCTCTGATTCCCAACTTCTTTTTCTCTTCTATCCCTGCATGACGTACAGCATGGTCGCCAAAAGGCTTAATTTTTGGTGTAATAGTTACACGTTCTGCCTTACCATTTTCTCTCAGAATCTTGTTACCCTTTGCATCTAACTTGTTTCTTCGATAAGAACGTATTTTGTAACTGTAACCAATAAAGATTTTATGCGCTAAACGAAGCGCCTGCATCCGATTAAAAGGAAATATACACTCGGCTGCTTCTCGGTTTTTTATGTATTCGTAAACTGGTTTAGATAATGGTTCTAGTTCTTCACGCATTGGTAAAGCGGTATGTCTTACAAATAGGTCTTTACGTTTCTCAACTTGAACTTGGAGAACTAAAACTGGCTCGCGGATGCTTAGTATATCCTCTAGTGTTGGCATCTCTTTTTTTCCAGCTCTAATATTCTGGATGTAGAGGCGTTGGGTTAGTGTGTCGATTTCGTCTTGGTTGCTGTCGTCTGGTGTATAGGTGTCTAAGTATGCTTTAAGTGTCTGTCCGGTGTTTCTGCTTTTGTCGCTGGGGTATCGGTTGCCGCATAATTCGCCTGTTCTGAAAGAGCCTATGAACATTGTTTGAAAGAATGCTTGTACGTCTTCTGGTGTGATGTTGCCTTTCATTAGTTGGCAATGTTTGTGTATTTCTGGATTGTTGGGGATGGAGTTTATGATTTCTCTGACTTGATTTGGGTTTATAATACTCAACGCTATCTCGCCATATCATGCTAATGTATCTACCTCTATATAAATGACGTGCTATTCTTAGAAATAGCGCGTTATACGTTAAAAGTGTTCTGTTTTCTATTTTATGAGCTTACTACTAGTAGTGTTAAAACCCTATATGGTGAACATATGAATAGTAAACAATAAATCAAGGGTTCTATTGTTTATAGTATTGAACGGTTATGGCAGAAAAAAATAAGTCAGTTCCAGTTTGTCTAAGTCAGAATGAATTGTTTATTATGAATCAGTTGCTTAAAGAGTATCTTAACTCTTTAGTAGATAAAAAAATAAGTAAAAGAAGTAAACAGTATAAATTCTCAAAGCGTTTTAGAAGGAAGGTAAAAAGGCACTTGAAAGTTAACTCATGTGATTATCGTTATAATGCTATAGTTTTTGTAAAGACGGGTTAAGAAGCAAATCAAAAGAATTGTTACAAATATTCGGGGACTTATAGACTTTTGATTATAAGAAGAGAGTCGAGTTTGTTAATGCTTGATTAAAAAAAGATAAAAAGAAAAGGGTTAGGTAAAGTTAGCAAAAGCATTCTGGGCTATCTCATAAATTGAACTTGTTGTGTCAACGTAAAATCTGTATTCCATGTAGCCTCCTTCAAGGTGTAGGTCAACATTTAAGATTGCTTTTCCAACGTGAATTTTTCCTGTGCTTGTACTAGCGTTGATTATTGCGTCAACGTCTTCAAGATTAATGTTAATGTATCCGGTTGTTGTGTTGCCTTGGGTGTTTGTGTAAGCTGTGACTGTGAATATTTCTGCTTTTATGTTGATGTTATCGATTGTTGTTTCAAAGTCTTGTAGTTCAAAGTTTAGGCTGTAGTTTCCCATTGTGATGATGTGCCGCATTTCTGGATTAATCTCTGTGGATCCGCTGATTACTTCTGCTTTCACTGGCACAACTGGCACTATAACGGCGACAGCTATAGCTAAGATGGCGATTATTGAAATGATTATTTTGTTTTTTGTTTTCATTTTGCTTTTTCACCTCCTCAACTTAATTAATAGTTTTAACTCCAAAAAATGGGTTATCTCTTTGTTCGCATCGGAATTTCAACATCATTTATAGTTATGTAAGCATAATAGCCCGCTTGCACAAAGAAGAAGCAAAAACCGTTTACAATGACTAATTCTATCGCAGTAATTGGTGAGATGAAAGCTGTAAAAGCGAGGCATAATGGAATAGAAAACAAAGATGTCACTATTAGAAGGTTTATGCAAGTGCCTTTACGGGTATTCCAAAAGGAGTCTATAATGTTGAATGCTCTACTGTTTCTTTGGTGTCTAAGTAGATTCTTTGCTCTATTGAGAAAAATTTGTTGCAAAATTAAGTGGTCATAGATTGTTATTGTATTTTCGTCTTTATCTACTTCGTAGAGTGCTGTTTTGTCTTTGAAGTTTTCAGGAGAAGTAACTACGTTTATAGTTTCAACCAAACTATGTCACCTCCCACTCCTTGCAGATATAATAGACTCGGATAACTCACATTTAGCGCGTTTACAAAGCTCACAATACGTCAAGTTACTTATTGATTCATTGTGGCTTTTAACATCCTGCGCGATAGTGCTTCTAGAAGAAACATTACAGTGTTTTGCCACTTCAGCGTAAGAGTTGCCTTCATTAACTAGCCGTATCCGTTTTGCATGTTCAAACGCTCGGCTAGTCGGCGCATCAAGTTGCTGCTCAGTGTCGCCTTCTGTGCGGATTACTTCATAGAAGATTCCGCATTCTTTGAATAAATCGTCATGTTCTTCTTTATGGAAAAATGGCTTCTCAAATTGTCCATGTCCTAAATCGCCTTTAATTGTAAGGATAGAGAAATGGTTAACTTTGCAGGCGGTGAAATTGTTTGGGTCCCAGTAACGGTACATCCAGCGCCAACGGTTAGGCAAACCGTCAACGCCTAACCCCTTCATTATCGTATATTCTGCAAGGTCACGAATTTCTTTATCCTGATTAGTTATTCTTAGAATGTCACAGAGAAAAGATATTCCTTTATGACGAAACTTTCTGGCATCTTTTAGAAGCAAAGCCTTGTTTTCTTCTGCGTTAGCGGTGACTTTGGTTCTGGCGTATGCCCAATCGCTGCTTTCTCTTGCCAATAATGCCCATGCTTCACGTTTTGATGAACTAAAGCTTCTACGCATACCAATAATGTTTATGAGTTTACCGATGGTGTCATAGTATTCTGTGTCGTCACCTTTAATGCAGTACCATTTATAGAAGTATTGTGTTGTTGTTATAATGTCGTATTTTTGAACAGTTTTTAGGTCTATATCCTCTATTGTTAATGCTTCAAAGTTTTCTTTGCTTTCCACTCGCATGTTTTGACCGATAAGTAAAAGAATCTTGGGTTTTCTACCGTACCTTCCCTCAAACCATTCTAGGAAGCATGGTCTAAGCCAACAAAGGGATTCTCCATCGTCAGCGCCAAGGACATCTATTATTTTTCTGTATCTTATGGAGATGACTTCTCCTAATGCGCTTTTGCCTTCGCCTCTTGGCGCTACAGTCATATAGGTTACTGGTCGTTTACCTATTACTTTTTTGAATGGAACATACTTTAAGGAAACTATGCGGTCCCACTTCACCGCTATTGCAGGTAACTTATATTTTGGGTTGGGATTTGGGTTCTCAAAAGAGAAAGGGAGCGTAAAGGTGTTTAGGTTAGCTTCGTTAGTTACTATGGCTTCGTTTATTGTTTTACTCACTGACATCAGCTTCCTTTAGTAGGTCCTCGTTGACTTTTGCGCGGTCTTGCTGTAAGGGTTGAGTGCTTTGGATAGCGATTGTTACTGGTGTTGAAACATCTTTGTCAAACCAGCAAGCATCACTTGTCATTTCAACGTACAAGTAACCAGCATTAATCAAGTAAGCATTAACAAATTCAGTGACTAACTGTTGTTGCTGTAACACAGTTTCTTTTGTAAACTCTGCACCATCAAAATTAACTTCTTGGCTCATTTGCTTCAAAGTTACTCTATTGTTAATGATTGCTACCTCTATTTCCTTAGCGATTCCATCAACAGCAAAAAACATTCGCCCATAAGCCGCGTTATCTCCAGCTCTACCGAAAGCAATCTGATTAGTCTTATACATATCAAAAATATTGTACCATTGCTCCACGTACCACTCAAAAATGTCAATAGCAGCTGTTTTTTCTTTTGGAGGCTGCCTTTTTAATGCAGCTCTAAATTCTTCTTGGCTAAAAATTCTTGCGCTTGTCTTTTCAAACGAAACCACTGTAGTGCCTGTAGCTTTAAGTGCTTCTTGTGTAGGAGAAGAGTTTTTGTTACCAAACTCTAATGCCTGTTTTAGTTTAGAGCCAAGACCCATAGATTATTTTCTCCTTCTACGTCGCTTTCTTTTTATGAATAACTGCCAGAAAATAAATGCGCCAACACAAGAGACAACAATAACCATTATGGCAACAAATGGGCTTTGAATTGCCGCGACCGCTTGATTAGTCAAGTCTGGGCTTAACAGTAAGAAGCATATGGCAGCAATACATATGGCGGCTACTACAATAGGCCACTGTAGACTTTGCCACTTACTTTCTTGTGTGCTATAGTATGCATCCCACCAGTCACCAAAATGTGTCACCATACGCTGGATTCCAGCGGTAACTCTGTTTTGGGAATCGCCTTCTAAAACTTTTAAGCCTTCAATTTCTCCATAATCAAGTACATGTATGCCTTGTTGGTGAATCATCTCTTTTTTAGATTCCGTATTCTGTTTTCTGCTTTCACGTAATGCTGCTAAAGCATCATCACGTTGCTTTCTTAAAGTTTCAAAATCAACAGTTTGTAGGACAGACAATGCTTCTCCTTTTACTGTTTTTACTGAAAGTAGATGTGTATTAGGGTTAGGAATTGTTAATTCAGGATTAGCGTATTTTCCCTCATACCCGCCAGTAAGAAGGTTAAATGCTGGGCATCTTGCGCCATGCTTAATATTCATTAAGTTATCCAGAATTGGCTCAACTGTTAAAACATCCATGCTTCCGCAGTCAATAGCCATATCCTTGTATTCGATAGAGCCTGGCTGCATGTTTACTAGGTCATCCCATTTTCCATAATAGTGTATGGAAAACTCGGATACTAACCCAAACTCTGCGTAGCCTGGGTTAAACTCGACTGGTTCGCTGAGTTCAAAAATTTTGGTTCTCCAGCCTGTAGGTTTGCTGTTTTCATCTAGGTCTTCTAAATGTTTTTTTTCTGTAAAATGAACGTTCCATTCAAAGTTGCCAAGTTTAGTTGTTCCCACGTTAAGTCTTGCTAACCTGATAATTAGCATAAAATGTTTAAACCGAATGTTTTTTTGTTGATACAGTAAAAAGATTGCAAGGTAGCCGCCGACTAAGAAGAAGAAAGCTACGAATAAGCCAATTAGCATTCCCCAGATAGCACTTTCTGGTCCAAAAAGATATACTGAACCGAACATGAACCCTAATAGTATGCCTGCTGAACCTATTAGAAGCAAAAAGATGTATTTTGTTTCGCCACTGAAAGCGCCGCTTAAGCTTATGGAGTTAGATGGTTGTTGTTCTTCATTAGACATTATTCTGCCAGCTCCCTTTGGGTAATTTTAGGCTGTGTAATTGATGTTGCCGTTTCTGTTTTTGTTAAAACGCTGTTGCTATTCATTTCTACAGTTAAGCCGCCTTCAACCTTGACTTTTTCGCCTCTATACATGATTTCTTCTGGCAGTGGCAAATGGATTTTTATGTTTAGTTTAGCTGTTGTTGTGGCTTCGTCAATGCATTTATCCAGTAGCCTACCCAGTTTTGCATCTAGCGGCAAAAGGTCAAGTCTTGGAGATATTGGCATTGTTGGTGGATACTCTGTAATTTCTGTGCTTGATGCATCTTCTATCTGTGATGGTGTTTGGCGGTTTCGGTACACTATGATTAAAACAAGCATTATAACCGCTAAGGCTCCGAGAACCAGTGAAGAATAAAACTCTGTGTCTTTGAAGTAGTAAGCGGCTAGTGTTGATGCAACTAAAAGTATTGTTAAGAAAACTTGGCTACTGTTTATCATGCTTTAAGTTCCTTCTTCTTCTTTTTTTTTGGCTTCTTCCGCTTCCTTTTTTGTGAGAAGCCTTATTTCGCCATAGACTTCGCCTTTTTCATCTTTGAATGTGTGAAACTCTATGTATTCAGCCTTGAACAGTTTAATGAAAGACAGCCATAATTTTGGAACTACAACGGTGTTGCTGGTTTTGCGGTCTGTTATTTTTCGTATTTCTGGTTTTAAGACTTCTTCTTTTGGGCTGTTTTCTTGTCTTATCATGTTACTGCCAGCTACATATCTTTTAGAGATACAAGTATATAAAATGTATCTTTTTTAGGTACATGTTTTATGGATATATTTTTGTAAGATATACTTAAATAGTCAAACAACTGAACGGTTACTTAAAGAAAAATAGGAAAAAAGGAAAGAAAAACAATGGTAAAAATTAAAAAGAATACACTAATGACAACTTTGATAATGGCATTTATTCTAGTACTCTTGGCATCCGTCACATACGCTTTCATATTAGCACCCAATTCTGGCGGCAAACTACCAGGTCTAAAAATTGGCCAAGACGATGATACACCGCAAACAAGCGACGGTTTACCAGTCGGCGGCGTATTTTCTGGGCCACTAGCCGTAAGCTTCACATTCTTAGACCACCTTAACCTTGACGCTGTTGACACAAGCGCCAACGCAACAGTAAAAATTTATCACGCAGACAAAACCTCACTTTTCGGCACAACCAGCATAGGAGCAACAATCACTAGCCAAGTTCAACCAAGCGACCACGGAAAACTTTGGCTACTTTTACAGCCCGCAGCAACCCGATATGTCGTAGCAGACTACACAGCAGCACAAAGCAACTATTTAGGCACTGCCTCACCATACACAGTTGAAGGCGTCGAATACTACATGTTCCCATTTGACGTATCCAGCCTTAAACAAGTTTCAGGACTCACAACCCCAATCACACTAAACATTTACCAGTATGACGCTGACGTTTCAGGATTAACCCTAAATTCACTTGCTAACGCTACAAGCGCAGACTACAGCGGTACAAGCTGGGTTACAGCATCAGGCAGCGGCTACCTCTCAGGCTTAACACAGGAAGACTCGTTTAAAATCGCAAAGATTGAATTGTCAATGCCTGACGCAGCAAACATTTCACTGCTCGACAACAGCCACGTTAAATCTCTGTCAGTAACCATTGGATTAGGCAATGGACAAGCACCACGGCAATTCACATCATACACTCACGCAACTGGCGGCAGCTACATACAATTCCAAACTGGCATAGTTGACACTACACAAGAATATCAAGGCATACCCGTACTGTATTCGGCAACTGACGCAACCACAAGCATAAGCTACACTGTAAGCTGTCAACTTAGTGGCTTCACAGCAAGCGACGTTTGGGACCCCACTTTAACTATAACTTGGATTGGACCTAACGGTGCAACTGGAACAGTAACTAAAGAAGTATCATTCACTGACACCTAAAACAGTCTATAGCATTCTTTTGCTACCTCCTCCCCCTTTATTTAAAAAACTAGTAGAGAACTTTGGAAACGTGAAACGCGAATGTTTAAATCGGTAAAAATGAAAAAGGTGCTTGCTTTCGGCATATTTACACTGTTAGTTCTGTCTGTCATATTCTTGTTCTATTTAGGCTCAAACTTAACAACTGCTTCTAATGACCCCCCAGTAGGCGAATTAACGCCTGTAAACTCTGGCACTGGAGGCTCAAGCTACGGCACAGTTTGGCAATCGCTTTATGTAACGCCAACACAGGGGCAACCATACTGGGCTAACGCTCCTAAACAGTTTGATTTCATGGCTATTTTAGGTTCACCAACTGGAAACGGAGATGATTTTACAGAAGTACAAAAACTACAAAACAACATTTACATGAACCTTGCAGTTGAAGGCGTGTCAACATGGGCTTTCAGTTGCCAAGAAACCATCACAATCACAGATGAACAAGGAAACTTTATCGCTACAATCGTTGACTCTCAAACAGTCAATGGCAACGGTCAAAGCGTCGCTGCAAACACTAACGCTTGGGTACAAGGTGCATCACTCACAGGCCAACAACTACAAAACGTGCTAAACCTGCCTGCTGGAACATACTACTTCACCGTCACTTTAAACAACATCAACCTGTTAATCAACGTTAACGGTCAACAGCAACAGTTAAGCGCGTTGCCTGGAACAGACGAAAACGTGCTTTCATGGCTAATACAGGTGACTTAAATGAAGCTGAAACTACCTAAGACACAGGGAAAAAACGGCAAATTCAAACTTTTTGCTTTAGGACTAGGCTTTCTACTATTACTGGCGGCTCTTGGGCTAACTGTTCTAACGGTCACTAACTCTTATGACCCAATCTCTAACTCTGGCTCGCCTAAAACGCCGTTAGAACCGCAATCAAACACTAACCCTACACCAACGCCAACTCCATACTCTCCAAGTCCAACACCATTATTTACGCCAACGCCATCACCAACACCGTATCAATGGATTAATCCTACACCTCCAGTAGAAACTCCAACCCCGACACCAGCCGTAAGCGCAGAAGTTTGGCAAACATTATACGTGACAAATAGTAACGGCGGCACATACTGGGTTAACCCCCCCAAACCAATCACTTTAGCCCTCTTTGGTTCACCAACAGGTTCACAGTCAGACCTAACATTAGTCTCAACACTACAAAACAATATTTACATGAAACTTAACACCCAAAAACCTGTAGCTTCATGGGCATTCAGCGCCAAAGAAACTATAGCAGTCACAGACTTAAACGGTAACATACTTGGAACAATCGTTAACAATGTAGCAGTAACAAATAATGGTGTAGCAGTTCCTAATAACCAAAACGTTTGGGTTCTAGGCAGTTCACTTTCAGCGTTTCAACTACAGCCGCTTATAAGTCACATAGCAGGTTACGGTCAATGCTACTTTGTAATTAAGCTTTCAGACATCCAGTTAAACTTAACCTTCAATGATGGCACTGGACTGGCGCTTTCGGCTTCTGGTGGTGATGCACAGAATACTTTAAAATGGTTGGTTGTAACAACCAGCATTTAACTTTCCCTTTTTTCTCTCAAAAAAAAACAGTTTAAAAATGGCAGATAACAGAACATGAAAACCCAAGCCTCAACAAGCAGTCCAGCAGACAATCAAGCAACAATATTCCTATTTATAATTGGGTTACTTGCCAGCCTTTTTGCTTTAGTTGGCGCTTTCGGCGCTAACGGATTCCTGCCTTTTGGCATGATAACCGCTGGCGTAATGATTCAGTGGAAACTTAAGTATAAATCAAAAATTAGTCCAGCCACAGGATTTAACACAAAAACTTTAACGTTCATTGCAGGCGGAATCATCTTGATTTTAACAATCAACTTTATGCTTAACACCGTTTTCAGAGTAGCCTTCCTACAGCCTCCATTAACCGCGTCGGCAATCACTTACAGCGCAAAATTCGCGGATATTCCAATATACATTTACAACAGTCTATTTGCGATAAGTGAAGAGTACCTTTTCAGAGGCGTAATACTGTACATGATATTGAGTTACTTACCCTTGAATGGCATAGCTTTGGAAGGTGCAAGTGTTGCTGGCAGCAGTTTGGCATGGGTTATTTTTCACTTTTTCGTTTACGGTTCATCACCACTAATCTTAGCCTTCGTATTCTTCTCTGGAATAGTGTTTGGAGTAATAACTGTTTACTCAAACAATATTTTGGCTGCATCAACCATTCACATAGTAAACAATCTGGTTGCAGCAGGCTTAACGGTTATAGCGGTAACGTTACCCCAAATATTAGGAGCTGTATTATAAAATGAGCTTTCAAAAAACCATGAAAAACTTTGCAAAAAATGTTACAAGCGGAAAAAACAAGTATGTACTAGTTGGCTTAATCATAGTTGCCTTTGTATCCTACTTAATTGTTGGACCCCTAGACCTACTTTCAGTCGGCAGCAGCTACAGCAGCGCATATGAAGGCGCTAAAGCCTCAATCTCAGGCATATCCTATAACGGCAAAACCTATTCTTCAAACAATTACAATCCATATTACCTAAGTAGCGGAACAGGATTCAGTTTCAAAGGCGACGGCCCCAGCGCACAATACAGTGGCTTACCAAAGATTGTGGGTGAAATGACACCAGTATTTATTCCAGAAGCCACTAATGCCGGTGATTTGCCAGCCGTTTTTGATGTTGGAGGCGTAAAAATTGGCAATCCTTTCACTAAC
>JBBACM010000026.1:0-11164 GCA_041657045.1 Minisyncoccota bacterium
TGAAGGGAATAGCCCTTGGTTCATACCAGCAACAAAGACAGAATCATATTCAAGTCCTTTGGCAGCATGAACCGTCATTAGCTTGACTTTATTGGAAGGTTCGGCCAGCTTTTCTTGAATGTCGCGGATACGTAGCCATTTAAAGAATGCAGAGGGTGTTGTATACTCGCCTGCCACATCTTGAGCATTGCACCATTTTTGCATCTTGCTGATAGCCAGGTCGATTCCTTCAAGACGGTTCTGCAGACTTTTATCAGCAAAATGCTCCCGTAGCTTAAGACGTTCGACTAACTCTATAAATGCTTGATATACAGGGATGGCTAACAGATCAAGGTCTGTAACGATGTTATAGAAATCTTCAAGCTTTTCATGATGCTTAATCTGGCTTATGTACCCGCTTAAACTCATTTCTGCGGATGTGGCCATCATAAGGATATATTGCATCTCAAGGTCAGTCATACGCGGTTCGGGGTAATTGACAGCGCGTTTGAATGCGATATTATCCAGTGGGTTAATTGCCAGTTCGAGGTAAGAAAATATCATCCGGATATAATTTTTAGTCAAGATATCATCTTTATTGTTGACAATCTCAGCCGGTACCCCAAACTGTTCAAATACTGGCTTTATGCTCTCAAGTTGCTTATTGGTTCGCGTAAGCACGGCAATGTCAGAATATCTATTGTTTTCAACCAACCCACCAATAGTCAAGGCCATATAGCGAGCTTCTTTTGAATCATCATCACAGTCTTTTAATATCGGTTCATCCCCGTCTACCTGGGCATAGAGAGTCTTTTCCGTTTGTTTGTTATAGCTTATTACACGGTTTGCAACCCCGACGATTTGATTTGTGGACCTGTAATTTTGCTCAAGTTTTATTACCTGCCACTCCGGATCATTGGCAAGAGAAAGAATAATATCAATATTGGCATGACGCCATCCGTAGATTGCCTGAAAATCATCTCCGACTACAAACTGGTTCTCGGGGTTCAAGAGCTTTATTAGCTCCCACTGTTCATCTGAGGTGTCCTGGAACTCATCGACAAACACGTACTTGTAGAGCTTTCTGTACTCATTGCAGACATCCGGGTACTTTCTGAACAACAGGAGTGTATTCGAAATAAGCCCATTGAAGTCAAAGGCATTATTCTGTTTTAATCGGTAGTAGTATTCATTTATGATTAATGTAGTCGTTGAATCAAAGGTATATGTCGTAAGATCGGCACTTAATGCCTCCATGATTTTTTCTGCAGTAATATTTTTATATTCAAAATCTTTGATGATCGCCGAAATAATGCCTGCACTATCATCCTGGTCATATATGGTAAAATCCTTGCCATACCCCAAGTTGAAGCCATATTCTTTTAACACCTTCACACACCATGCGTGGAAAGTGTTGCAAAACAGCTTCGCACCCTGAGTTTTACCAATAGATTTTATAACTCTCTCCTTCATCTCGCGCCCAGAATTTCTGGTAAATGTGAGACAAAGCATTTGATGGCAGCTTATGCGTTGCTCCTGATTCAAGTAAGATACCCGGCCGGTGAGAGTGGCCGTTTTTCCAGTCCCAGCACCGGCCAGACAAAGTATCCTATTGTGCAGGGATTCAACAGCTACCCTTTGAGCACTGTTAAAGCTCTGCATTAATATTTCACCGCCTCAATAATTGGATTGGCCTCCGGCGAAAGATCCCAGACCTTAAAACCTTGATACTGGTCCACGAGTTTATTTGATTCCAGGGATTCCTTCAGGTACTGCCCAACTACCCCTGCCAGGATGATATTGTCCATATTTCCACCGATTACGGATAATCCATGCATAACCTTCGGGAAGTTGATTTCATCAAGGTCATTCAGATTGTCGATCGCCAAAACTTTGAGTTTCGGATTACTTCGTTCGATGATTGTTATCATGAGGGCAGACATAAGCAGGAGCTGTTCACCGGTGGAAAGAGCATCGAAATTTTTGTATAGTTGCTTTGCTCCGTCAAACCGGTCTTCAACTGTCTCGGCCCAGCCAAATTGGAATACTTCTTTCCCGGTATCTGATTCCATTGTGAAATAAAAGCTGTGTGGTATTCCGAGTTGATTGAATTTATCCTGGATATCTATCCGGATAGGATCAAGGATTGATTTAACGATCTCGCCCTGAATACCCTTTGCTCCAAGCGCATCCGAAATGAACTTATAGGCATCAGCAAAATAACCTGCAGACTTGTTGTCGATCATGGACTTCTGCTGGTTTGATATTGTGGTTTTTGCTGCTTCCTGTCCTGAGATGGTACTCTTTAGTGTCGCAAGTCTGTTTGTATAGGATGTTTGCAGAATTGTTGCCGCATTGATATCTGCAACCGGCGCAATCGGTGTTTCATTGAGTTTATCAAGCGCGTCCTGCTTCTCTTTTGCGCGATCCGCTTTATTGGAATCAAAGCTCTCTGCAGTCTTGATATTGTTCTCGATGGTGACAATCTCTTCTCTCACTTTTTGAACGCGAGACATTTCTTGCCTTTCGTCAATATGTGATTGATTGATGTCGCTTTGAGCTTTGTTCTTTTTTTGATTCAATTCCGCAATGCCCTTATTAAGTTCAGCACGTTTATCTTCGTTGGTTTTTATTATGGCTTCCAGTTCACCCATTTTTTCTGCAGCTGTTGTTTTGTAGGCAGTAAAATCCTTATTGCAGCCGATAGCGTGACTGATAATGCATCTGGGATCTTCGGGATTGATTTCGGAAATTGTTTTCAGGGTTGATTTATAAACAGCCAATTGATTGCTGGCTTGTTTCTCAACCGGATCAGAAAGCAATTCACTGAGCGAGTTCTGATTTTCGGTAATAGTCTGGTTCAACTCATCAATCTGCTTCTGAAGTTCATCCCGTTCAGCTTTATAATCCTTACCATCACCGGCCAGTTTTTCTTTTGTCGCAAGCAAAGATGTCTGCAGCTCAGTTAAAACCCATGGGTTTTGAGAAGCATTCAGATTTTCAATAGCTTTGGTTAATTCATCAATGGAATCCTGACGCTTTTTGTTGGCCTTGATTTTTTCCTGATCAGCGGCAATTTGAACAGTAATTTCGGTAAGCTTCTTTTGGACTTCCTCCAGTTCCGACTTGTTTGCAGCGATATTCCGGTCAGTTTCCGATAACTGATTTTTCAATTCAGACAGTTTCTTTGCAGCGCCATCGGCCTGATCCCGTTGCTCCCCCCAATAGGAAAGTTTCTTTTTTGCAAAATCAATCATTGAGACAAGCCCAGCCTGCACATCAAATCCTTTGGGGTATGAGCCTATAACTTCTGTAATGGCAGTATGCGTTGAACCGTACTTATCAGGATTATTAGTCTTAAGGTCCAATGTTAACAATCTGTCGCAGAGATACTTGGATATTTTGTCGAGATCCCAGTTGTCGACCTTAACCGGCGAAAGGTTATATATGAATTTACGACGTTGCGTATCTGACATGGAAACAAACTCACCAAAATTTAGCATGACAGGGAAATTGCCTATCTCTGTCATTATTCGGGTTTCCTTTTGAGTCGTATTACCCTCACCCATTCCGGGAGACAAGGAAATCTCTTGTGAAATTTTTACTTCCTGAGCTCCGGTTTTCTTGTTTTCTTTAACCGTTTTTTCAAATGTCCGGGAGAATATGAGGTTGTCGAGAGTAAGCCCAGCCGTCATTGCTTTATTATTACTACACAGCTTGAACGTTTCAGCAGGAAGCTTATCGGCGCCAGGTACATATCCCAGCATCGCAATGCCAAGTGTCTGTATACGGGTGGTTTTTCCGCTACCGTTTGGCCCGGCAATGATATCACGGCCAGTAAGAGGCTGCTCACAATCCTGACCCTTGATATTTGTCATTATGATAGACTTAATCATAATGCAGCCTCCTTATCCATCTCCATAGCAATGAGCTTATTCAACTGTTCAAGCTGCTTGGGCTTCAACTTCTCAATTGTTGTGCCAAAATTATCAGCCGCAATTTTCTTTGCCTGCTCTTCGCCGATTATGGATATTGCCTTCTGGAGCTTTCCGGCTATGTCCTGCAATTCTTTTGCATCATCGGTGTGTTCGGATTCAGGCTCCTGATTTTCCTGTACGGATTCATCCTGCTCTTCAGGCTTCTCTTCATCATCCTCGCGTTCAACCACGAAATCGTCTTCGGATGCGGTCTCAGCATCAGACTCGATCATGATAACATCATTGCCCTTGTACTTGATATTGCCGCCTTTTTCTGCTTCAATGGCCATACGGTCCAGGTCTTCACGGGTAAGATCATTCATGTATCCAATAATGCCTACACGGGCAGCATGGTTCTTCTCAGGCCCTTTGGCTTCAACGTATCCCTGAGATAATGCTGGGTGTTTGCGCAATGCATTCCTTTCGCAAATTGTAACGGCCTTACGCTCAGCAAACAATGTTGACTGAATAAATGTCTCATAGCAGGTCAAGAAGTCTTTGTCCTCCGGATTTCCCCACATGCCCATATTGCCGACTGTGGCAAAAAACGTCCCGGTTTTCCTCTCTGCCTCTGTAAGCATTTGTTCTGTACAGACGCGCCCGCAGTTCTTGTTGAATTTAATTTTTTTAATAAGGTCCTGCATGAAATACATGAAAGGATCGTACATCAATGTTGCCGAAGTCATGACAAGATTCCCGATAGGAGAGAAGCCAATTGCAATTTTCTTTACCCACACCTTCTTGATGTAGCCTAATTTTTCATCCAGAAATGGGCACGGGTTAATAACAGTTTTGCCGTCAGGAAGGTCCAACGTTTTGGGTGTGATAAGTGATACGTTGGCAATTTTGTTTAGTGCTAAATATCCCTCATTGGTTATCATGAACTTACCCTGGATATCTGCCAGCTGGCCCTTTTTCTCGGAAAGGGTTATGGCTCCAGACACGGCCTTAATATTGCCATCTTCTTTGCGTCTGAGAAATACCTGGCCGTCACCTAGCACAGCAATATCCTGCCGTTCGGATTTTAAAGATTCGACCATTTTGCGCAATTGAATTACCACTGCATTTGCTTCTTGTACCGATAGGCCAGTCTCCTGCATCGTCATCTGTTGGCGTTGTTGATCCTGCTCCAGTGGTTTCCCTGTAGTCTTTTTTTCCATTTCGACATCTCCTTTTCAAATTTATACTTTAACGTTTCCTGTGTTTATTAAGCCACTTTGGCCTTCTTCCTTCTCCATCTGCCCTTGCCGATGAACTCCCGCAAGCTCCGCAATCTCCGCCATGGCCTCCGATCGTCCAGTGCCGCAATACCGGCACAAATCGCCTGTAGCTTCTCCTGGGGGAATGTGGCCAGCTCTTCAGTGGAATACATACAGGTGGCATTCTGGCTGGAACTGAGTTTGAGAATTCCATCTGGCGTAATGGCAATTTCTTCCTTAATATATAGGTTACTCATACTTTCACCCCGACTTCCGCTAAGCCCTTAATCCAGGCAGCTTTCACTTCATCCGAACAATGCGACATTGCATCCCGCCAGTTCGGCCAGCGTCCATTCTCATGATAAAAACGATACTGGTAGAAAAGGCTCTGCTGGTTGTGTGGCTGCTCGGGTTCGTGCTTCACTGCACATTCAGGGCAAGTTCCAGGCGGCGCTGGTAAAAGCGTTCCTTCTTTTGCCAAATCGATTACTTTGATGTTTTTCACGTTCCCGCCTCCTCCAATGAAATTCCATCAAGCATCTCCTGAAACTTCTGCATGATCTCAATCGCCTGTTCCAGATCCCTTGCAAACCAGAGTTCATTTGAAAGCTTTTGGTTAAGTGCCCAGACTTCATCCCTCTTTTTCCGGGTAGATTCAACTCCCTCATTAATGAAATTCTGAATCGGACTATTTTCCCGGATGGAATCATAGCTGTTATAGCGGTCCCTCTTCCCCTGGGTGTAATCTCTAACCTTCTCTTTATGAGCATTCTGCAGCGTCTTTAATCCCTCAATTTTAGTTTCAATGGCCTCAATGGCCTCAATTTCTGCAGACAGGCCAAAATGTTCAAATGCTTCCGCTTTCCGCTTTTCTTCCATACCTTCTTTCCGCTTATCAATTGCATAGGACTTTTTCTGGCATTTCTGCTGAAACATCTTTATGAACTGCTCTATTCTCCTGAAATCCAATCCTCTGTCATTACGGATTATCTTTGTTTCATTTTCACTCACCAGTTAATCGACCTCCCTCCGTCATATTCAAGCTCTGGAACCATTACATCTTCCACCCTGTATTTCTCACCATCATTGATAACAATGTGTGTATTTGGTTCCAGTTTGTTCTGGTAGCCGCCTTCCGTATATTCTCTCTGCGGCTTGAAGTCAGATTCTTTCAAGTTGTCTGTCAGCGGCTCAAGCTTTAGAATCAGAACACCCTCTATTGGACCTGAATCTCTGTCGGAATCCTCAATATAATATTTAAGGAACTCTTCAACTTCATCCTTGTCATCGCAGAACTTATCCTCACCTTGATAATCATCTAGGATAAGGTATTTCATGGATTCTTCACGGTCAATACGAGCCTGCAGCTTTCTATCACATTCGGCACACGTGCAATATGATGGGCTATCTTTCAATCCTGCCGTGTGATACTTAAATAGTGGATGATATGTCAAATCCTCAGTTGAACCGCATTTGCATTTTGCCTCACAATCAAGGTCGATCATCGAAACAGCCTTTTCCCATGAATACTGCTTTTCTTTGGTACATTCGCAGTCAATTTCATCCGGATATACCTTTTTACACTTTGAGCAATACTTCAAATCCTCGCCTCCTTTACACTTTGATTCCCGATTCAGGGTATTCTTTTGTACTTTAGGCTTTCGCCGTTATCTTTGGTATCTTGCGGATGCTTCACTTTGGTGATATACTGTAATTAAGTGATTGCTTTAGCCCTCAGGGGCTTTTTCTTTTCTGATATCATCCAGACAATGCCTGCATACATTCTGACCGCCTAAACGCCTTAGCTCATGTCTTCCACCGCAGAACGTGCATCCCGGCTGGAACTTTCGCAGGATGATTGTTTCACCCTCAGTGGATATCTCCAGCCCATCGCCAATATTCAGTCCCATTGTCTTCCTGAGCTCCATGGGGATTACCACTCTACCGAGATTGTCCAACTTCCTTGTCATACCTGTTGCCTTCAAGTTCATTCCTCCCTTCCTCGTTTATAGCTGTTTCTTTGATATGTTAACCGCCGAGCGGAAAACCTGTTTTACGTAAGCCCATGACGGCAATTCTCTTTTCAGACCCTTCCAACCGATCCTGAACTTGTTGACCTTTATGTCCTGCCAGGTTGCTTCAAGTGCGGACATCAATATGCTGAGTTTCATCCGGACTCACCACCTTTTCACTTTCCTCTGCACGAATAATTTTCTTTATGTCCTGCAGCCACATTACCCGCGCCTGCCATATAAAAGCCGTCAATGCTGCTAAAAGGAATATGACTGAAAGTATCTTTTGAAGTAAAGTTGGACCATCACCCACGTTTAGCCGCCTCCTTATCCCTCAGTTCCTGCTCCCAGCACTCTTTGCAGTTGGGCGCTTTGCACTTCGCCTTAGCAATCAGTCCCCAATTATCCGGGCAGCCAAAACGTATAATTGTGTTCCTGTTCATTCCAGGATACTTTATCAATGCCCCATCAATCAGTTTCATGGCCGCCTCCTATTTACCGAATTACGGTTCCCATCTTCTTACTGACAGCAAGCTTCAGCAATTCCTCAAAGCAACCCGGCCTTCCCTTAAGCGGATACCTTCTGAATTCGCCCATATTGTGAGTTACTATAAGATGTTGAGTTTCTGTGTGCTTAAATATTTCGTTGAATTTTTTGCCGCTTAGCTGCATTTTACAAACAATCATGTTCGCAAGCTTGTTGAGTGTTGTGCCGCGCGTGTACGGTGAAGGAACTATATCCAGATTCCTTTTCTTATTCCTGAGAATTGACCTGATTGACATGATTTCGACCTCCCCTTAATTTTAGTTTCGGAGAGGACAGTCGCGATCTGCCCCTCCCTCTTCTGTACTGTGCCATGGCTGAAAACCTGTTATTGCACATCTGGCGCGTTGGGTATTGGGCCGGATATGCTCCGGCGGGCGGCTTACTCAGCAAGGGAAATGTCGATATAATATTCCTTGCCAGGTTCAAACTGCTTTGCAGCTTCTTCATTTACTGTCTGTAATGACAATTCTCCGCAGGGAGTATACCGATAGAATTTTTCATTTTCTGGACTTCCAGAAGTTACGGGGCGCATAGTAATTTGCGTACCTGAAACAAACCTTGTAACAGATTCAACCTTAAACTTTGCTCTGACCATAATTCGACCTCCTAAAATTTACTTGCCTTTCGGCTGGGGACGGAGCAGGATTTGAACCTGCATACTGTTCATTTACAAACTAAGAAAGTTTATGTGTTCCCTCTAACTCACTGGAGCCATTCGGCCTACTCCACTGTTTCATGAGTTTCCAGCAAGACCCGCTCGACTCGTTCTGTAAATGTGCGTCTGCCAATTTCGCCATCCGTCCATGTAAGGCGGGCTCGACTACCCGCCTTTATCGTTAAAATGGTATAAGTTTGATCACATAAATATAAATAATTCATTTTTCGGCTGTTTCGGGAGCCACCCTGCATTCAAACGAACCCGCTCGGATATCCGGGTACCGCAGAATTTGTGCGCGGCTTGACAGGGACATTGCTTTTATCATTTGTTTTGCAGACTGTGCGCAGAACTTTTAGCAGATCAAACCAGCTGTGCCAGCATAATATCTCCATAACTGACCCCCCTTCTGACGCGTGATCTTTAGCCCGGGCGCATATCGCCTACGTCCATCAAATAAGTGGGCTTGGCAGCGGGTAGTCCCGCCAGTCCAGCCGAGGCTTAATTCCCCCGGCGCATACATAGGACATCACCCCTTGCTATGCTGATTTATCAACCGCCTTCGGCAACCACGCCTTTATATAAGCCAATGCTGCATTATAATCAAGTTTGCGAATGTCCCGATAACTCGGAACCCCCAGCCGATCTTTCAAGTCATGATGCAACTGCTGAAAATATGAACCTTTATAATTGCGATAATCCGGAGAATCTTTACCGCCTAGAAGTTCTATAACCCTGATGGACACGTTGAATTGAATTTCTTTAGCTTGGTTAAAGGTGATGCGGATTTCGTTGTCTACCTTTTCGTCGAGCTTATTCAGGCGGGATTCGTGCTCGGTTAAAACCTTGACTGTGTCCTGCAGGGCTTCGAGTGCGGATTTGGACTGGACGGAATATGTGCCTGTCTTACGGATAGATGGAAGAATCTCGCTTGCAACTTTCATTTGAAAAGCTATTGCCGTTTCATTGTTGGCTTTCATTGCAAGAAGATAAAATATATTCTCAGGAATGAAATTTTCCTTCCCCACTTGTGGGGAAAATTCAAAGGACTCAAGATATTCATAAACCCTTTCCCATCTTACATATTCATATCCGTTTTTCATTTGAGTAAATCCCAGACCTCTTGCCACGTTTTCAAGACTTAAATGTGCTATACCATTTTCATCTATAAACCCGCTGACATTTTGAATTGTAATAAGCTTTTCCAAAACCCCGCCTCCTTTTTCTTTTGTCTCTCGCCCAAAACTTATATCCAGCTTTTCATTCACCAGTTCCATAATCTCAGGTGGTATATGCCCTATTCTTTCAAGCAGCCGCCTTTTGTCGATAGTCCTGATCTGTTCAAGCTCAATTGCCGAATCCATCTTTAAACCGCATTCAGGGCCTACAATCAAATGAGTTACAAAATCCTTTCCATTGGAGGTAATGGCGGCGATAATGACGGTAGAACTGAACTTGTTACCGATATCATTTTGTAAGACAACGACCGGTCTTTTACCCATCTGCTCCGAACCGACTCCCTGACCGAGGTCTGCGAAAAATATGTCGCCGCGCCTTATCTCTTGCATTTTGTACCTCACTTTCCGGATAGCTTTAAATCCCTTAAATTTAGGGGGAATTGAACATTAGCATGGGGCATGGATTATCCTGTTGTTCCGCATTAGCCAATTATGCCGTTATTTTTTATTGTCTCGACAAAACAGTTTAATCCTTCCTGAGTGTCAATATGATAACAATCAACAAATTGATCACCTTGTTTTCTCAATTCCCGACACCGTTCGTCGCATTCTTCATGACTAATTTTGTGATCCCAAAATTGATCAACGATTGGCTGGCATCGCTCTACATGATTCTTAGGTTTACACCATTCCTCAGGTGGAGGATTACCACAGTGCCCTGCAACTCTGATGTTTAAGTCCTTATATTTTTCATACATTTCTTTGGCGTATTGTAAAGGCATATATCCCGTAACAACCCAGTAATACCAAGCCCTTGTGAATATGAAGTTGTTGCTTACGCCAATGTACTCAGATGGCACTTCTCTGCGCTCCCTTTTCCCTACCATAACAGCTTTAATACCTGCTTCTTTAAGTTCCTGCTGTATAGTTTCATCACAAGTTTTGACACCTGCTAAATTAATCATTTCAACCTCATTCCTCGCAACTCAATGTTGCGCGCTCTTTTATGCAATCCGCGTCAATCCAGTTCATCAAAGCAGCCCGCCGGATTGCTCCACGCCGGTCTATCATCCCGGTACTTCGTCTGCACGATACTTTCCATCCGCTCAAAAATGCAGGTGTTGTGCAATTCATCCCAATAGTCGCAATGCCGAATCGGTTTCCTATGCTTGAAAAGCCACTTAAACATTCACCGCACCCCCAACATCGAAAATGTTCTGGTTGAAGCAGCGGACGGATTTCATAAGGTGCTTGCCAGCCAATGGATTGACATTCAGCAGCGTGTCGGCGAATAGCGTAAGCAGCGTCAGGGCTTCAACTTTCTCCTTCTCGGTCATGCGATCATAAAACTTGCGGCTCCTGTAAAGGATGGTCAAAACGGTTTCAATGAGGTCTATCTTTTGTGCTTCAGGAAGTTGAATTTGTCCTATTGTGCTGTTGACAAGTATGATGTCCTCTTCTGTGATGATTCCTGAAAGCTTGGTTTTCACGATGATACCTCCATCAACTTAATGCGATAAAGACAATTGCCGCAACGATCAGGACTATTGCGATTTTCTCTGAAAAGTAAAGGGGACGTCTGGGATACAGGGGATACCTGTAGCATTTGTAAAACAT
>JBBACM010000027.1:0-11124 GCA_041657045.1 Minisyncoccota bacterium
TACTTTATCCGGAACAACCACAGGAACAACTACGTGGGACACTCCTGCTGGAGTAACCGAAGTAGAATATCTTGTTGTTGCCGGGGGAGGGGGAGGTGGTGCTCGTGCCACTTATGCTAGTGGCGGCAGTGGCGGTGGTGGCGCGGGTGGATCTTACAGTGCTTCTCCAGGAACCGATGGCCTTGGTGGCGGAGGAGGTGGTGGTGGATATCGTTCTGTTGGCAATGGTGGCGGAGGAGGATCTGGAGTCGTAATTATTAGATATCTTCATCCATAGATACAATTTTTTCTTTAATTGACATATTTACTCATTTCTCCTATATTTAACCTACCTTGGCTCATTTACAAGGAGGTGATTAATCATTACGAAAGAGGTTATTGATAGAAATATCTATAGCATTCAAGAGGGATGTAGTAGCCTTCTTGGCTACATGAAGCATGTGTCATTAGAAGAACAAGCTGAATGTCTTGACGAAATAATTAAACGATTTAAAGAGGAAAAAGTTTACTCTTTAGAAGACATTAATGATATCGCTGAAAAACAGCTGACGAATCTCTCTAATCGTCTTTATCTTCTAGTGGAATCTGGAGATATTGAAGAAAAAATAGTTGCTTGGGCGCTGGGCGTTCTTGAAAGAAGAAAAGAATATTCCGTTGGAATGGCTTTTGATAATCATGTGTGGGATAATCCAGAAGCAAGATACTTGCCGATTATGCCAGTCATTAGTGAAGATGTAATCGATATCCCAACATTGATGAAAATTATCATAAATGACGATAAACAGGGGCGAAGTTTTACAGAATCCGAAAAAATAAAGACTGACTATAAGGGAAAAGAAACAATAGAACTTTGCTATTGGGTGCTCGACGTAAGGATAAACGAGATAAGATACAATTGTCCGTTCTTAACAGCTGCCGAAGCTATTGCCTATGCCTTTCATAATCCTGACGTATTGTCTGGGTGTACCTTAAATCCTGTTGGTTCCAGATATAAAAGAGTTAAAGAAGACAACCAACTTCTTCTGAGATTAATCGAAGAATACCCGATCTTTCACTGGTCTCGTCTTGATTATTTCGAACCGATCATAAGATTAAGTAAACCATCTTGTGCATTACGATTAATCCATTAATGAATTATTAAAAGTTAAAGGCCCAAAAGCCTACTTTTTTTATTAACCATTGATTTTTATCAGAAATAATAATAGAATAATATCGCCCAAAGGAGGCAATACGATGGTAAAGTTTAAGATAGTAAATAGTATCTTTAAAAAGGAGGCTGTTGAAATATTATCTGATGACGGCAATGTTATCGGAGTAAGATATTCTACAGAAACCGATAAAGAGATAAAAATTGTGAGTGCTCACATATCACAGACCACAACCGAAAATCAATTTGCTGGAGAAGTACTGGAAGACAACGGAATCGACTCATGGCCACCCATTCCCGCGGTGATAATCAAATTTGATCCTTCACCCTATATAATTATGGGCAACCAAATTATCAAAGTAAAGAGATAACTTCAACCTGCTTTGTTTTTTTATATCCACTTAATATTTTTATCTTTCTTGAACCAAGTCATCTGTCTTTTGGCAAAACTAATTGTATTGATTTTGATTCTTTCTTTTACTTCTTCTTTGGTTATTAGGCCCTTGAAATAATCATGCCATTCCCAATAGCCTATAGTTTTCATTACGGGAATTTTAAACCCGTATTTTTTGTACAGTTTTTTAGCTTCTTTTTCCAGTCCTTGCTTAAACATTGATTCTACTCTTTTTTCTATCCTTTTTTTTAATTCTTCCTTGGTAATCTTAATTCCTATCTGGAGAATATCAAATAATTGTTCTCCCTTTCTTTCTTCGAAGAATGACTCGCCAGTTGAAGTAAAAACCTCTATTGCTCTTATTAATCTTCTTCTATTGTTTTTATCTATTATTTTTGCTCCCTCTTTATCCATCTTTTCGTAAATATTAAAGAGTTCTTCCGTTGTTTTTCTTTCTAAGCTAATCCTTAATTTTTTATCCGCTTTAACGGTAGGGAATTCGAGATTTTCGATTACGGCTTTAATATATAGCCCAGTTCCTCCGACCAGGATTGGCAACTCTCCTCTTTCATGTATCTGTAATATCTTTTCGATAGCCATCTTTTTATATATCGCGACATTAAAATCTTCATTCGGATTGATAATATCTATTAGGTAGTGAGCGAAATCCTTAGACTTATTAGTTCCAATATCCATTCCTTTATATATCATCCTTGAGTCGGCGGAAATCAATTCTCCGTTAAATTTTTTAGCCAAATATATAGCTAAGTCCGTTTTACCGGAAGCGGTAGGTCCGAGAATAACAAGAAGCTTCGGTTTTATTAATTCTCCTTCTAAATTCCAAGAATTGAATTTAGTTATTTTAACTTTAACAAATTTACCTAAAAGGTCTTCGTTTGATTTAAACCTTATCGGTTTATTTTGATCCGTTCTCCCGGAACAATATTCTCTATCCTTTTCTAAGACCAAAACCTCAACTTCTTTTTTAAAGAGTTTTTTATTATTTTTAAAAGCAGTTTTTCTAAGTATATTTGTTAAAGATTCTTCTCTTCTTCTTTTCTCTTTTTTAGGAATATTGTTTTCTAGTTTTTTGTAGGCAAACGACTGGGGGCGCGGAGAGTACTGAGCCATATATGCCATGTCAAACTCTACTCCTTTTAAAAGATTTTCTGTATTTTTAAACTGTTGTTTTGTTTCACTGGGAAAGCCGACAATAATATCGGTTGAGATAGCAATATTATTCTTAAATGCTTTTCTTATCTTTTTAACCAAAGCAATATATCTTTCTCTTGTATACGGCCTGTTCATTTTTCTTAAGATAATATTGTCTCCGGACTGGGCCGGTAAATTAATGTACGGTGCGAACTTTTTACTCAGGGACAGTGTCCTAATCAGCTCGTCTGAAAAATCTTTGGGGTGTGGACTGGTAAAACGCAGCCAGAACTTTCCCTTTATTTTATCAATTTCTTTTATAAGTTTGGAAAAATTAAAATCTTTTGATTTATAATTATTTACATTTTCTCCCAAAAGCCAAATCTCCTTATATCCCTTAATAACTAAATCTTTGACTTCTTTAAGAATATCTTTGTGGTTTCTTGAAATAAGTTTTCCTCTGGTATACGGGACTGCGCAATAGGTACAGAAATTATCGCATCCGTTACTTATAGGAACGAAAGCCTGTATTTTATTTCCATACTTGGGAACTATTTTTAAATAGTCAGGATTTTTCTTTTTAAACCTCTTATTCTTAAGCAAATCAGGCCAACTTTCTAAATCGTTTTTATCCAGGATAAAGTCGAAGATTTCGGCTAATTTATCTCTTTCCGGCTTCAAAATACAGCCGGTTAAAACCGCCCTAAAGCCTTTATTCTTCGTTTTAAGGCCCCTAAACTGAGGGGCGAGTCCGTAAACTCGGTCAACGGCTGATTGCCTCACAGAACACATATTCAAAACAGCCAAATCTGCCTCTTTTAAGGTTGAAGTTTCTGTGTATTTCATGCTTTCCAAAACAGAAGCGATTCTCTCCGAATCAGACCTGTTCATCTGGCAGCCAAAGGTAATAATGTGATATTTCATATCCCCATACTACAATAGAAAGAAGAGAGTTTCAACTATATTTTATTTGCCACACTTTTCCTCCCATCCAAACTCACAGTATTTTATTCCATTCGAATAAGATTCGATTGCTTTTTTGATATAAGGAATGATATTTTGCGGAAGTTGATTGATTGAAAACCAACTCAAATCGTCGCATTTATTCGGTTCCATATTTTTAATTTCACCCTCCCATTCATCAACACTAAAAAACAAATCAATCCGTTCATGGTCTCCGCACCAGCGATGCATAGTTAAAACATGATTAAAGTTTAATGGATTAATATTAATTGCTATTTCTTCTAAAACTTCTCTCGACAAAGCTTCTCTCATTGTTTCTTCTCCATCCGCATGCCCGGCCACTAAGCTATAATTACCATCTTCAAATCCTGTCTGAAATCTTCTGGAAAGAAGAATCTTTCCATTTTTTATTATGATCAAATAGACCGATGGAATTATTTTAAATCTTTCCATATTATTTTATATATTCGCTGCCGCACTCTTTTCTATAGAACTTCCATTCTTCACATTCTTTTCCATTAGTAAAAATACACACTCCATATTCACTTCCGTCATTATTTTTTCTTATCTCCAGTCTGTACCCGTTCTTTGTGCAGAAAACCGAAGCCGGATTAGCCAATCCTGCTTTATTTGATGGCACGGCCGGTTGAGTTACTCCCGTTTCTGATTTCACCCCCGGGACAGCCGGAGTAGCGCTATTAGGATTTTTTTCCTTGCATTCTCCTTTGTAACCAATCTTTACTCCGGAACTGTTTAAAATGCACTCGTTCCCATATGTCTTATTATCTTCGCCGCAAACTGGCTCGTAAATCATAGTGCAAATCAATTTCTGGTTTCCAATATTATTAACCGCATTATTTTTGACTGTATTAATTACGTTCTTTGCTTCCGTTGAAATATTTAAAGAATTAATGTCATCCAAAACTTTTTCATAGTCAACGCTCTCTCCGGAAAGAATGTTTTCGGCGTATTCTTTCAGTTTCGCCTTATCTTCTTCCGGAATATTATTTAAACTATTAAAAATTCCTTCATTGCCAGAAATAATCTTATTAGCCAAATCTTCCAAGACTATCTGTTTGTATTCGGTAGTTCCTTTTAGTTGAATTAAATAATCTTCTAACTTCTGCCTTTCTCCATCGGTTAATAAGTTGGTATTACTTAATTTGTCTGTGATAATATTATTTTGAACTTCAATCATGGCCTTTTTGGCTGCTTCCGGACTTTTTTCTTCAATCTTTTTTAAAATTTCTATCTTGTTTGAGGTTGTGTCGCTATTCTGTTCCACGGCTTTTTGCACGGCTTCTTTAACTTTTTCTGTATTAGCTAAATCAAAAGAGCCTGAAGTTAAATTTTGAACTGCCTTTTCTTTAGCTTCGGTAACTTTTTGTTTCACTTCTGTTCTGTTTTCCGCTATCTTTTCTAAAACTTGCTGATGATTAAAATTATTTTCCGTCATCTTCTCTAAAAGTTTTTCGTTGTTTGGATTGTCTTTTTTTAAGACCTCGACATACTGATTTAGTTTATCTATTTCTTTCTTGTAATTGTCGAGAGCGTTGTTTGTTGCTGTGGTATTGTTTGATTCAGAAACTTTTTCCGCCTCAACTAATTTTTCATTCGCAAATTTTAACCTCAATTCCGCCTTCTTAATAGGATCAAAAGTTAAAATAGTCTGGATATTCCTACCCATTTCTTTTAAAAAATAGAAGGGACTGTTCGGGAGAACGGTAGGGGAGGCGACATTCAAATTTTGGGCCGTAGTAGCAGTTACTTCCCCGGCAAAAGCAGAAAAGCTAAAAAATAATGACAAGGCTACAAGAAAAAATATTACTTTTTTCATATTTAAATTATTTTATTATTTTTCCAAGTTTTTTAAAAACTCTTCTATTTTCATTTCTCCTAAATCAATTTTTCCTCTTTGTCTGACGCTGATAGTTCCGTTTTCTTTTTCTCTGTCTCCGACAACTAAAAGATAGGGGACTTTCTCCATTTCTCCTTCCCTTATCTTCTTTCCGATAGTTTCATTATTGTCATCAATTTTAACTCTAAAATTATCAAGTTTTTCCGCAACCTCTCTGGCATATTCACGGTGTCCCTCTCCGACTGGAAGAATCTTAATTTGAATAGGAGAAAGCCAAAAGGGGAAAGCTCCGGCATAGTGTTCAATTAAAAGGCCGATAAATCTTTCAAAAGAACCGAACAAGGCACGGTGCAGCATATAGGGCTGTTCTTTTTCTCCCTTATCATTAGTAAATTCCATTTGAAATCTTTCGGGAAGATTAAAATCAAATTGTAAAGTTGAACACTGCCACTCTCTTCCTAAAACATCTTTTATCTTGAAATCCAATTTAGGTCCATAGAAAGCAGCTTCTCCTTTTTCTTCTTTAAAATTTAATCCTTTTTCTTCGGCTACCTTTCTCAATATCGATTCGGAAAAGTCCCAACCCTCATCGTTGCCGGCATATTTTGTTTTATTATCAGGGTCTCTTAAAGAAAGATAGACGTTAACCGATTCTTGTTTAAATCCGAAAGCCTGGTAGATGTATAAAATAAAATCAATGACTCTTTTTAATTCTTCTTCAACCTGGTCTTTTCGGCAGATAATATGAGCATCGTCTTGAGTAAAACCTCTCACCCTAGTTAGACCCGAAAGCTCTCCTTTCTTTTCAAATCTGTAAACAGTTCCTGTTTCAGCCCAGCGGAAAGGAAGGTCCCGATATGAGCGAGGCTTATTTGAATAAATAGAAACGTGAAAAGGACAGTTCATCGGTTTCAATAAAAACTGTTCCGATTCTTTAACTTCGCTCTTATTATTCAATTCTTCTAAAGATTGTCCCACTTCAAGGGGCGGGTACATGCTTCCGGAATAGAAGCCCCAATGTCCGGAACGCTCCCACAACCTTCTGTTTCCGATATGCGGAGTCCTTACTAATTCATATCCGCTTTGCAAATGTTTTTTAAACCAAAAATCTTCAATGATTCTCCAAAGCATCGCTCCTTTCGGATGCCACAAAATTAGACCAATTCCGACTTCTTCGTCGGTATGAAACAAATCAAGTTCTTTCCCTAATTTCCTGTGGTCTCTTTTCTCTGCCTCTTCCATCATTTTAAGATGCTCTTCTAATTTATCTTCACTCTCAAAAGCTAATCCGTAAATTCTGGTTAACATGGGATTCTTTTCATCGCCCTTCCAATAGGCTCCGGCTAACTTCTGTAATTTAAAAGCTTTCGAATCTATTTCTTTAGTTGATTTGACATGAGGACCTTTGCACAAATCAACGAAATCTCCTGAAGTATATATAGAAACAGTTTCTTCTGGAATCTCTTCAATCAATTGTAATTTATAGGGTTGGTCTGCAAATATTTCCCTTGCTTCTTCCTTGGTAACTTCTTTATTCTTAAAAACAATATTCTTTTTAAGAATTTCTTTCATTTTCTTTTCAATCTTTCCTAAATCTTCTTCCTTTAATTCAACTTCAATATCATAATAGAAGCCGTTTTCGATTGAGGGACCGATGCCGAACTTGGCGTCGGGAAACAATTCCTTGACGGAATAGGCGAGAATATGGGAAAGTGAGTGTCTTATTTCTTCCATTTTCATATATTAAGTATAATTGTATTACGCTTCTAATATTTCTTCAACTTCATTGGCTATTATTTTGGGCATTCCGTCTTTGACATCCGTTTTACCAGTGATTGAAATTATTTTATTCTCTTCAAATACATAGGGATTTTTTTCTATCATTGAAGGGAAAACTACTACCTCTATCGTATCCGTCAAATCTTGCACTTTAATAAACATCATCGGGTCTCCCTTTTTAGTTAAAATCTTTTTAATTGAAGAGATGATGCCTCCGATTGTCACGCTCTCTCCTTGAATAATATACTTTTCAAAAGGACTTCGGTTGAGCGCTCCCGTACCGTTTAAATCGGCGACAATCTTTTTTATCGACATCGTCTGTTGCTCAAGCATCGCTCTGTGCTTTTCCAAAGGATGTCCAGAGACATATAAGCCCAGCAATTCTTTCTCCCACGTCAGCTTGTCGTAATCACTCATCGGATCAGCGCTATCTAATGTAATGCCGTTAGAAAAACTGACCGAAGTCGAATCATCAAACAATCCTCTTTGCCCGCTTTCTTTCATCTTTTGATTCTTTTTGGACCAGTCCAAAAGCTTTTCCATATTATTAAGAATCTGATTCCTTTCTCCCAATCTGTCAAAAACTCCAGCCCTGGTTAAGCTCTCCAGAGATTTTTTGTTTGAAACTTTAGAATCAACTCTTGAAACAAAATCTTCAATTGATTTAAAGTGCCCGTTTTGTTTTCTTTCGTTAATAATTAGTTCAACAATGTTATATCCCACATTCTTAATGGCCGACAAACCAAACCTTATCTGATTCTTTTTTGGAACTACACTGAAGTTGCTGAAACTTTCATTAATATCAGGAGGCAATACCTCAATCTTCATTTTTTTACATTCTTCAATCAGGATGGCAATTCTTTCTAAGTCGGAACCTTCGGAAGTGAGCAAAGCAGCCATGTATTCAACCGGATAATTAGCTTTGAGATAAGCTGTTTGGTAGGCGATAATGGCATAACAGGCAGCATGAGATTTATTGAACGAGTAACGGGCGAACGGTTCAATCCAATGCCACAATTCAATAGCGATTCTCTCGTCAATATTATTCTTCTTCATTCCGTTAACGAACTTATCTTTCTGTTCCATCAAGAGCTTTTCGATCTTCTTTCCAATGGCTTTTCTTAAAATATCAGCTTCGGCTAAAGTAAAACCGGCTAAGTCCTGGGCAATACGCATAATTTGCTCTTGATAAACCGGGATGCCGTAAGTCGTTTCGAGGATAGGCTTTAATAAAGGATGTCTATATCTGACTTCCTTTCTTTCGTGCTTGCCCCTGATGTATTCGGGAATATGCTGCATTGGGCCGGGACGATAGAGAGCAACCATGGCGATAATGTCTTCTATTTCAGTCGGCTTTAATTGTTTTAAATATCTTCTCATTCCGTCAGACTCAAGCTGAAAGACTCCGATGCAATCGGCCGCCTGCAGAAGCTTATACGTCTTGGGGTCGTCCAAAGGAATCCTGTCTATATCTACATTAATTCCATGGACAGCGTAAATTCTTTTTAAAGTTTCTTCAATGATAGTTAAGTTTTTTAAACCCAAAAAATCTATTTTCAACAATCCCATTGATTCAACCGAATGCATTTCATATTGAGTTACTATTCCTTTTTCATCTTGAGTCGGGTGCTGAATTGGGACCGATTCGTCCAAAATATTTCTTGATATCACAACTCCGCAGGCGTGAGTCGAAGCATGTCTGGCACAACCTTCAATTTTCAAAGCTAAATCAATCAGCCTCTCGGCTTCTTTATCCGAATCGTACAAGTCCTTGAATTCTTCTATTTTTTCTAAGGTATCTTCAAGGCTAAAACCCAGAGGAATCATTTTGGCAATTTTGTCACAATAAGAATAGGGATAACCCAAAGCCCTGCCAACGTCTCTGATTGAAGCCTTAGCCGCCATAGTTCCGAAAGTTATAATCTGAGCGACCTTGTTTCTTCCGTACTTTTCGGAAACGTAATTTATAACCTCATCTCTTCTTTTGTCGGCAAAATCTAAATCTATATCGGGAGGCGATATTCTGTCCGGATTCAAAAATCTTTGAAAATACAAATCGTATTTCAACGGGTCAACGTTAGTAATATTGCTTAAATAAGCAACAATTGAGCCTCCGGCCGAACCTCTTCCCGGACCAACGACAATTCTATTATCTTTAGCCCAGTTTACAAAGTCCTGAACGATTAAAAAGTATCCGGAAAATCCTGTTTTGTTTATAACCGATAATTCATATTCTAGCCTCTCGATAACTTCTTTTAATTTCGAATCTTTAATTTCTTCAATTTTAATTTCTTTTCCTTTTAAAACACTTTCTATTATATCTTTTAATTCTTTTGAATTAATATCGTACTTCTTTTCTATGCCTAAATAGCAAAGCTCTCGCAAATAGCTTTCTGAAGTTTTTCCTTCGGGAACGTCGAAAGAGGGAAGTTTAAATTCTCCTAATTTCAATTCCAGATTGCAAGCTTCGACTATTTTTTGAGTATTACTTATCGCTTCTGGAACATGTTTAAAAGCTTCTTCCATTTCTTCCGTGCTCCTCACTGAAAAATCATCTCCTCGCATGCTCAATCTTTCTTTATCATTAATATCAGCTCCGGTATTGATTAACATTAAAACATCTTGGGCTTCGGCATCGTCTTGATTGATATAGTGAGAATCATTGGTTGCAACTAAAGGTATCCCTGTTTTTTTACTTAACTCAATCATCAGATTATTTGCTTTTTCTTGTTCGGGAATTCCGGGGTGGTGTTGAAGCTCTAAATAGAAATTACCTTTGCCGAATATCTTTTCGTATCTCAAAGCCATTTCTTCCGCCTCTTCCTTTTTATTCGCAAGTAAAAGATTAGGAATTCTTCCCTGAAGACAAGCAGACATGGCTAAAAGCCCTTCAGAATATTTTTCCAGTAATTCAAAATCAACTCTTGGCTTGTAATAGAATCCTCTTAAGTGTGCTTCGGTTACTATCTTTACCAAATTCTTATATCCTTTTTCGTTTCTAACCAAAAGAATCAAATGGAAGCGCCTCCCATCAAGATTGGGAATTTTGTCATCCATACCTCTTATTGATTCATACACTTCGCAGCCGATTATCGGCTTAATTCCTTTAGCTTTAGCTTTTTGATAGAACTCTATGGCTCCATACATTGTCCCATGGTCGGTTAAAGCCACTGAATCCATGTTCAATTCTTTGACCCTATCAACGATGTCATCAATTTTCGCCAATCCGTCCAAAAGGGAATAGTGCGAGTGCAAATGCAGATGTGTAAACTTTGTCATTTTCAATTAATCTTAAATAATCTTCTTTCCTCCAATTTTAGTCGTAGCCGTGTCAATATTTCCTTTTTTGCTTTTGGCTCCCGTCAAAACAAGATTGCTTCCAACTTCGGTTTCTTCTAAGTCAATTTTCCCCTCTGTTTTCATTTTTCCTAAATTAAGACTTCCTTTGACCACCGCCGTCCCGAAAAAAGCGTCTCCTCTTACCATCAAGTCGTCATATTTAGCCGATTCAATTGCAGCATTCTCCAAAACAACATCTCCCGATATTTTCGTATTGGATAAAGATAGGAAGCCGACGGTGACAAGACCTCTCGCATCAATGTTTCCGCCTATCTTTGCTCCAACCAAGCTTATCGCTCCGTTAATTTGAGAATTTTCAAGAATTAAATCTTTTTTGATATCGGCTTTGCCAAGATAGAGGGAACCGTTCACTATCGCCCCTTTCATGTTCAAATCACCAAACATGACAACATCTCCTAAAAAAACCGGTCCGAGAATTTTAGTATTTTCCAAATTTAATCCGAAGCTTATTCTCTCTGTTAACATGGAGAA
>JBBACM010000028.1:0-6380 GCA_041657045.1 Minisyncoccota bacterium
GTCCCAGTAGTTGTCGATGATAACAATACCAACACGTGGTTTGAACGCTGCAACTAGGCCGCAGGCGACCGGCCAAAATTCTCCGTCGGAAAGAGCGGAGAGCCGCACCATTTCCATGTTCGAGTTCGGATACAGCAGACACCCGTCTCCGATGGAGAGGCCATCGATCGGTATTTGTGCTGAAGAAAGTATCTTGATCCGATCCGCCTTTACACCATCGATTTTTTTGTAAAGATCCTGCGCCCTCAGCTCTGACGCTTCTAGGTCTTTTTGTTTCTGCTTCAGTACGAAGTTGTCGCGGATTGCCGCGTTTGTCTTTATGTTTTCGGCGATCTCTTTTTCGATCGGTTCAACGGGGGTTGGAACAAACCGCAAAATCTGCTCCTCGACAGCCTCTTTTCTTCGCTCCATCGCCCCTTTTTTTATATCCGCCCCTTTTATTCCGTTGTCGAGCGCTTCAACCTGCTGGCGCAACCTCTCTATCATCTCCTCGGTGCGCGTTTTTTCGGAGATGAGTGCGGCGACATCTTTGTCAACCTGATCAATCCGCTCGATCTCACCCTTTGCCTCGGCGCGCATATCGTCCAGTTCCTTGTTGTGCTCGTTCGCCGCTTTCAGCTTCGCCGCAAGGGTGGCCGGATCAACTTCTTTTTCCGGCAGTCCTGGGGTAAAACGGAGGCGCGAAATGTCGATGCGGAGAACCTCAGAGACGTTCAACGATTTCGCGCGCTCCGCTTTTTTATCGGATAGTTCCTTGTCGTTTGCTGCGAGTTTTTCTTTCAGGTCGGGGAAGAATTTGAAAATCTCTTCGACCTGTTCGAGATCTGATTTCTTGCGCCATGCCTGCGGGCGAAAGGCGATAGCGTTGACGATTTTTTTCAGGAACGTCAGAGCCCCGCCGGGCACCTCTTTTGATTTTCCGTCCTCGAAAACCTCTTTGACTATCACCGTGGCGTCGGCCGCGGTAATTGTGAGGCGAACGGTGTACTTGACAACCTCCCCGTCGGCCAGCTCGATTTTTACAACACCGCTCTCGTACCCGTCTTTCAACCACTCGGAAAGCGGGCGATCGGGCAGGCTGGTTTTTCCCTGAAGGGTGCCGATCAGCATCGAAAGGATCTGTGTTTTTCCGACACCGTTGACACCTTCAAGGACGACCATGTTTCCAAGCTCTTGCATCACGACATGTTCGAACGGCGTGATGCCGGTCAGTTCAAGACTCTTTACGCGTAACATCGATTCTTTCATTATGGCTCTCCGTTGTTATTTCTTCGTACTGTTCGAAAATTTGGTGCGACACTTCCCGATCTTCGAGCGGGATAACGTCGCACCCATCTTTTTTATTGCGCTTTAATCGGTAGTGCGCACTTTTCTTCAGGGTCGGCACAGATTAAAAATCTTCAGGCGCCGGAACGCTCTGGTCAAAATCTGCCTCGCTCACTCCAGGCTGCGGCGCCTGGTTGTAGTCGTCGGTCTGAACTTTCAATTTTTTTACCAACATGACTTTATGCTCTCCGCGCTCGATTGATCCGATTGAACAGAGGTACCCGACGCGAAGCGATGTTCCGACGGTAACGCCGTCGCTTTTCATGTACTCTTCTTCGCGCAGGTTCCCGCCGACCAACTTCTTTTCAAGAACCTGCTCCCCGTCCTCAAATCGGAACGTAAACCCTTCGTTGCTTTCCTCAATCGCCTTGATCAGCCCCTTAAAGTACGGTGTCCCTTTGCCTTCGACGTTCTGCCACACCCGAAGAAGTCGATTTTTGTCGAACCGCTTCGACTGCTTCGAGTAGTAGTTTTTGAATGGTCCGGCGGCTATGTCGAGCTGAAGAACGAGTTGCTGCTCGCCATCTTTAATGTTGACCTCTGCATGTACAATGCCGAGAACGCACGGCCCCGCCTTCGGTTCCTGAAATCCGCCGCTCACCGCCTCGGCGTCGTCGTATCCTGCTGGTTTTCTGAATGCCATTTTCGGTTCTCCTTTTTGTGGTGTAAAAATGGTAGTATTAATATACTACTAAATACGCTTCATGTCAAACATTTTAAAATAATTGTTTTTGCAGTGCCGGACGCATCAATTTTTCTGCCCGGCTTTTCCGTTCGATGCACACGTCGCAGCTTCCGCAATTCTCCCCCGGCAGCGCTTCCCCGAAATACGCGAGGATTGACCGGCGGCGGCATAAATCTCTTTCCGCGTATTCGCGCATTGTTTGTAAGCGCGATTCCTCTTTCATCATCCTTGACACGTCTTTATTTTGCCGGAAATTCTGCTCAATAAAATATTTTATCGTGCGCAGATCAGCCGCCGAATAGATCAGGGTGCAGTTTGATTTTTTTCCATCGCGCCCCGCCCGCCCGGTTTCCTGATAAAACCCCTCCATGTTTTTTGGTAGGTCGGCATGGATGACGTGGCGGATGTCGGGAATGTCAATTCCCATCCCGAAGGCGATCGTGGCACAGATCCACGGCGATTCCCCGGCGGCGAACGCGGTTTGATTTGCGCGCTTGATATCAACGTCGAGTCCGGCGTGGTACGGCAGACATTTTATTCCGTTCCTGGTCAACAGTTCTGCGGTGTCCACCGTTTTCTGCCTGGTGGACCGGTATATAATTCCCCGGCCGGCGGCAATGCGGTTCGTTTTGATATGCTCCAAAACGTCAACCATACCCTCCCCAAGCTTCGGGATTACGCCGTAGTGGAGGTTTGGCCGGTTGAATGACGCGCGAATGCGCAGCGGATCACGCAATCCGAACTTCTTTACGATGTCGTCTTGGGTGTCGGGTGTGGCGGAGGCGGTAAACGCCGCGCGCGGGCAGGCCGAAAAACTTTTTAAATACTCAGCCACCCGCCCGTATGCCGGACGAAAATCATATGACCAGTCCACGCAATGTGCTTCGTCTGCGATGATGGCAGCCAGTTTCAACCGCGGCAGCATATCCAAAAACTTCTGAACGGCAAACCGCTCCGGGGCGATGTACAGCAGTTTCACCTTGCCGACCTGCAGTTCGTCATACGCCGACTCACTTTCCGCTTTCGACAGGTCGGAATTTATAACCAGCGCCCGAACGCCTTTTTTGTTCGCGTTGTCAACCTGGTCTTTCATGAGACTGATTAGCGGGGAAATAACGATTGTTGTTCCGGGCAGCGCGACTGCCGGGAGCTGGAAGCACAGCGATTTTCCGGCGCCGGTCGGAAGGACGGCAAGAACATCGCGGCCGGCAACGATCCCCCGGACGATTTCTTCCTGCTTCGGCCGGAAAGCGTCGTGACCGAAAACGGTTTCCAATAAGTAGGTAATGTTGTCGGTCATATTTTTATTGCCACCCGAACAGATTTGTATTCTATGGCGCGTATCAACACCATAAGCTGTAAAGATTTTACAAAGGAAGGGTGCAGTGCGCGTCCAAACATCCAAACGTATTCATTCTTGACAAGACGACGAATAAGCGCAGTAACCGATTTTATTAGAGGGCCACGACGGTACATTCTTTTTCTCATTTTCCCCTACCTCGCTTTTTTGTCTGGTTTTGCAGGATGGGCTTCAGCGTCGGGTTCGATTCCCCGGAAACGATCAGATCGCCGCACAATTCATCAACCGTTCGCCGCGCCTGCCTTTCCGGCACTCCGAACACCTCAGAATAGACATCCGCCACCCGCTTTGGCGTCGTCTCCAGCGCCCGGCAGAACGTCGGATTGTCGAAAGGCAACCGGTTGAACGCTTCCCGCACATCGACAATCTTGTCGCGCGACCGGGAGTTGTCGAGGACGTAATACGGCAGCTCTTTCCCGTCCGGTTTCAACTTCTGTGCCAGCGCAAGCGCCGCGCTCTCGATGCGCGCCCCGAGCGGGACCATGATTTTTTTCCATACCGTGAGTGCCTGGGCCATCGTTTCGGGGCAACTGATCTGCTCCGGGCTGGCAAACAGCTCTGCTTTCCCGCTTGCCTGGGCGAATAGTTCTACCGTGCGCCACGCCAGCGCGTTGACGGCGGTGCACCATATCAGCCTGCCGCACCACTTGCAATAATCGCAGCACACCGGTTTTTTCTCAGGATTCCGGCGCCGGGTGATCGCCGCGGCTATGTACGCTTCACACTCGATTTTCGTGATCCAGTATTCGCGCTTCCGGTTCGGGAGGACGTACAGTTCGACGCACAGCACCCGTTCCACTGCCGACCGCTGCATGATCGCCAGCGCATACGTCCCGAGCTGCGGTTTATACCAGTGCAGATCAGGTCGCCAATCAAGCCCGGATTTTGCATCAATGACGACCGCCCCTCCGTTCCAATCAGAGTACCCCCACGACACCGAGCGGCCGGACCCGTCTTTTACCTCGTGTTTTTCCTCGATGCGGATCTCTTCACCCGGCGCATACGTCCCAAAAATCGCTTTCACCTCACCCGCCGCCCACCCGCAGGCGTCCCGCTCTCCACGGTCGAGCGTCGTCGGCGCGTCGATACCCGCTGTCAGGTTTTGACAGTGGTTGTGGATCTCGTTACCCTTGTTCGCGTCGTCGTCGCTTTCCCCGCGCCCGACGAAGCAGGCGCATTGCAGGATTGCGGGTATTGACGACGGCCCCAAGTTCGGATGGTGCGGACGCGGTTCGCCCTTTTTTCCGCGCAGGTCTTTTATCGGATTCACGCCGCCGCCCTTCTCGCCGCTTTGAACGCCTCGTATGACTCGACAAATTTCGCCCATTTGCTCAGGATATTGGCAAAATACCCGATCGGCATGTCGGCCGCGGTCTCCCCCATTTTGAGCCATTTTTTCGAGAGGAGAAAAACGTCGAGTTCCTTTTCTTCGGTTTTGTGGCGATGCAGGAACCACGGCTTAAATTCATCCACCGTGGCGGGTGGCTGCTCTGCGTCGCCGGTCGGGGCGATAGGCTGCTGTAGGGGCTGCGCCGGGGCTACTTCGGGCTGCTGAACCTGCATTTCGGCGGAAGGTGGCACCGTTACCGGCTCCGCAGTCACCACGACGGCGGCAGAGGGCGGTTTCGCGTTCGCATTTTCAGTAACCGCCACTTCCGCCGGAGCTGCCACCACATTTGCGGGATCAACTACCGGTTCCGGCGCCGTGTCCACCGGGACGCCTTTTTCGAAAATGTCTTTTCCTGTTTCGGAAATCTCTACAGCCTCGCCGTCGGAAATGTTATCCTCCAGTTCGTCGCGGGTATTCAACCCCATCGTCAGTTCCGGGCAGTACATTTTTCCGAAAAAAGCCGCAGCCCGGTACTGGAGCATCTCGTCGGTCATCGACTGCCACTTGTTGTTTTTTACCGACAGCCGCGCGTCTTTCGGGGCTTTCGTCGCCCACCCCTCACGGAACGCCATTTTCAAATCGACCGACTGAGCGACCTCGATGTCGGACTCCCGGAGGATCGCATACGCTGTACATTTCCGGTCACTCGCCGGGTCGATAGTTCCGTCGGCCACCCGCTTCGTTTCCCCCTCAAACCGGTACAGGAGCGGGGTTTTGAACTTTTTGCTGTTGTTGATCAGGGCGACGATAAATTTCGCTTCGTGCCCGGTGCGACCTCCGACCGCATACGTCGTTTCCATGTACGAAAATGGGTCAACCCCGAGACGCGCCGACCGCATCAAGGCAACCAGCACGTTGGCGGGTTTTTGTTGGTATCGCTCCGGGATGATGTTCGACGCCGCCAGTTCCGCCGCAAGTCGCAAGGCGTTCGTGGTTTTCGACGCATCGAACATATCAACGGTCGTTATCGAGTCGCGCCCGTCGTGCACCTGCACCGCATTTGATTGTTCCATAGGTTCTCCGTTTTTGAAAAGGTAAAAAAATTAGTAGTATTAATATACTACTAAGTACGATTCGTGTCAATATTTTTAACGTTACAGTGATAGCTCGCACTGTTCGGTCGTTTTGTATGTCTTGTCTGTTTCTGACATGGCAACATTTTGCTCCATTTGGTTGTAATACTTCTCTTTTAGTTCGCAGCAAATTGCTCTTCTTCCGTTTGATACCGCAGAGTACCCGCCGCTTCCAACTCCAGCGAACGGCTCAAGAAAGGTCTCACCAGGGTTTGACCTTAATACAATGAGCCTATCGTATACGTCGAGCTGTAATGGATGAACATGCTTTTCGTCCTCTTCGTCACGTTTTTGAAACGGTACAACCCGGTTCATACGTATATCATCCCATATTGACGAAGCATATCTTCGCCATATTTGATGCGACCAGCGGTTTTCTTTCTGATCCCCAGTCCACCCAATGTACCGCTTGAATTCTTCAGGTATTGGGCATTCACCGGCATAGTATTCAAACCCAGTAGGATGCGCTATGGGAATTTTATTAAAACCGTCGTCACGCCTGAAAACAAGTAAGTAATCTGCCGCAGCCACTCCAGCATAAGCAGC
>JBBACM010000028.1:6390-11030 GCA_041657045.1 Minisyncoccota bacterium
AACCGTTGTCATATGCGAAAGATTTTTAATCATAGTGCGATTTCTAACCCACAACGGCTCTTTCCATATTGCGTGGCGGGCAATCATTTTAAAGCCGTATTTATTATGCAGTTTGATTATGTCTCCAGGGAAGTCTATGTAATGATCTTTGCCGCTGTTCGAAGATGGGATATCGGTGCAATGGACCGCTGATATTCTCCCCTTCATAGTAACGCGGAAAAGTTCTTTGACAAAATATTCGTATTGCACAAAAAACTCGTTATAAGCAAGGCAGTTACTCAAGTCCCTTTCGTCGCTCGAATAGTGATACAGCCCTCCAAACGGAGGAGAGTACCCGGAAAGGTGAATACTTTCTGATGGTATGCTTTTAAGTAGTTCCATACTGTCGCCACAATATAGGGCGTACTGATCGGTTATTTTTTGTTTCAGGATAGCCATGATGGAAGAATCTCCTTCGTAGTGTGCTCAATGTGGTTTTTTATTGATAGGCAGTTGTTCATCTCTTTTACAAGTCCGTCAAACATTTGGCTTGCTTGAACGTCTTTACGCTTAACATTGTTGAGTATTTTTCTCTCTCCTTCGGTCATTATTATATCCCCTTCAACATCATGTTTTTGTCCGAAGCGTAGATGTCTTCTTGTAAGCTGGTATTTGCGTTCGTATGAGTGTTCTGGAAACCATGTAAAATGGTGGCAGTTTTGCCAGTTTAAACCAAATGCGCCCATTTTGGGTTTAAGTATTATTCTTTGTATTTCTCCCTTTGAAAACTTAGTATAGTACTCTTCTTTGACTTCATCCTTTAACCTGCCGTGTACCTGTATTGAATTTGGTATTATTTTTTCAAGCAAATCACCTTCGGCGTCAAGTTGACACCATACTGATGACTGATCGGTTCTGTTTTTTACACATTGTAAAACCATATCACATCGCTCTTCGATAGTCCTTCTCTTTTCTGCAAGCTGCTCCGCCCTGTCTCTTGCATGGACAGGAAGAAAGTATCCCTCTGGAAGAGTTTTTGCCTCTACCATATGAAGCCTCTCAATTAACTTTGTCAACTTGAACCCGCCGTCATCAAATCCGATGTCAGATGGTTTTCTTATTGCCCTCGCCCATGAAGTAACCCACCTCCAAAACGGTGTTTCTGCGTGTTTTTTAAATCTCCATTTCGGGGCTTCTCCATATCTTCTTTTTTGCGATATATTGTCCGTATCACTTTTGAAAAACCTTGACAACATGTCCATGTATCCCAAAAACCCAAGAGCCTCGCTTGATGTTCCAAGCTCAATAAAATCATTTGGAGCCGCCGTTGCCGTTCCAAGCAACCGGTATTCAGACCTACGCATAAATTCAGTTATGTCGGCCTTGTATTTTCCGTCAAAGTTTTTTAGTATGCTTGACTCATCACAAACAACTCCGGAGAAATCTTCAGGTTTAAAATATTGCAGTCTTTCGTAATTAGTGACAACTATATCGCATGAACATTTTCCATCTTGCGACCTTTGTGCATTGATTCCGAATTTTTCACCCTCTGAAACCGTCTGTGCTGATACGGCAAGGGGGGTTATTATGAGTACTTTTTTTCCGGTGTGCATTGATACATTCTTTGCCCACACAAGCTCTTGTAATGTTTTTCCGAGTCCGCAGTCTTGAAAAAGTGCGCTCCGGCCAGTTGTTATAGCCCACCTGGTCAAAAATTTTTGAAAGTCAAACATGCAGTCTGGTAAAAACAATGGTTCAAATCCATAATTAAAAACAGAATGTCGTTTATTACTGATGTATTCTCCGTAATCGATCACACCGCCTCCTTTTTGTTTTTCATGGTTAATAAAATCTATTTTAATTGGTATTGTGCTTGATTTGACAGTGTTGGTTTGCGACTTCACCTGAACGACCCCCACTCCATCGGTATTATTCCACCAGTCTCTTTTATTCTGTCAATTATCGACAGCCCGACAGATTTTGAAAATTGCTCCGGGGTGTCGTTTGAAATTATTAGGGTTGGCCGCACCGCGTCATACCGCAGATCAATGATGTGGTCGAGTATCCTATTTTCGAATGCCGTTTCCCCGCGCACTTCGTAGGCGTCAATTACAAGAAAAAACGGTTTCGAGAATTCGGCGACCGCGGCTTTTTCCGAATCACTTTTTCCGTGCATCGCCTCCCGGATGCGGAGGAACATGTCGAACGCTTTGCGGTACATCACGCCACGGTCGAGATCCAGAGCAACGTGTCCGATCAGTGCCGCCCCGAGCTGCGTCTTGCCCGACCCGCGCGTCCCGATCGCCGCGAATATGGCGCCTGTGGGCAACTTGGCTTTTATTGCCTCATACGTTCGGCCCCACATCTCGTTTTTATTATCAACCGCCGGACGGAAAGCCCGGTGCCGCTCCGGAACCCCGGAATTCTTGTACTCTTCTTTACCCATTTTTCACATTTCCTTTACAGATTTTATTTACCATTTTAATGCGCCGTCCAACCCACCTCATCACCGGCACCGCCATACTGTTTCCAATCGCCCGATATCGCGGACCATCGGCGGCTGGCTTCCCATTGTGCTGAACAAGGGTGTAATCGTCGGGAAAGCCCTGCAGGCGCTCGCACTCGCGGGGAGTCAGGCGGCGCACCTGCATCCCATTTTGTATGCCATGTTGATCTCGAGCAGTACACGAATACATAATATCCTCATCACTGATACCAAGTCCATTTTGTTTTTTATTCATTGGTGTATTTACAGACTGCAAAGCAATCGGAATCAAGTGCCCCGGCTTTGTATTCGAATCAGCCCCCTTGGAGTCTCTCTCCTGAAGACATCCTGCAATTAACGGTATTCCCCCCCCTGTACCATCTTCGCTTCCGTCGAAGCCTTCCCCTTTTAAGCGATGCGCTGTTGTTGGAACAAGTTGCGACTCCTTGCTCGAGTTATCACCATAAGGTGACGTAGTTAATGGAGAACAACACGCAATCACAGGATCTTGCCTCCGGCTTTCTCCGGTTCTTTCGGTCCCTCTGCCACTACCTGTAAGGCTCGGCGCAACATCTCCGGTAATTCCTTCCAGCGCCGGAGCGCCCGGCGGAGGATACCCCTGCAGGCTGTGGCGCTCAAAAAGTACCGCCGCGGCACGTCGCCAGTCTCCAAAATGTCCGACAAGGATGACGCGACGGCGTCGCTGGGGTACTCCGTAGTACTGAGCGTTAAGAACTCGGTAGGCGAACCCATACCCGAGTTTTGCCAGACCTGCGAGGAAGGTTTCAAACGCTCCTGTTTTATCCGACAGGACACCGGGCACGTTCTCCCATACCAGCCACTCGGCGCTATACCGTTCAGCGATTCCAAGGTAGGTGAGGGTAAGGTTACCACGCGGGTCGTCCAGTCCTTTTCTGAGTCCTGCAAGCGAGAAGGATTGACAGGGGGTTCCAGCGCAGAGAACATCGATTGTTGCATTCGGCCACTCCTTATATTTTGTCATGTCGCCGTAGTTCGGGACATCGGGATATCGTCCTGTCAGTACCGAACATGGAAACGGGCTTATCTCCGAGAAAAACACCGGATTCCACTCCGGCCACGCCACCGAAGGGGCTTCAATTCCGCTACATACTGTTGCAAAGTTAATTTTTTTTACCCCCGAAAATGTCCAGTATCGGGAGCGGTTGCGCCGGCTGCTGGTACTGCCCGGCCTGTTTTTGCTCCCGATCCGAAACCGGTGAGAATGATTTATCCCGAGACGCCCATGTCTCCAGGCGCCGTTTTGTGTCCCACGTTTTTTCCAGTTGAAAACGCATTTTCGTTTTTGACTTGTTCGGCTCCGTCCAGTAGCGGACGAATTTTTCACGCATCGCGGCCGGGTACTCCAGAAAAGAATCAACATCGGCGCGGAACGTTTTTTCCCGCTCCCCCTGCACCCCCTCAGAAATACCATTTTCAATTACATTATCATTTTCATTTTCAGTATGATTTCCTGTAGATTTCCTGTCGGAAATCATATGATTACTTGATGATTTCTTTTTTCTTCCAGAAATTCCTTTGTGACTCTTTGAATTGCAATAGGTTATGCGTTTTTCTATCTCTTCATCCATGCGCTCGTTAAAAAAAAGTCCGTCGGAATCCTGAACAAATTTTTTCCACACAGAAGAATCATTCGATTTCAGTATTTGAAGCAACTCTTCGCGCTGAAAATGGCCCTCTTGGTGTTGCGAACATAGAGCACGGATGTACTGGCCGCACTGTTCATCTGACATCCTGGAGGTGCCGGTCAAAAAATCAGAGGTGTAAAATAGTACGGCTGGGTCTCTGGACATTTTTTATCCAATAAAAATCCGGCCCCTACTGATCGGGTTCCGCGCCGACGTTCAGGGGATGCCACGGAGAGAGGCAACGCTATCGCCCGGAATTTAAAATTTTTCTCTGTTTGCGGAACATAGAATAATCAATATATAAAAAAACGATCAACCAAGCAAGCTAATTCAACCCCAAATATTTTAAAATTGGAGATTCCGAAATTATTCCTGCAAAAAAACCGCCGGCGAACAAAGCGGCCGCGATTGCGAACGCAACTACAAGGTGAACCCATGTAATTTTTACCTCGATACATTCACGAAACCCCATATCACCCCCTCATTTTGATGGCGCAAAAAAAAAGGCC
>JBBACM010000029.1:0-10799 GCA_041657045.1 Minisyncoccota bacterium
GATGATACCTCCATCAACTTAATGCGATAAAGACAATTGCCGCAACGATCAGGACTATTGCGATTTTCTCTGAAAAGTAAAGGGGACGTCTGGGATACAGGGGATACCTGTAGCATTTGTAAAACATGGGACCGCCTCCTTTCCGTAGCTTTACCACCCAAATTCTGCTATACTGTAATTGCGACTCCATGGCACTAAATCGTAAAGGGGTGATGTGTCATGCAGATGATCGCTTACTTGTTAAGCATCGTTGCAAGCATTCTCACAATAGCAGGGAAACTTAACCGTAAGAGTTAAGAATTTCAGTATTTATACGTTTTAAGTGAGCTTGTTTTATATGAGCTGTCACCTACCGAGCCCTTTGAGGCCTTGGCGACCTTAAAACGGTTTCGGCTGTGGAGTCGCAATCACCCCTTTACGGATTAGCGCCATGTTAGTTGTCAAGGTACATTAGCGGAGCATGGATTAGGCTGGCTTTTTCCCTCCAATATCTGCGCCGTTCATATAAAGAAGAAATCTTTCGGTGTTTATATAGAAAGCCCAGCGTTCCATTTCTACACCCGCGCCGAACGGAAACCTTCCTTGCTGTAATGCCAACTGCAAAAATCTTGGTGTGACATCCATAATTGCGGCAGCCTCTTGAACAGTGATCGTATAAGGATGTTTTTGTTCCAGCTCCTGCAGCGTCATAAATTATGCTCCCTTCTTACCGGAATCAGCGATCATAACGGCACCACGCAGCGTAGCTAAAACCAATTCCTTCTGTTTGTCATTCAATTTTCCTATTAATGAGATAACTTCTTGGACATCCTTTATGTTGATGTTTTCGGAATTGTTTTCTAACATTAGACGACCTCCCTTGCTGAAATTGTTCTTTATATGTACATTGTAATTCTGTTTGCATACGCTGTCAAGTCATTTGACGAAAATATGTTTACAAACAGAACGAAATAAATTATAATTGTAATTGGAATTAATCAGAGAGGTATTGGTGAATATGATTAACAAGAGGCTTGCTGAATTGAGAAAATCACTTGGTATAAGCCAAGAGGGTTTCGGAAAAAAAATATCAATCGTTAAATCGGGTATATCCAACATGGAAAATGGGACAAGGAGTATTAATGACAGAATCATAAAGCTCATATGCCAAGAATTCAACGTTGATGAAAATTGGTTAAAAACCGGTGAAGGTGATATGTTCAAATCAACCAGTAGTTTTGAAGAATTTTTCGCGACTAATCTTAAAGGGCTTGACGAATCGGACAGGAAAATAATTACCGAATATATCAAACTTAGTCCCGATCATAGAAAGATTTTCAAGGAATTTATACGTAAAATGACTATTTAAGGGTGGCTATTATGAAATTACCGAACGGATTCGGAACTGTATATAAACTAGCTGGTAGACGTCGTAAACTGTGGATTGCGCGAAAAACTGTTGGATGGACTACGGTTATAGATAAAAAGACGGGCAAAGAAAAGCATAAGCAGTTATTTGAAACCGTAGGATATTATGAAACGAAAGAAAAGGGCATTGAAGCACTTGTTGCAGGTCGCATCAATCCAATAGCACCTAATGCAGATATTACATTGGGTGGATTATACAAAGAATGGTCGACTGTAAAATATGAAGAAGAAATCTCAAGGCAGACTATAGATAACTATAAGGCTGGCTGGAAGCATATCAAAAAGCATGAAAACGACATATTTAAAGATCTTCGTACATCTCATTGGCAATCAATAATAAATAAGTGTCGCATAGATGGTATGAGCAAATCATCCTTAAGCAAGATTAAGCTTGTTGTGGGGATGCTTTATGATTATGCTATTGATAATAAAATTACAGATCAAAATCTTGGTAAAAAGATAAAGATTAAAAAAGAAGATAGTGCTCCCAAAAAAGCGTTTACAGATCTAGAATTTAAAGCTATTGAAAAGGCTGCCGCTGATGGGATGGAATGGGCGGACACCATAATGATATTGCTTGACACTGGCATGAGAATTTCTGAAATGATTCTTCTTACTAAATTTTCAATAAACATAAAAGAGATGTTGATAACTGGTGGCGTTAAAACAGATGCGGGCAAAGATAGAATTATTCCTATACATCCTAGAATTCAGCCTTATATTCAAAAGTGGTACGGCAAGGGCGGCGACCGTTTAATTTGTTATCCGGACGGGAAGACCATAACAACAAGAAAATACCGAGAAGACTTATACCGACCCACTCTTAAAAATATCGGCGTAAGGGTCCTCGATCCTCATTCCTGTAGGCATACATTCGGCACTCGCCTTTCAAACGCCGGTGCAAATACTAAGGCTATACAGGATTTGATGGGCCATGCAGACTATTCTACAACTGCCAACATATATACTCACCCCAATTTGGAAGAATTGAGAAAGGCCATCAATGTGCTTTGATACTTTGTTAGTTTTTTGTTAGTTTCTGACGCAATTTTGAACGATTTCAGAAAGGTTACAGAATAATAAATAAAACCGCCCAAACTTACAAACGGGCGGTTTTTCTTGGTGAGCCATCGGAGATTCGAACTCCGGACACCTTGATTAAAAGTCAAGTGACGGATAGCTTTAATAAAGACCCGCGAGGCATATTGTTAGTTACCTGTTAGTTTTTCGGATTTCAATAGTCCTCTTGCAAAACCCAAAAGGCTATTTACACTTTCTAGGGACAACTGATGTAATATAGAACTTATCTCGTTGATATTTTTATCATAAGTAATTTCTTGGAGCGTCGGATCAGGGTTGACGTTATTTTTAAACATTAGCCATTCCCTCCGTTCATAATTTTAGTGACACCTACCCACTTTATACATTCGGTACCTTTTATTATATACCCCTGCTGGTCCTATTTTCAACAGTTCAAAATGACTATAATCCCGGCAGGAAATAGTCACAGATACAGTTACTGTAATACGCGAAACGAGGCGTTGAAGACTGGATATGATTAGCAGAGATTATCCCTTTTTATGTAAAATGGACTGTAATATAAATTTAACATGGAATGAATCCAATGGAAGGAGGGCAAAAAATAAGCCCCTGTTTCCAAGGGCTCCAATAAAAAAACAAATGTTCGATTTAGAGAAATGCTAGTGTTCATTTTTACTGTACATCTTAAGGCAGAAAATATCTATAGTATTTTATGCCCTGCCCATAGGCACTTATACTTAAGATGTTTTTGAATATGTAGATGATCTGATTGAACCTACGCCGGGCAAAAAAAATAAGCCCCCGGTTTCCCAGGGGCCTTTCTCTTTATGCAGCCTTATGCATATTCACATAATATTGAATAGAATCATCAATCCAAGTATTAACATCGCCGTATGCTGCCGCAATCGCTTCTTTAGCTGCTGTACCCATAATTATTAATGCCTTGATCTTAGCATCTTCAAAAGCTTTTCTCTGCGTTTCCGATGTCCATCCGTTCGTACCCTTTAGAGCATCGACGTAAGTTTGCATCACGGATACAACAGCGGTTTCGATTGCATCGTCGGCAATGTCGACATACTTTTTGAGTCGCGCATCGCCAATCTTGTCATTTACCTCTTTCGCCTTAAGGCTGATGAAGTTAATGAGCAGCGGGGTCAATGCTACAAGTAGCGGAACAATAACCGCCGTTAATATAATGTTGAGTGTTTCGTTAGACATAAAAAATCACCCTATCCTTTCTTTATTTCCACGCGGTCGTGATCTTGTTCATCAACGCCGCAAAATATGGATCAATGTTATTCTTGGTTTTCCAATATGCCGGACTTATCCCAGCTTTTTTCGATAAAATATCAATAGCTTGCTCAAATGTCATTTCGTTTGCCGGAACCCACGTTACTCCGAAATATTCACATATACCCTGAGCAATTTCATCGGCGCATTCATTCCGGTATGCATCAGTCAGAAGCAGTTGAGCGTCATGCATATTGTCCATAAAACCACATTCGCAGAGTACGGACGGCATATGCGTCTCCCTAAGCACATGGAAGTTTGCCTCCTGAATACCACGGTTTTTGAATAACGTGCCCTGAATTAAATGCTTTTGTATGATTGTAGCTGCCTTCGTTCCTTCTACGGATCCGGGATAGTGGAAGGTGTCAATACCGCAGGCCTTGCCCCAGGTACCAGTATCTGCATTGGCATGAATGGATTGAAAGAAATCCGCTTTTGCATCGTTGGCGGTGTTTGTACGGACCCTCAGGGGCGTGTCTGCGTCGCCGGGAGCTACCATAAGTGTGCGGAATCCGCAACGCTCCATATTGGTCTTGAGCCTGTCTGCCGTCGCACGGTTAAACTCATTCTCATGCATGAATTTTCCGGTTGCAGGAAAAATCGGTGTCCGTTTCCCGGCTGTCTCCATCCCATGGCCATCATCAATAGCGATTAGTTTACTCATATCATCAACCTCCAAAAATCTTACTTAGCGCAAATGTAATTGTTCCAGTTATTAAAGCTGTAATAATTACCGTAGTGAGAGTATCCCACCGTTTGCCTGGCTTCTCTTTGAGCTCTTTTACGTCGGTTTTTATTGTCACTATCTCCTTGTTTTGGTTCTCCTGGTTCAATGCAATAATCTTGATATTGGTGTTCATTTCGTGCATGATGTCCTGCTTGTTTTCGATAGTGTCAAGTTTATCGTCGATATCATCAACCCTGTTATATATCGTTTTCATGCTGCCTTCCAGAGTGATAATCTTGGTAACCATTTCGTCATGTTCCATTTGACACCTCCCACGTTTTTATAGTAAAATAGAAAGGCCTTCCCTTGTCTGCCCACGTAGGCAAACGGAAGGCATAAGTAAAGGCCGTTGGAGTTGTTACCTCCTTCGGCCTTCTGCATTTATGAATATTAAATTCAAAAGTTAATATTTAGGTTTCTTTATGTGATTTTCGGCGGGTATGCTCATTGACCATTCATTATCCTGATCTTTAAGCCATTTTATCTTTCCATCCTGTCCAGTCCATGTACAAAATCTAAACTCCCGTTCATCCAAAAAGCAATTTGTAAAAGTAGAAAAGTAATAACCTTTAAACTTCACTTCCGGCTTTAGCTTTGTAACCTCTCTGGCAAGCTTGCTCATAAAGGTCCTTACTTCTGCAGTGGCCCTCTCCTTATCCTCAATAGTGTAGTTGTCAAACCGAATTGTGTTAAATAGGTAATAGTCGCATACGGCCTTAATTACAAAAGTGTCGCCATCCCAGGAAGTTTCGAAATCAAATGTGATGTGGTCAATGCAAGTTTCAAGTCCCTTATACTTTTCCTCCAGGAGATTGTTTACAATGGTCATGTCCGGTTTTTCTGAAGCAGCAAATACAAATGTCGCATTTATGAGGATCAAACTGAGCGCCAGGATGACAGAAATTACTTTTTTCATATGATCGTCCTCCAATTCAAATATTATTATAGCATTATACGGAAGAATTTACAAAAGGTTTTATATGTTTCCTATTAATTTTTTCTCTAAATCGGATATTATTCCTTTTTGAGTAGGGAAAAGCAAACTTAATTTATCTATGCACCCTCTTTCCCGGCATAGCTTCAGCCCTTTGTCCAGCTGCCCCAAGAGATTATTTCTTTCCGAAATGCTTGTTGTCTCACTCATTCCCAAAAGCTGATTTATCCAGCGAGCTGTAAAACTTATCAACTGGTGTTCGTTTACGTCGGTCAATGATGCAGCCATGGAGGGTTTCAAGGAATCCTTGATTTCGTGCCATTCCTGGATTTCTCTGATCCGGTCTTTTGCGGTTCTCTCCTGATTGATGCCTATAAATTGTTTTTTCTCAATTTCTATCTGTATAAGTTCGCGTTTCAGTAAATCAGTTTCGCTTACGATATCGCGCTTCAGGATTTGAATTTCAACCTGATTTTTCCGGTACTCATAAGACAGCATAACAAGCTCCTGAAACATTACGTTCTGTTCTCGCATTGCCTGCCAATATTTAGAGTCAGGCGTCGGATGCTTCAGGTCATTTAGTATACTTGTTTCCATTTCCGTCCGGGTACGGAATATCTGGACATTCAGGAACGTGTCTTGAAGTTCGTCTTTGATTGTAGATAATTGATTCAAATCCTCTGATTTTAATATCTTTGATGATTCTATAATTGAAAGAGATTGTAAATCAAAATTCATTTTATGCCTCCATTATGCTGCTTTATTATATTCCTCTGTTATATTAAAATATTGAGGATTTGCAAATCCCCCAAAACTTAGTCCTGCGGTCTGGGTTCCGCATCCGGAAAGATAATTTCTTGCGGTTAAAAGATTACCTCCAGTGTTCCAAATAGCCCCGTCGTATTCTTCTGTAGTGGCTGAATACGACGAGATATCACTTCCCCCAAAACTTAGACCTGCGGTCTGGGTTCCACAACCGGAAAGATAATTTCTTGCGGTTAAAAGATTACCGCTGCCGCTCCAAACTGTCCCGTCATATTCCTCTGTGACATTGGAAAGGCTGCTAGCGTAACCCCCAAAGCTCAGCCCTGCCATCTGGGTTCCGCAGCCAGCAAGACCATCCTTTGCGGTTGCAAGATTCCCCCCTGCGCTCCATGCAGTCCCGTCATATTCCTCTGTTATTGCCGAGGGATCGCCATAACTCCCCCCGAAACTTAGTCCTGCTATTTGAGTGCCACACCCGGCAAGATAACGTCTTGCGGTTGCAAGATTCCCCCCTGCGCTCCATGCAGTCCCGTCATATTCCTCTGTTATTGCCGTAGGATAACTAGCAACACTTCCCCCAAAACTTAGTCCTGCGGTCTGGGTTCCGCAACCGGCCAAGTCGTTTTTCGCGGTTATAAGATTGCCGCCAGCACTCCAAGCTATCCCATCGTATTCCTCTGTATTGTCGCATATAACGGCAGGATAATTTCCCCCAAAACTCAGCCCTGCGGTTTGTGTTCCACAACCTGCAAGAGAATCTCTTGCAGTAGCTAGGTTGCCCCCTGCTGACCATGACCCATACATAACCATGCCGTCAAGATAATAATTCGGCAATTTATATCTATTTAAAAATTTAAACCTTAGAGAAAAAGCGTCAAGGCTAAAAATGTTAACTTTGCCTCCGAATTGCATAGCATCACCCTCTTTACGTTGTAACTTCGATTCCACTGATATAATAGCTTACTGATATTCCGGAACTTGCATACCCCTGTATCAAGTTGCCACTGGATAAAATCGAACTCAGTTTAACGACAAGGGCATCATTAAGCGGGATTGATTTGTTGGGTATGATGTTTATACTGTTGAACGTTACAAGAGCGTTTAGTGCCGATGCCGAGTTAACATTCGAAAGCACGACTTCTTTTACGATAGTCTTGACACTATTTGATGCTGTTGCCAATGTTGCATTGCTTGTTGTGAGAGAGCCAGCTCCTAAAACCTTCAAGGCACTTCCCATAATTACACCTCCAGTAATGATAGTATTTCAAGTGTGTTGTCGAACTGGACATCATTGCCTGCTGAGTTCACGCTGACAACGCTTCCTGCAGAGCCTACGGCAACCCTTTTAATTGCATTCGCGCCGGTGGCAACAAAAATATCACCAGCCGCAGCAGCTTTTCCAGGGGCGGTTTCCAGCACATTATCGCGGACGTTGCTGTTAAGCATTGCCGCACTTACGATTTCTCCCGTTACCCATGTTCTTGGCGCGGTCCAGGCCATTTATACCACCCCCGCGTTCTCAGCATTATCAGATTCGAGCTGTGAGATTTCCTCTCCAGGTTGCCAATTCTGATTAGCTTCAGGCCTTTGTTCCAAGGCAGATTCGATTTCCTCAAGATTAGCCGGTAATTCTATTGTTAGCCAATTACCCTTAACCGACTTATTGAAGCAGGATAGACAATAAAACCGCTTATCGTTTTTATCTACCAATTCAGCGCCGGAGCAAAACGGACATTTTGCAATTAGCCTGCCATGATTTATTTCTGCCTTAACTATCCCTTCATGTGTTGAAGAAGGGAACGACTTTCCGCATTTTCTTAATATATTTCTAGTGAAATTTTCAATTCCCGTCTGTGATCTTATCAAAATTATCACCTCTTTTTTTAATATGCTAATTTCGTATCTGTTCCAAGAATGCTTATTCCTAAAACCCAATAACCGCCCTCAGTAGAAGCATCCGACAATTCAAATATTACTTCATGATATTTTCCGGAATTTGAAATTCGATGAGAAATTGATTCGATGAAAAATTCGTCATATATACCAAGCTCTGTTTTTATACCGGCCGCTATAATTGTAATCCTGTCGGATATATTCCGGGTCAAGGCTTCAATCATCAAACTTGCGTTTTTATTTGCAAAAAATGATATGCTTATTACTGGCACCGGATCTTTATAGCGTCCGATAATATACCCTGCATAATCCTGTGCTGTAGTCGTTGTTTGCAGCCATTTTGCAGGAAGTATATATGATTTTGTGCCATATAATGCCTGTGACGCAGAATCTGAGTTTGAAACGCTTGTGGCAGATAGTTTAGTTACTTTTGTCCCTTGAGCCTGTACCAATGTCAACGTCGCTGAATTCGTAACATTGTTATTGGTTATAGTAATTTTCATCGACTTTGCAAATTTCGAAACCGTCACAGCTATATCACTATTGGCTACCCCTGTTTGGGTTATGTCTGTCCCGACTACAGGAGTATCCCAAGCGTCAACAAAAGCCCCTGTAGATGTATCATATTCTGAGTTCGGGTATTCGGCCCAATAAATTAAAGACTGTAACGGAGCCAATACCGGAGCTTCGTGCAATGTCCACAGAACCGCCGATGATAAGGCCGTGTTATACGATTCTACTGTTGCTATTATGTCATTGTAAATCTCGCGGATAGGGTCTTGCTGAGTGATTGAGCTATATCCTATTGCTGCCCCTACTGTGTCGGTAAATGTCTGCTGACTGACTAAATGCGCGTCCTTTAATCGATGGTGGCGGTCCTCAAAGATGATTTTGCCATCCTCACCTTCGGTCATAAATCCAAGTTCAGTTTCCTCTATTTGCCGCATTGCCTCAAAGGCATCAATTTTGTCAACATACCACTGTCCGACAGTTGTCTGCCCTGCATCAATTGTTCTATCGCCAGCAGGCCAACTAATATCATCAAGTATTGCCCCCATTATAGTGCCGGTCAGCTGGCTACTTTGTTTAGGCGGAGTAATGCTTTTTTTAACCCTGCTCAGCGGCCCGCTTGCCTCCAAAGAAACGACGGGATTACCCCCCAAACTTCCGGCCGGAATAATTGTCCCAAGATATCCAGTCCATATATTCGCCCATTGGTTGATGACAGTGCCAGTTTCATATCGCGGTTCTCCTGATGCTACCTGTGATCCATCCTGTTTAGTCGCCACAGAAGCACGGGTAAATATTGCAGAACCTGCTATACCGCCGTTAAAATCCAAACTACTATCAAAATCAATCTTGCACGTTGTATACTGGTCTACCGGCAATGCCACCCCGCTATTATATGCCGCCAATATTTCTGCGTCTGTTCGTGCTATGTTGGATATGCGCAGGTCATCGATAAGGCCGTTGGCTTGAGCTACGCCGCCTTCTGAACCTATATAAATATTTGCAGGAAGTGAACCGACTGGCTCAACATAAACTTTGTCGGAACCCATTTGAATCCCGTTGACAAATAACCGCATGACAGAACCATTTCCGGTAACGGCAATCTGATATTTATTACCCATGATTGTAGTACTGACGCCGGGAACGATGTATGCTGTTCCTCCAGATACAATAATTATATACCATTCACCACCCCATCCCGTACCAATCAGGAAATAATTATTCGCATCGATAATATAATAAAATAAACACTTTATTGTATTCCCGACATTCGTTACGGATTTTGGCTCATAAACCATTTCAACTGTCCAGTTTCCTTTAGTAAATACTCCTGCTGTCGGTATCGTCAATATCTCTGCTGCACGGGTAACACCGCCTTGTATCCATGAGGTTGCATAGGCTTTTTGTTCAAGCTGGAGGCCATCACAGTAAAAGGTTACTGCTTGCGCTCCATTTGTCCAAACCACAATTGTTGTCTTTACTCCTGTAGCCCCAAAAGTCCTTGAAATGTTATATCTTGTCCATGTTGAAGTTGCCGTAAAATTCAAATTAGTAGAACCTATAAGTGCCGAAGCAGAATCTAATTCCACTAACTTTAGCGTTAAATTTCCACTACCTTTTACCCAGACCGATGCTGTATATGTTAATGAAGCAGAAACATTAGTATAACCAGTTTGCCCCCCTTGAGAATTATAAGTTCCGTCACCTACTAATTTTAACGAAGCTGCACCTTGCCAATGTTCAGCTGTATCACGCGATAAAGTTGTCCCTATTTGGCTAATATTAAACCCCGTTGTATCCGTTTCCACATCGCTCTGGTTGGCAGTAAGCAGATTGGCAGCACCTTCCTCTATCATCACAGCCTGCCCAAGTGTTGGATTATTCCCTCTTAACCTGACTTTCCTGCCGGGAAGAATACTGCCGTATAAAGGTGAACCGGCATTAAATGAACTGTATTTTCCTGCTGGATTATTCATCGTTGCGGTCAATCTTCCCGGAGAGGCCTTCCCTGTCAATTGACTTGCATAGTCACGTCCTCTGCGGCATTCGACAGAAACTAAATCAGCAGTGCAGTCCTCGTTTGCATCAAAAAAATTGCCATCATTATTCCAATCAATTTCAAAAATATAATTAGCCATTTTGGAATACCCCCCTGAATGCACCCTCTGACCCTGCATCCCGGACAATCTGCTTTACCCGCTGCTCAAAATCAAGAACGCCGTAAACAGGGCC
>JBBACM010000030.1:0-10047 GCA_041657045.1 Minisyncoccota bacterium
TAAAATCGATGTGTGGCGGAAAATCCGGGGTGAAACATCTCAAAACTCATATTATTTTGTGGGGGTTTGGGGGTGATGCACTCTAATATCAATAATCCACTTTGCAGTAACCCAAATCCACAAAAAGACGACCTCCAAAATGATCAACGTGATAACACTACGATAAGTAGTAATTTATACCACACAAGAGCAATACAACATATCTATATTAAGTAGCACTGTAACCATTACAGTATTACTGATAGTAGTGGTGGAATTTGATAGATCTCGACGCATAAACGACAATAATGTTGATAACTTGTGGATAATATGTTGATAATATGTTGATAACTTGTGAACAAGTGTACTTTTCCCTTGTATCCCCCATACCGCCACCACAACTGCCCCCAAACACGCAAGATAAAAACGACAACAGTAAGTGTTGTAAGTGTGGCATAATCAACTACTTGTTGGTGGTGTTGACGTGTAAGATGGCGCGTAATATCCATTATGTAAACTTAACGCGTTAAATAGAGATAAGTCATTGATTTTGTTTAAGATATAGATATTGAAGTGCTGTAATTTGTGCTGTTTCTATGTTTTAGGATCCGATTCATCGACGGCGGGGGCACAGCCAAGACAACGACGAGGTATTTTTATGTTCATATATCCACACCTTCACATTACCTGCAAAAAAGTGAGTTATTGAAACGTTGAAAGGTTGGTATTTATTGATTATATTGGTAATGAAAAGCCTGTGATAATTTTCCGGTGAAACCTTTTGTTTACATTAAGGAATAGTTTTATGTCGCGTAGTGGATTAAAGGGGAAGGACGTACCATCTGACAGGGCAAAAAGGTATGCAACGATTAGGTATGGTAATCCAGGGATGAGCAAGAAGGACTGTGCTGTTGCTGCGGGGTATTCACCTAAGACGAGTACTCAATATGTTGATAAGAGCAAGGGTGTCCGTGCTGCAATGGCGACGGTAGAGAAGCAGCGTGAATTGATAAGGGGCAGTGTTGGTTTTACTCTTGAGGACATAGCGAAAAGGGTAAAGTGTCGTGCTACAAACGATGATGTTCCGTTTGGTGTTCAGACTGACAATGACAAGATACTTATTTCAATGCTTGGGTATAATGCACCTGAAGAGATAAATATAAACCAGAAGGCGCTTTTTATGGAGTTCAAGGATTTGAGTGCTGTTGAGTTAAGGGGGTTACTTGGAAGATACGGAGAAGATTCTTCAGAAATTACCTGAAGAGGTTAGGGATATTGGTGAGAGTAATCCTGAGTGGATTGCTGATAAAATAAGGAAGGAACTTGATCGTAGGGAGAAGTTTTGGCCTACGGTTGATGTTGTTCCTAATGTTGCTCAGGAGCGTGCATTGATGTGTTATGCTTCTGCCCATGCTACGTATCCGGGGAAATTTCCGTTTATAATGATTTCCAGGGGTGGTAATGGTGTCGGCAAGACAATGGCAATGGTATTGCTTCTTGCTGGCGTTACACTTGGATTAGACAGGGTAAATAAGGAGTATTTAAATTTTGAATATTTTAAAGATTGTGAGAAGATAAGGTTCAAGAGGAGTATAAAGATACGCATTGTTTGTAATAAATCTGACGTCCTTGAGAATGGTTCTGTTACTCAGGAAGTGAGGAAGTGGATTCCTACCGCTGAATTTAGAAACAGAACATCGGCAGGATATTATACCGAGATACGGATACCTGCACCGAGCTTTGAATACTTCGATACTGTTATTGACATCAAGACTTCAGATATGGATGTTGTTGCTCATGCTGGTCCTGATTATGACATTATTTTATTTAATGAGCCGCCAAAACAGGATATTTATAACGAGAATGTAGGAAGGTGTAGAAGGGGTGGTCGGATAGCCTTGTTTTTGACTCCTCTTGACCAGGCGGGATATTTATCTAAAATTGAGGGAGAATATTATCCTGATGGTGAAATGTATGTTACCGAGGGGTCGATATGGGAGAATTGTGTCGATATTCCTGGAACACGGGGAATCCTCGCAAAGAGCGATATAGAGCGCATGAAAAGACAGTGGTATGCGAATAACCCGCTTGAGGTTCCGGCGCGTGAATTTGGGAAGTACATGCACCTGTCAGGAGCAATATATCAGATTTATAACAGGAATATTCATGAGGTTGATCCTTTTGTAATACCTGATAACTGGAATATATACAAGATTATTGATCCGCATAGTTCGAAACCTCCGTTTGCTTTGTGGATAGCGGTAAATCCGATGAATGAATGTTATGTTATTGCAGAGTACCCTGTTGAACAATGGAATGGAATATCCGGTACGTATCTTACCATAAAAAATTTTGTTTCTGATTTTGAGCGGATACAAAATGGGAAACACGAGAATTTTCAGTTTATAAGAAAACCGTTGAAAGTGTACGAGTGCCTTGGTGACCCGAATAAATTTGGGTGTGAAGAGTCTCAAAGCAGGAAGACACTAAAACAGCTTTATGAGTGGTATGGGAACGAATCGATAATAACAAATATTGATGATGACGTACACGCAAGACATGAAAAGGTGAGACAGCTTCTTATCTACGATCCGGAGAGAAAAATAGACAGCATGAACCATCCGATGCTGTATGTGTTTAAATCATGCAAGAATACATCATCTGCATTTAGAGGGTATAAATATGCAAAAAAACAGGGGCTTGCACAATCTTTAAGTGAAAAAATAGATGAAGAATGGGCATGCCCAATGGATTGTGTCGGGTATTTTGCAATGAGGTTTACCGGTTGGCAGAACACTTCTTATTTAAATAACGATGATTATGGAGATTACGATGGCTTTTTTGAAAATAATGATGAAGTTTCAACAACAAAGAGATATATTTGAGTAATATGGATAGTTATCTTGATATTGATGAGTCATCACAAGAATATCTTATCGATAACCTTGTTCCAGGCTCAGATAAAACAATAAACCTGTGGACAAAGCACATGGAGAAGTATGTTTCCAGGTCAAGGTTCTGGAAACCAAGGCTAGATATAGCAAAAAAATGCTTTGAGTTTGAAACAAGAAACATCCTTACTCCGCAGCAAAGACAGAAATATTGGGAACAGGACAAGTGGCCGATAGAACCACAGGAAATGAGACCGATAATAGCTTCTCTTGAAAGAATGATTGAACGTGCTGTACCAGGGTCTGATATAACATATGAAGACGAAACGCCACCTGAAACATCGGCAAGCCCAGATACAGTAAAAACAGTTATTTCATGGCTTAAACATCGCCTTAAAATACACGATACCCGCAAAAAAACATTGCATAAAGGACTTGTTGGCGGGTATCCGCAATGTTTTTGGGTAGACAAATCCCGAAATAATTACATTATTCATGGCGGCCTTCCAATAACTGCGTTTTTAAGGCCGTGGGACTCGTGTTTGCCGTCAGAATATTATATGAGCGAAGACGGATCAGACATAACAGATGTTGTATTTCTTAAGGATGTAACAAAAAACGAGCTGTATGAGAAGTTTCCCGATAGAGTACCAATGCACAAAGAGCATATAAGGAAAATCGGAGAAGATGAAGGATATACCGAACGGTTCAAGAGCTCAAACAACAATGATACGTCAAGAGATAGAAGTAATTTAATTTTCGGCCAAATAACCGAAGCTAAATTTAATTCTATAGGTGGTCGGTATTTTGCTATTGAGTCTATTTTCCCGATAAGAAAAAAGAGGATGGCGTGGATAAATACAGAAACTTTAGATTTTGTAATTATTCCACCTGATTGGGATAATGAAAAACAGGTGGACTTTGAAAAAATACACCCGGAATTCGATTTAAAGGAAGATATAGAAGTAAATGTACTTTGGGTTGTTACTATAACAAGCGATGGGTTTATCTGGGAAAACCGGGAACACTGGTACCAGATGGATGGAAAACTTCCCGCTGCATGGTATATACCTGATACGGTAAATAATCAGCCTATGGGTATTGGAGAGGATTTATTGCCGTATATCTTACTTAAAACAGCTTCAAAGATAGAAGGACTTGACCAGGTAAGGAAGGGAACCGGAAGAGTAACCGCATTTGAAGAAGGAACGGTAAAAAACGCTCAAAACATTCGAAAAGAACTATCTGCTGCTGAAGGAATAATAATAGCAAAGCGTGGAACCCCGGCAAAAAATGTTATTTCTACTTTTAACAGGACTCCGAATACAACATTTCTTGAGTATGAGGATCGCATCGGGAATGAAATGCAGAAAGTCCACTTTATTGATAAAGCTGCGATGGGGGCAACGATAAACAGACAAAGTGCCGCAGCAAAAGATATGCAGTACGATATGGCACTTTCACCGCAAACAAGATATGTTGATAATTATTATAGTTTCAACCTTCAGATAGAGAATCTTTTATGTGATGTTATTCCAATAGCAATACCAAAAAGCTTTATAATACAAATAAAAGATGAATTTGGGCAGAAAAAAGAACCTGTAGAGGTTAATCAGGTAGGTTTTGACGGTGAAAATGATGAAGCTACAATAATAGCAAATGACCTTACCAATTCAAGGTACCGTGCTATTCCGATAGTTGGCGACGATAGCATGGCAAGCCGCGAAAACCAGATGCACGAATTTATGGATCTTCTTACCGCAATAGGAAACCAGTTGTTTAAGCTTGATCCTATATTCCTTGGCCAGACATTCAGCATGTTTCCGAATAAATTTGCAAAGGAAGTATCAGTATTCCTTGTTGAATACGGTGAACGACAGCAGCAGGCGCAAAACGCCCTTCGAGAAGAAGAACTTGCCATAGATGACAAGAGAGAGTCGCGCCTGCAAAAAACAAATATGGAAAAAATAAGGAGACCAAAGGTTGCGTTTAATCTTTCTCCTGAAGATATACAAAACGCTCCTGAATCAGCGAAGTTGATGTTTAACTGGATGAATATGTATGACGCACAAATGAGTGAAAAAGAGCAGGAAGAGAACAATCAGGAGCAATTAAAACAACAAGCATCTGAACAAGCAGCATAAAGGGGTTTTATGATTAAATTGCTTAATAACTTGTTTTCCGTAAGGTTTTATGATGATGGTGAAGGTTCTTCTAATGTTGATCCGGATCAGCACGCAGGTTCTGTTGAAGATACTATAGCAACATACCAGGGATCAAAAGAGGTAAACCCTGACGGTCGACCGCTTAAAAACTTTGACCGAAGTTTTTATAACAGCAAAGAAGAAATAGACAGGTTTATCAAAGAAGCCGGTGAAAGCGTTTTTCAGCCAAAAAAAGTTGTAGAAAAAAAAGAAACCGAAGGAAAAACAGAAACTAATATTGAGAATAAAAAAGAAGCCACAGGAAAAGAGCAAAAAGACGGGAAAGAAGAAAATACTGATGCTGAAGAGAACAAGGACAAAGAAAAAGCCGCTGAAGACTTTTTGAAAGATATTGGCCTTTCGAAAGAAGATTTTCTTAAGTTGCCTGAGAAGGTTCAGGAAAGGCTTGCTGAAGAGCGTAACGATAATTCGCCAAGTTTAGAATACGAAAACCTGAACAAAAAATATACAGACCTTACTAATGATGTAGTAAGCCTTAAAAAAGATCCTGTTATTGCCGCAAGGCTTGAAGAAAAACGAACTGGAAAAAAGTATGTTGCGACAGAAATGCCTTCAATAACAGGGAAAGAGGCAGAAAAGCTTATTGAACTTTCCGGAGATCCAGAGGAGTTTAATACAGCTCTTAATGAGCTTATTGTAAAAAAGGCTCACGATGTACTTAAAATAGAGCGTGGTGTTGTTGAACGTGCAGCAGAAAGAGAAAAAAACGAAAAGGAAGCCGCTAAGGTTCTTCAGGCAATTATAGACAAAGAGCCTAGGTTTGGAATAACTGAAAAAGATATAACAAAAATAGACGAGAATCATCCTGAGTACGAAAAATTATTCGGAAAAGGCGGGATAATGGAGGAACTTAAACGTAAAAGATATTCTCCGATGCAGCTTGTTGCAAAGGGAGCAGAAGAGCTTTTACGTGAGTTCGCAGGTTCAAAAGGGTGGGACAAGGAAAAAGAGAAAAAGGTATACAAACAAGGTAGAAACTCAATTCTTGATACTTTGAGGAAAGCGAAGGCAGTTGCAACAACTCTCGAAGTCGGTAAACAATCCTTGGGGAAGAACGTAAGTTCGACGCATGGATTCGACAGGAGTTCACTTATCTCTGATATTGCTTCTGGAAAGACCTCACAATGGTCGAAGCTGATTGCCGAAGCCGACAATCGAGGAGATATACCAACGCGAACAGAACTGTCAAAGATTTACGAAGAAGCGTTAAGAATGGCAGGTTAAACACAAAAAGAAGGGTACATAATGAAAAAGAACAGGTTTGTTAACATGTTATTGGGATTGTTATTTATACAGTTCTACAGTGATGGCGTCGGTAGATTTGATAGCGTTGGCGGTGATTATGATGAGCAAACAAGTTTTGACTTCTTTCAACAGATGTATTATCAGATGCGATCAAAAAGCCTTTTTGATAATCTTCCAAATGTTATTCGCGGATCTTTTGAGTCAGAATCAACCGTTAACGGTGCGGTAATAGACCGTACAAAAATAACAGAAGGAGATAAGGTAGTTTTTACACTACAGGATCATATGGACGGGAAAGTCACTTATGGCGACCAGTCTGTTCGAGCAGGTGGTTTCCTGTCGTTTAAAAATGCCGAAGTCCGTGTGAACAACATTGATACTCCGGCAATGCAAGTTGTTGGAGGACAGTCGCAGCAAAGGGTAAGGAGATCGATAAAAAACCTTCCGATGGCAACACGAACAGCAGTAATAAACTATTGTTCAGAACAAAAAGAATACGAGGCAATACCGGCACTTTTACAGGGTGCGTCTCCATCGGCAATGAAGGGAACATCTGACGGAGGGCTTGGAATAAGCCTTGGTATTGGTGCAGGTGCTGGTGCTGGAGTACCACTGATGAATAAACACTGGTATACTACCGATACTGGTTTTATTCCCTACAGCACAACCCCGGCAACATATAACGCCTCTGTTGATGCTGCCATTTATGGTATTGATGCTTCGTCGAATGACCAATTCACCCTTGCAAAACATACCATTATCAGGGCGCAAATGGATACTATTCTTTTTGAACCTGTAACATGGATGGGAATGCAGTTAAAAAGCATTGCTCTTACTGACCCGGAAATAATGTGGAGGCTTGCAAAATCGCTTCTTGCCGATGTGAACAAATATCAAATGCCGCGCGGGAAAGATAACCCGTTCTGGACATCGAAAGATATTATTGTCATGGATGAGATTGCTTACGTTTCTTGTCCTACACTCAAGAAATATCGACCGAGCAGCACTGACGGAACATCTGCAACTGGTCCAGCATTCGGACCTTTAACTTCAGATCTTGATCCTCGTACTTATTCAACATCGTCACACAACGGGTTGATTATATACATGGGTGGCGGTGCATTGAAAGAAGGATTTAACAACGAGATTGAAATCACCGAAGAGCATGGAAGGCATGGTGGACGAAACAACATAAAAGGAATGGAAATAGCCGGACATTTTGCACTTGCGTATGTTCGTGGTGAATTTTATGCAAAAGACGGAAGAACTGCAACGGCAAATAACGTTGAGAACAGAAGTGTTATCTGTGCAGCGTTCAACGAGCCTGGCGTTGGTGTTGATGATTCAGCGGAATAAATAAAAATAAAGGAGAGTGTTATGAAAGCGTTAAAGATTTTAAAAAGCCTTTTTGCGGTAAGGTTTTATACCGCTGCTCAGGACTATGTATCGTCGAATGCTACTGTTATTGCCAATAGCGGAGCAACGGCGGCACTTATTAATCAGGTTGGAAGCACAAGATTTAATAATGTCGTCGCCCAGATGTATCTTCCTTACAGTGATACGACATCGGGAGAAATCAATATCCCGATTATTCATTGTCGTAATACTCCGGTTGGGGATGCTGTATATGCAAATCTTCCTATTGGTAGTATTGCTATACAGGCCGAAATAACATCTACAGCAATAACAGACCTTCAGTTGTGGATCAAGGGCGGAAGTGGCGCTTCTGACTGGAGAAAGATTCTTGCGTCTTCGGAATCTACTTCTGCAACAGCATATACCGCAGCGAAATCTCTGGTTAATATCAGAGGAACAAACAGCGGAACAGGTGACTTTCGTGCAGTTTATGGAAAAATTGTTCTTTCCGGCGCGGGTGGAAGCGGTGAGGCGTTACGTGGATACGCTAGTACTACTGCAGCAGCATCTGCTTGCCGTGGGGCACATCTTACGGCTGAAGTAGGAACCGCTGGAAGCGTAAGTGGATGCGCTTATGGTGCCACAATACAGCTTACTACGGTAACCGGCCTTACTCTTAGCGACGGAATTGTTGCGGCTCTTGAGCTTGTATCTGATCTTACCAGTGCAGTTACCGGAATGACAAAGGCGTCTTTTATCAGGTTTTCGGAACTTCAGTCAAATAAGATGCCGTTTTTGTTTGAGATTACTACAGCGTCAGGTGGATGTATAGGAGCTACTACCGGAGGAACACTGGCAGGTACGCTTAAGATCGACCACAATGGTACGACCAAATACATTCAGATGTATTCTGCTGCGTCATAATGTTGAACCAACCCCACCCCATGAAATATTGGGGGGGGGCTTTTTTAAGGAGTGTTATGGAAAAGATGTTTGACGAAAGAATAAGGTTGTTAAAGGTTGCTCTTTCTGAGCGAGAAAAGCTATTGAGTGAGATAGAATCTCAAAAGGTTCAGACTGAACGCGATATTCAGGCTATACATGGTGCTATTCAAGAAGCAGGGTACTGGAAAAGCACATTATCTAAACCTGATGTTGTTATAAGTGACGACAATATTCAAAAAAAACTAATAACAAAGGAAAAAAGCGATGAATCCAAATGAAATACCTAAAAGTGCGCTATTGTTTGCGCGTTATGACGGAAAAGTTCCTAGAATAATTGAGGATAAAAAAGGAGATATGGTTCCTTATTTTATCGACAAAAACGGTATCCCTGTTTATGTATCCGAAGACAAAAAGCTTGTTTCTCAGATTATTACGAGAAGTTCAAAGAAGTACAGGCTTTTTCGTACAAAACCGTTTTACATGAAGGTAACCGATGTTGCAACCGGATCAAGCAGATGGGAAATGTCTGTTCCGTGGAATTATCGTATTGAAACATACTCTGCGGGAACCGACCCGAAAAACGGAGAAACCATATACAAAACAAGGGTTGTTTGGTATGAAGATCCCGAAGGCAAGGAAGTAGTTGTGCCGACCGTTGAGTTTCTTACAGGTGAAAAAGACCCGTCTGAAAGCCCATCACAAATAAACAATGCCAAAATCGATGCGGTAAAAGCAAAGGCAGAAGTAGAAAAGCTTCGTGAATCTTACAGCGATCTGTTAAAAAAGGTAGACGCATTAATGAGTCAAAACGAGGCTCTTCTTTTGCGGGTATCTCAACAGCCAGATACTACAAAAGAAGTTCCGAAGGACGAAGCTAGGACTGGTCCAGGAAGGCCATCGGGAAAACAAAAATTCAGCCTTGAATAACGAATATGACAGCATTAAATACCTTTATATCAAACAATATTCCACGAGATGTACAGCAAGGCCGGGACTATACCGGCCCTTGCGGGTGGATATACCTTTGTAATCAACTTCTTCGCAGGCTTGAAACAGAAGGGATAATTTCACTTACCAAGAGAATAGAGACTGGTGCAGAGGTATGGAATTCTTCGTGGATAACTATTCCTTCTGATTATCGAAGCGAAATGGAAATTTATAGATATACTGCACTTGATACAAAAATAAATATTCCATTTCAATTTATTCAGGGTAAAATAAAGGTTGATGACGATATTGATAACGATGATGACCCAGAAGAATTTATACTTTCTTCAGGAGGAACTACAAGCGTAAAAATAAACGACGACGATGCAGTAGAAAATCAATGGGAAAACTGGCTACTTGTTCTTATAGATGGGACGTATTCAGGAGACAGTATTATTCGAGCATGACGAAGCATCGGC
>JBBACM010000031.1:0-9883 GCA_041657045.1 Minisyncoccota bacterium
CGGCGCTTATTCGCGTCTACACCGGCGTTTAATAAATAAGTAATTGGCGGCGGCGTGTGTAGGAACACGCGCGGGACAGCGCAACGACTTATCGTAATCGTACTCTCGCCCAGAAATGGTAGATAAGTCCGATCAGAGTTGAGCAAATCAGGTGACCAAACAAATCCTGACCGCCAAAAACAATCGGAGAGTGTGAAATGGATTAAGTAACAGACAACTTACGCGAAGGTGGCAATTGCGGGTCGTATGACTGATTGGGTATAGTAATTTGAGACATACCCGTGCCACCCTAACGAAATAAGAAAGCCCCCTAGACTATCAGGGGTCTTTTGATGTATACTTAATCGGGGGTTGGGATACGGTCGACGCCGAACGTCGCTTACTGGTTATGCCCGCCCCCTAACTTATGGAGGAATATGTCTGATACGCAAAAAGGCGGTAAAAAGAATCGGAAACTCGGGAGGGATGTGGCAAAGTGCTTATCCTACAAAATGTCCCACAGGCGCGAAGCTAATAAGATCAGGCGGATGCTACGGTCTAATGGACTGGCCTATACTGAGGCATGGGCGGCCGAACGCGGTGTATCTGGGATGGTGAAAAAGGCATTAAGTGTATGAACTCTGCGAATGTTGTGGCATCCGACCAGCTACAGACAAGCACCATTGCCTTGTGCACCGGTCCAAGAAGCATCCCGAGTATGATCATCCATACAACATCGAAATGGTCTGCCGGCAATGTCATGCTTCCGGGGTCGTCAATGGATACGAACACCGGTGTGAGTTCTTTGCCAGACAGAAAGCCAGGTACGGGCAAGCGTTCCTTGACTGGTGGGATAGGTTGCCGATGAAGGTGAAGCCACGGTATGAGTGACATTTCCGAGACCGATATCCTATCTCTCGATTACGGTGGCAAGGTGCAAATGCTGGAGCGCGTCGGTCAAGAGATTTTGAATTATCAGATCGAGTTTGCCAGGGTATCAGGGCGATACGCCGAACTTAGGGCAAACATTGAAGTTATGAAACAGTTGAAATCCGTATTACAATCAAGTATAAAGGCAGAGCAGCCCGAAGGTGGATCAAATAACCAAAAGCACGAAATTACCAGAAATCCCCTCTACAATAAGCCCTGATAAGAGTGCAAGGGAGCTAAAAGAAGCTGCTTTTGTAGATATGTACTTCCGTTGCAACATGAATGCAACTGAAGCATATAGGCGGTTACACCCAAAAACCAATTACGAAACCAGTCGGGTACTAGCTTCCAGGCTAGTCGCAAAGGTTAACATCAAGGCTGAAATCTCAAAGAGGCTTGATGAACAGGCTATGCCAAAGAGCGAAATATTAGCCAGGCTTGGGGCGATGGCAAGAGCTACGACATTTAAGTTTATCCGTATTACGAGTGAGGGATTTTGTTATTTTGATTTTAGCGATCCAGAAGCCGAAGAGTATTTTTATCTGATCAAGAAGATCAAAACAAAACGCACGCGGCGTATTGAAGGTAAAGGCGAAAACGCCGAACCATGGGAAGATGAATGGGTCGAGGTCGAATTACACGACGCAAGAGCCGCACTTGAAACACTCGGAAGATACCAAAGACTAGAACAACCAGAAATAAATGTATCCACCGAAGGTTCGTGCACTTCATTACCTGCTGAACTACTCGCGCCGGACTTTCTGAATGTCCACCGTGCAATACTATCCGGCAAGTATTCAGAGTTCGGACTATATGGCGGTCGCGGTTCGACAAAGTCTACATTCTCCGCAGAAGAGATTATTGTAGGATTGGAAAACGATCCTAAAGCTCACGCCATCGCCATGAGGCAAGTAGCTGACACCTTGCGTACAAGTGTATTTGACACGTTCGTGTTTGCGATTGCGAATCTGGGGTTATCAGACAAGTACAAAACGACTTCCAACCCGTTAGAGATAACCAGGATTGGAACCGGTCAAAAGATATATTTCAAGGGCGCGGACGATCCCCTAAAGCTAAAATCATTCAGGCCGCCCTTTGGGTACGTGAAGTTCCTATGGTTTGAAGAGCTTCCAGAGTTCAGAGGTGAAGAGGCTATCCGTTCGATCACCCAGAGCGCAATCAGAGGCACAGATAGCGCAATCATATTCAAAACCTGGAACCCCCCGAGAACGTCCGGCAACTGGGTAAACAAAATTGCCATATTACCCAAAGAGGGGCGTTTCCTGCATAAATCGGATTATCGCACAGTACCTCGTGAATGGTTAGGTAAGATATTCCTAGATGATGCTGAATATCTGAAAGAGATCAACCCGAAGGCGTATGAGCATGAGTACCTGGGAGAAGTCAACGGCCTGGGCGACATGGTATTCGAGAACCTTGAAATCAGAGCTATAACCGATGCTGAAATCAAACAATTCGATGATGTCAGTGACGGCTTGGACTTTGGATATTATCCTCATCCGGCCCACTATTCGAAGACACATTACAACTCTGCCAAACATACACTGTTTATCTTTGGAGAATGCCGGCGTTGGAAAGCATCGAACGAAGTCATGTATCAAGCCATCCTTGAAAGTGGTTATAATAAAAATGATTTACTCATAGCAGACTCCGAGGACAATAAAAGTATTGCCGATTACAGAGACTATGGAGCAAGAGTTATCGGAGCGGAAAAGGGGCCGGGGTCGGTCAAGTATTCGATAAAGTGGTTGCAGTCATTGGTAAAGATTGTCATCGATCCCAAACGTTGCCCTTACTCAACAGAGGAATTTACCGATTACGCATACGAGAGAACCAAAGACGGTGAAATTATCGAAGCGTATCCCAAAGAAAAAGATGATGCAATTGCGGCCGTAAGATATTCGCAGAATTTACAGTGGCGGCAACCTGGAAGGTAAAATATGTCACTTCTAACCTGGATAAAAGATTGGTGGTCAAAAATGTTTACCAAAGACACTATAAAAACTGCATTAGGCGTTGAAATAGACGTATCAAATATCATGACTGAGGCTCTAAAAACATGGAGCCTTATCTATCAAAATAAATCGCCATGGTTAACTACAAAGATGCACTCATTGAACTTGGGTGCAACAATTGCCTCCGAAATCGCCAGATCGGTCACTATTGAAATGTCAGTCAAAGTCGAGGGCAGCGCAAGGGCCGATTATCTCAAACTACAGTTGGAGCCGATCCTTGCAAGGTTGCGGGAAAAAGTTGAATTAGGTTGCGCTCTTGGGGGGTTGATGATGAAACCTTATCCAAAGAACGGCATGATAGCGGTTGACTTTATCGGTGCCAATTCGTTCTACCCGGTGGCTTATGATTCGTCAGGCAATATAACTTCCTGTGTGTTTGCAGACCGCCGCAAGATCGGTGACGCCTGGTACACAAGATTTGAGTACCACAACTTCTTTGACAATAAATGTGTTGTGAAAAATGCCGCATTCAAGAGTACCAGTATTGATCAATTAGGCAGTAAGGTTGCGTTGACCACTGTGCCGGATTGGGCGGGTCTGGAAGAAGAGGCTCTAATCGAACTAATCGATAGACCACTATTTGCCTATTTCCGCTACCCGGCTGCCAACACGAACGACCCCGATTCACCGTTAGGCCCCTCGTGCTTTGCAAGAGCGGTTACACAGTTGGAGGACGCGGACGACATTTACACTAACCTTGTCTGGGAGTTTCGATCCGGCAAGCGCAAAATGTACGTCAACGAGCTGGCAATAAAACGTGACGATGACAACAACCCTTATCTTCCAAAGGACGAGGACTATATTCGTACTTTGGCATCAACCGCTAACATTGGAGAGACCAAAGGACTGTTTGACGAATGGTCGCCTGAATTCAGAGAGGCAGCTATCAACGCCGGTCTAAACAGCATTTTGAAGCGTGTAGAGTTTTTATGCGGTTTGGCTTACGGCACACTCTCCGATCCTGAGACAGTTGATAAAACGGCAACAGAGATCCTTTCGTCAAAACAGAGAAGCGCGGCCACGATTGTTGATACCCAAAAGTCTGTCAAGAAAGCCATCAGTGATCTGCTCTATGCAATGTCCGCATGGTGCGATATAGAGGGACTTGTTCCCGCTGGTGCCTACAAAGAAGAATACGACTTTGATGATTCGCTCATTACTGACAGGGACAAACAGTTTTCTCAGGATGGCCAGACGGTTGGCATGAGTGCAATGCCTAAAGTAACTTTCCTCATGCGCAATTACAAGCTGGACGAACCGACCGCTAAGAAGTGGTTAGCAGATGCGCAAGCAGAGCAGCCGGAAGTAGATTTATTCCAGGGAGCGTAATTGCTTACCTCTGACCAGCTCGATGTAATTCCAAACAACGTCCTCAAACTCTATCAAGCGTTTGAGGATTCTGTCGTCTCTGATATCGTTAGAAGATTGGTCAAGATGGATTACGCCACACCTACGGCAGCATGGCAAATGACCAGGATCACAGAGACAACGGCCGTATACGAGGATGTACTGAAAAAGTTGTCGGTATTGACCGGCAAGAGCGAGGCAGAATTAGCAAAGACGTTCTCAAAGGCTGGCGTTCAATCCATGAAATTCGACGATGATATTTATAGGGCGGCTGGATTGGATCCGTTGCCGTTAAATATGTCGCCACAAATGGTACAAGTGCTAGCCAATGGACTGCGAACAACCAATAACCTAATGCGCAACATCACACAGTCAACCGCTTTGAGCGCACAGAGACAGTTTATAGCCGCTTCCGATCTTGCGTATTTACAAGTTTCATCAGGTACATTTTCATACGATCAGGCTATAAGGCAAGCCGTCAAGAGTGTAGGCGAGTCTGGATTAGGCGTTATCTATCCAAGTGGCAAGGTGGATAAATTGGATGTGGCCGTTCGCCGCGCCGTGCTTACGGGGGTTTCAAAGACCTCCGGCGATCTGCAATGGGCGCGGGCGGATGAAATGGGGCAGGACTTGGTAGAGACCTCCGCGCACATCGGAGCGAGGCCGGAACATCAGTTATGGCAGGGGAAGATATTCAGCAGATCAGGCACGAACAAGAAGTATCCTGATTTTGTTTCATCCACGGGTTACGGGACTGTGACCGGACTTGCCGGGGTAAATTGTAGGCATTCGTATTTCCCATGGTTCGCCGGAATATCAAAAGCCGCATACAAAAAAGCCGAACGCGAAGGACTGAATAAAACAGTCACCTATCAAGGAAACGAAATATCAATCTATGATGCTACTCAGAAGCAACGGGCGATTGAGTGCAAGATCAGGGAGTGGAAACGGCAAGAATTAGCACTAAAAGCCGGTAATCTGGACTCAACTGTCGAGACCGCGAAGGTCAAGGCCTGGCAGAAGCACATGAGGAAATTTATCAAGGACACTGGGCTTGATAGGCAAAGAGTGAGGGAATTAATTTGACAAATGATACGCGGATTTAATGTGAAAAAATATTACATATTCGAGCGCAGAGATGCGAGCCTTAGATATAAAAAGGCTCTTATGTATGCCGGCTATAAAAAAACTGATGATCCACGACGCGCGGATTTTCTTTTGTACGACTTGGAACAGGAAAGTTATCTCCCTGTAATCAACCATTTTTTAGAGAGCGGAAAGCCGATATTCGTTTATCCACACTCTGCCAATTCCTGGTATTTTTGGGATGGTTTTCATAAAGAGCGTCCGGTATCATGCAATTTTGTGTTTACAGAAAAAATCAAAAACGCAATGGTATCCTATGGATATAAATCAAGAATTGAAGCGTGCGGCTTTCCGTTTTCAGATGTCAGGTCGCCCGCTCCAATGCGTAAGAAAACATTACTGTTTGCCCCAATGCACACAATGGGAGTGGAGGGTGAAGATTTTCTACAGGCACCTGCTAACTTCGAGCTTAATAGAAAAACACTGGAGCGGGCAATTCAGTTATCGCCTTTGTTTGATTCTGTAACTGTCAGATATGGAAAGTCATTTGAGGCTAGTGGAATGTACGACCCGCATATAAGTAATGTATACTTTGAGAAGGCAATACTAAGAAACAGAAGCGGGATACGATCAATCGAGCAGCACGGCATGGTGATTGCGGCTGGGACATTGGCTTATATTTCTGTCGCTATGGGGAAGCCGACAATATTTTACAATCAATGGAACGAAACTCCGCGAGAGGGAAACGCAACCGTAAAATCTTACGAAATGTATCAACAGTTTTTAGACTACCCAATCCAGTTGACGGATAGATCGGATATGTCGGTAGTTTGTTTCGGAATGAGATATTCGTGTGCTGATAAATTGGTCAGACAGTGGAAGGATTCAAACATCGGCAGCGCGTTTGACGATGACAGATTTATAAGCGTCATACGGGAGTTTGTGAAATGACAAACGGCATTATCTACATTGCTTTTGGGGAAAATGCACAAAGGGAAGCAGGGAATAGTATTGCATCTATTCATGGGGCCGGAGTTAGTATTCCGATTGCTTCAGTGGGGGATATCGAAATTGCAGATACAACCTTTATTAAATGGGATAACCCACCTCCGTTTTGTGGCAATGGAAACTTATCATTTCGCGCCGGAGAAGTGAAGCCGTTTTTAGCCAAACTAACTCCGTTCGAGAATACTTTGTATCTTGATGCGGATACAACGATCAGGAAAGATTTTACAGTGGGCTTTGATTATCTAAAAGATAATGATGTTTGTGTAGCGTACCACGTCAAGCCGAATGGTAAGACATGGTTTGTCGATGAGATTTTTAGCAATCCCCGGCTATCCGCTCCTGTAAGTGACAGGAGCATCGAAGAGAGGGATCTAACACAAAAGATGATCGGTGATAAAAGAATGCCGTTTATAAATACCGGCGTAATATTCTTTCGTGCATCGAAAATCACCAGGATATTTTTTGAAACATGGTACCGGGAGTGGAAAGTATTTAGCGGGTGGGATGAGCAAATGGCATTTCACCGGGCGATTTGTAGGTGTCAAGAAGCAAAGATTTTGCTATTACCGCCCATTTGGAATCAGAAATACGAAAACAAGGATACAATAATCTCGCACCGCATGGGAAAGAAAAGCGCACGTAAGGAATAACTATGAACAATCCACTTAAATTGAAATTCGCAAGTCCTGGCTGGGAAGAAGATTTTATTATGGACGAGATCCAAACAGAATACGCACCCGATACATGGGGATTATGTTCGGGCGACGTTATTATTGAGATCGGTGGACATACCGGTGAAGTAAGCATGACTCTTGCTAAAAAATATGGCGCAAAGGTGTTTGTATTTGAACCATCACCAATAAACTACGCAAAACTCATGACGAACATAAAGTCAAATAAGCTGACTAAACTTATAACCGTATTCAACCTTGCATTGACAGGCGACGGGCGCGATGTTTGTATAAACATGGTCAAGAACAGTGGAGCGCATAGGATCGGCAAAGCCGGGCCAGTTGTCAAGTCTGTAACATTTAAGGAAGCATTGCAAATGTGCAGATTGGATAAACCGCCTGCTGTTGTGGTAATGGATTGCGAAGGCGCGGAGTTTGAGATACTTGAAGACCTTGAACCGTTCAAGGGAATAAAAATGCTAAGGGGAGAGTTCCACGGGAACTTCAATTCTGGAAACATAGACAAATTGTTAGCAAGGGCGAGGACTGTTATACCAGACTGTCAAACAACCATGACTTACGGAGCGAGCAAATGAATATCACGAACGACGATTTAGTAAAAAAATATGATGATTACTACACAGAAAACCCCAACAAGTGGGATACGGTTGATCGGGATAAGTTCTGCTTCGATGTGATGAGTAATTACCAGTTTAAAAACATACTCGATGTTGGTTGTGGAAACGGACACCTGCTCAAATATTTTGACAACAACATGAGTGGTGTTACATACGCCGGTATTGATCTATCACCAGTCGCCTGCGAATTAGCCAGGGGCAAAGTTCCCGCCGCGGATATCCGGCTTGGTGTTCTCGGGGAAATTGAGTTCGATAAGAAATTCGACGCGGTTGTCCTTCTCGGGGTAATAGAGCATCTTGACATGGAGGATGTAAATCACACAAAGTCACTTGCGGATATTCGTAATCTCATGGCTCCGGGTGGAGTGCTCTACATTGAGGCTCCGAACTGTATTGCCTACAAAAAAAGCGAACACTTTGAGGGTTTCAGGCAACTTAACCAGGGAAGCCGCCAATACGAATGGCACCTGTTCCGCCCTACATGGGAAAAGATATTCAAGGCCGCTGGATTTGAGATTGTCGAGAGCATAACAAGCCCTGTTATACAGTGGGAATTCATTTGGGTATTGAGATAAAACGATGAAGTTTTACATCAACCAGTACCAGAACAAAGGACAGGCATTCAAAACCGCTCTTATCAAAGCTGGTCACGTTGAGGATTTGGACGCCCCGGATGTGGCATTATTTGATCGAGACCGGTATATCCATAACGACCGCGAGCCGCGCCGGGAAGTATGTGCTTATATTAATTCCACGATCATGGTCTATCCTCATTCTGCTCTGCCTCCGTGGTGGTATGATGGACTGGTTGCGTTGCACGATTATGTAAAATGTGTATTCGTGATCGGTGAAGGTCAGAAGCGAGCCATGAATATCATTGCTCCACAAGCAAGGGTAGAAACTACTGGCTGGCCGTGGTGCGAGGTAAAGCCGTTCAATAGACCGGACGAAATCAGAAATATACTTTTCGCAGCAATCCACCCGGCCGGAGGAAAGCTGAGACCGGAAGCACTCGAAGCCAATCAATCTATCATGCGCGATCTGATAGCACTGCCGCAGTCAAAATATAATATTTCCGTCCGCTACGTTGAAAACCGCATGAGGCAGGGATTGAGGCGGTACGAATCAATTAATTGGATAAGGGGAACGGCCGATAACTCCACGACTGACATTGACAATGCCGATCTTGTAATAGCCGAAGGAACTATGATGCACCTGGCAGTGGCAAGGGGGAAGCCGGTTATAGGTATCAACCAGCATCTACCATGCCGGACTAATAATCACAGCGATTTATACACACCTCACAACTGGGACAAGTATGGTAGTGGTATTGCTTATCCGATCAATTACGGTGACGCGCCGCTAGAAGCCCTATTCGACCGCGCTATGACCGAACAAACACAATGGCGCAAAGACTTCGTAGGTGACGAAATGGATCCAATTATGTTTGCGGGGAAGGTTGAAAATGTCTGGAAAGAAACAGCCTGATTTATTATCTTTGTTGGCAATCCTATACCAGATGTTTCGTATGTATTGCGCGTGGTACGAGAAGGAAATCAAGGGTATTGTAAAGGAACCATAATAGGTTATAATATCGATAGCATCCCATTTGTGGTATGCAACTCGCAAGAGCAGTACACGTGCCCGCTCTGACAGTATTTTGTCAGGCGGGTTTTTGTTTTGCCGAACGTATAAACGGCATAAAGCCAAAGTGTGGCTGGCACACGTACAAAAAACAGTAGCTTAGTAAACAGGAGAATCTAAAAATGAAACGGTCTGATCTGGAAGCACTAGAATTGAACAAGGAACAAGCCGATGCCATCATGAAACTGCATGGTGAAGACATCGAAACTCACAAGTCAAAGTTGACGCTTGCCAATGATGAAACAAAGGCAATTCAGAAACAACTTGACGAGGCCAATGTCACAATCGATGGTTTCAAGAAACTTGACCCTGAATCTGCTAAGAAAGCCGCGGATGATTGGAAAGCCAAAGCTGAAGAATTTCAAAAGTTGGCCGAACAGTCGAAAAAGGATGCCGAAGCAGAGATCGAGAAGTTCAAGTTTACTAAAGACCTTGAGTCTGAATTGACCGCTACGCACAAGGTCAAAGATGCTTCAGACGTTATCCCGAAGCTAAACCTGGAAAAAATCCAGCGTGGCGAGGGTGACGTAAAATTCATTGGCCT
>JBBACM010000032.1:0-9701 GCA_041657045.1 Minisyncoccota bacterium
TACCGCTGAAAGTGAACCTGAGGATACAGATGGTGTGTGCGATAATTGTCCGACCGCTGGTAACGCTAAATCGTGTATCCAAACTGCGCAATTCGGGCGTTATTGCTACAAAACAAAAGAGTTGAATCTGACCACGGTCGGACTCCAGACTGACCGTGGGGAATTCCTTGATTTGAGATTTGTCAATGACCCGATTCTTCAACAGATGGGCGGCATGTTGAATATGAATATTTCCGGCAGCCCTGATCTTGCCCGTGAAGTCCTGATGGCCTGGGTATCCGTAGGTGTGGCTCTTCAAAATGTTCTTACCCGTCAGGTATACGTCGGAAATCCCGCCAACAACAACACAGGAGGAGGCTACCTTGAATTCCCTGGCTTAGATATTCTGATTTCCACGGGTAAGGTTGATGCTCTGAGCGGAACTTCCTGCCCTTCTCTGGATTCGGATGTTAAGGACTTTAATTATTCTCTGGTTTGTAATGGCGCTACTGACATTGTGGAATATATGCAATATATGTTCCGCTATCTTCGCCATAACGCCACCCGCATGGGATTTGACCCCGTGGAATGGGTGATAACCATGAGACCTGAATTGTTCTACGAAATCACTTCCTGCTGGCCTTGTGCTTATGGCACTTATCGTTGTAATGTTAACTCTAATTCTGATGCTACTGCTACCCTTGATGTTGGAGATGCCATCGCGATGAGGGATGCCATGAGAAACGGCTCCTATCTCCTGATCGACGGCATGAAAGTACCGGTGATCGAAGACGATGGTATCCTGGAAGAGGTTGAGGGCGATGATGAGTCAATCGAAAGTGGCCAATATGCCTCTAACATCTATTTCGTACCCCTGAGTGTCAAAGGCGGATTCGGGACGACCTACTTCGAATACAAGGATTATTCCAAAACGCTCATGCCGGCAGCTGCGGACGGGAAGATGTCTGAGATGTATTGGACTGACGGTGGCCGCTTCGCCTGGACTAAGGATAATAAAAACTGGTGTGCAATCTGGGAGGCATTGATTGAGCCGCGTCTCATCCTGCGGACTCCCCAGCTTGCCGGTGTTATCCAGAATGTCAGGTATCAACCCCTACAGCATACTCGCCAGCCATTCCCGAGTGATCCATACTTCAAGGACGGCGGAGCGACTTCCAGACCCGGACCTTCCCTGTATTCTGATTGGGATGGTATCCAAAGATAAATGAATCAGATTAAAGATATTATCCGTAATAATATCGGCTTCAGGGTGATTGATGAAATGGTCACATCATCCTGGAGCTTCTGGGACTTATTTTGTGACGGAAGATGGGAGGCCGCAACCCTAAAGGTAATTGATGATAATCTACCCGAAGGCGGCCTCCTATTCGATATCGGTGCCTGGATAGGGCCTATGACGCTCTGGGCGGCTAAGAACAGGGGAGCCCGCGTGATAGCGCTAGAGCCTGATCCAGAAGCATATAGGCAACTTCAAACCAATGTAAAAGAAAACGGATTGGAGGATAAAGTTACCTATTTGAACCTGGCTGTGTCACCTGACGGTGAACCGGCTGATCTTGGAATGAAGGTGCCCGGTGATAGTTGTTCGTCGTTGACTCAAATCGGAAAAATAAATATCAAGATTGAAACAATAACGTTATTACAACTCATTAATGAGCATGGTAAACCTGATCTGATAAAAATGGATATTGAGGGCGGGGAAAGCCTCCTTTTGAACAATCCGGATGAATCTATCTATAGCATACCAATAATTATTTCCTTGCATCCTCAATGGTATGCGCCTAATACCAAAATAGAGGAAACTTTGAAACACTGGAATGTAACTAATATTGAAAATACAAACTATCTTTGTTTACCAAAAAGGAGCATATGAAAAATATCTTTATAACGGGCGGAGCTGGTTTCCTTGGTAAGGCTTTAATTAAACATTATTATGGTAATGCCAGGTTGACTATTTACAGCCGAGATGAAGCCAAACAAACTATTATCCGTCAACTTTATCCGGATTGCCGGTTTATCCTGGGAGACATTCGGGATTACGATAGATTAGAGCTTGCTATGGGCAATCAGGATATTGTTATCCACGCAGCGGCTATGAAATATGTTCCGCAAGCTGAAATTAATGTTGCCGAGGCGATAGCGGTCAATGTGGATGGTAGTAAGAATGTTGCTCGCGCCGCTATGCGAAATAATGTTGAGCGCGTAATCGGGATATCAACGGATAAAGCCTGTAATCCTATTAACGTGTATGGAATGACTAAATTATGTATGGAACGTCTATTCCAGGAATACGCTCAACTCTCAAAAACTAAATTTAATTTGGTTAGATATGGAAACGTTATTGGGTCAACCGGTAGTGTTATTCCATTGTTTCAGAAGCAGGCGCGAGAAAATAAAATCATAACCCTAACTGATCCTCACATGACTAGGTTCTGGCTATCAGAGAATAATGCCGTAAACTTAATATTGAGGGCATTAGAAGAAATCGAATCAGGGACAGTGTTAATACCTCGACTTGATTCCTGCGACATGGAAACATTGGCTAAGGCCGTCGCTTATTCCGAATTGCTCAATGATAATGATAAGGTTGAGCTAAAAACCATCGGGGTTAGATTTGGTGAAAAAATCCACGAGAATCTACTAGCCAAAAATGAAACACCTTATACGGATTGGCTGGATGAAACTATTGATAATTATCGATTAATCCGATTGAATCCAGTCTGGAAGGGGCGCAAGACTGAGAAGAAAATTATATACAGGGATTACAATAGCGCCGAACCTGATAATACTTTTGATTATGTTAGTCTGGCAAAATTAATAAAGGAGAGTTGATTTTGGATTATCCAGTTGTTACAGTATTAATAATTACATTCAAACGCTTCCAGTTAGCAAAGAAAACAATCGAATCTATTAAAGAAAACCTGGAATACCCTAACCTTAGATTCCACATTGCTGATGATGGGAGCGGGCCGGAACATATTCAGAAACTATTCGAGGTCATAGGGAATAAATATCCAATTAGTGTTACCAATTCAGAACGGGGGGGCTTGAGTAAAAATACCAATATGGGTATTGAGGCTTGCTTAAAATATTTTGATTATTATTTGCAGTTACAAGATGATTTCGTTCTAACTCACCCGTTAGATTTAAAACCATCAGTACAACTCCTGGCAGAACGAAATGATATCGGCATGGTCAGGCTCGGAAGGCTAAACCCTTATATGAGCGGAACAGTATTCGAAGCTATAAACCGATACTGGTGGTTGCTAAAAAGGAAATCTGATACTTATGTCTACACCGAAAATCCACATTTATGTCATAAAAGATTTCCTATGACATATGGAAAAATGCGTGAAGATTTGAAAATGGGACATGCTGAGCTGGAAATGTGTTCAAGATTTAATAACAGTTCAGGTCCTGAAATTGTTTGGCCGGCGTGGTTATCAACTACCGATATGTTTCAACATATAGGAGATTCTCAATCGTATCATTGGGTTATGGAAAGAGAAGGTAAAACAGCAGAGCAAGCGTCCGAAGTATTTGAACAAATGGATATGTGCAATGCCTAAAATATATATCGAACCCAAAATTAGAGGTAAGGATAACGGAGAAGGCGGAATACGGCGAATTATAGAAGCTCAATACAAATGGCTTCCTCAATATGGATTTGAAGTAGTTGACACCCTCGCTAAATCAGATATAGTAGCTACACATGCGGGGAATATCCCCAATGTACCCGTAAGTAAGCCCTGGGTATGCCATATACATGGCCTCTACTGGACTCAAGAGTACGAATGGCCAAATTGGGCTAAAGAGTTGAATGGCCGGGTTATAGAGGCCATGCGAAGATGCGACCATGTGACTGTACCGTCTCAATGGATAGCCCATGTTTTAGAGCGTGGAATGTGGATGCGCCCGACCGTACTTTATCATGGAATCAATCCTTCCGAATGGGTTGGCGGTCAAAATCAAAATTATGTCCTCTGGAATAAAACTCGTGTTGATCCGATCTGTGATCCCCGACCTGTGAATGAGGTTGCTCGTCTCCTTTCCGATGTTAAATTTGTCAGTACCTTTGGAAACAAAACCAAAAATGTTGAAATAACCGGTTGTCTTCCATTTGACGATGCGGTAGGCATGATTAAAAATGCGGGGGTATATTTAGCAACCACCCGGGAGACAATGGGGATCGGAACCCTTGAAGCCATGGCCTCTGGTGTGCCTGTAGTGGGTTGGAATTGGGGAGGTACCGCAGAGATCATCAGCCATAAAGAAAATGGTTGGCTATGTCAACCTGGAGATTACATGGGATTAGCAGAGGGTATCCGTTGGGCCATGACTAACAGGGACAAATTAAGCCAGATAAGTCAACAGGAATGTCGGATTAAATATGATTGGCAATTTGTAATGAAAAATTACGCCGATCTCTATAATAATATTTTGGCTAAATTTGAAAACAGGGAAAAGGCTCCTAAAGTTTCCGTAGTTATCCCGGCTTACAACTCTGAAAAATATCTACCTGATGCCATAAAATCAATCCAGTCTCAAAGTCTTAAAAACTGGGAGTGTATTATCTCTGAGGATGGCAGCACCGATGATACACTGAAAATCGCTCAAGAGTTTGCCAAAACTGACAAGCGGATTAAAGTCATGCACAATCCGTCTAAAACCGGAGTATCCGAGGCCAAAAATATCGCCATAAGGGAGGCTAAAGGCCAGTATATTATAAACTGTGATTCGGATAATAGATTTCCTGCAAATACGCTATCAGTACTGTCAAACGAACTAGACAAAGATAGACCAATTCATATTGCTTATGGGTCAATCAAATTTGTTACCCCGGACGGTCAACCTGATAAACGCATAGCCCCGGACGGAGTTTCTAAATGGCCCTTCCCTGTATTTTCATTTACAGATCAGTTAAAAAGACGTAATCAAATCCAGTCTTCAGCCATGTACAGGCGGGAACTCTGGGAACGTACCGGAGGTTATAGAAAACGCTTTAAAAATGCTGAGGATGCTGATTACTGGACGCGTGCAACATCAATGGGATTCGTACCTAAAAAAGTTACCTCGGCTGTTACGTTGATCTATATTAACCGTCCTGATTCGGTGTCTAACACTGTACAGGAGACCGATTGGACACAATGGTATCCCTGGGCTACTAACGGAGCTTTAACACCCTTTGGCGCTGCTTGTAGCGCTCCTGACAAAATATCATGGACAGTACCCACTTATGAGATGCCTAAAATATCAGTTATTATCGCCTGCGGACCTGGACATGAGGATATCTTAATTGACGCTATAGACTCTGTGGAATCTCAATCATTTAGAAATTGGGAGTGTATCGTCGTCAATGACACCGGAAGCGATCTTAAATTACCGCCCTGGGTTAAAATCTACGATACAAAAGGCAAACAGGGCCCGGGATTCGCTCGTAATTTGGGTATCTCAAAAGCCAAATCTCAATTATTTGTCCCCCTCGATGCAGATGATTATCTGATGCCGAATGCCCTTGAATCTTTTTATAGAACATGGCTGGAAGAAAAGAGGGTTGTTTATTCCCAGTGGTGGGATGATCACGGGAAAGATAATATCAAGGTTTATAACCCTCCCGATTACGACCCTAAAAAATTAATTACTCACGGATGCCTTCATGCTGTCACGGCTCTCTATCCGGTCAGTGCATGGCAGAAGGTAGGCGGATTCGACGGGAGTATGAAAAATTGGGAAGATTGGGACTTTCAGATTGCGTTAGCTAGTAAGGGGATTTGCGAAACTAAAATAAACAAACCTTTATTTGTTTATCGAAAATACACCGGAACACGAAGAGAAAACGCTGCCGTTAATTTTGAGGACGGTAAGCAGGAAATATTATCCAAATGGTCAAGATTTTGGAAAGGAGAAGAACTTATGGCCTGCGGAGGATGCGGCAAGAAAACGGTCAAAACTATACCGGTAAGCAAGTCAATAATTGGAGGTGCTACAATGCCACTAAATAATAATCAACCACTCGTATTAATTGAGTACATGGGAGCAGCTGAGACAACCATGACATTTAAAGGACAGGTGACCCGGACTCAATATCGATTTGGCAATAATGAGAGCCACAAAAAACGTTATGTTTACGCGCAAGATGCGCCTTATTTTCTGAATATCAAAGGACAATTCAGAGAGGTGCCGCAAGTTAAAACGGTTATACCCGAGATAAAAACTTCTATCATATTGCCTGAATTTACCCTGACGGCACCTGAAACCCAGGCAGAGCCTATCAAAGCCTCGGTTGCCGTTCTCGACTCGGAACCTGAAATATCGGTGACCGAACTAAAGAAAAAGATAGGTGGCATGAGTAAAGAGGATATTGCTCTTATGCTATCCAAAGAAAAAGCTGGCAGTAACCGATCTACCATAATTAAAATGCTTGAAAAGGGATTGAGGGAATAAACTAAGTTAAAATTAGCTTCACTTTTTAAAATTCCCACAATATTATTAGTTGTATGAGTTTATATTAATAAGGAGTTGAAATGTCAGAACGAAATCCATTATTTATCAAGAATAACGTTGATGAGAACGGAAATCCATCTGGAGGTAGTGTCACGTCTATAGGAATGTGCATAGACTGGCAAGATGGTCCATTGGGAAGAGATTGGAAGAGTGCCAACCCCAATGGTACTTTTGTTGATGATGTTATTGAAGCAGCTCGTCAAAGACTGGAATTTTATCAAAAAGCCTCAAATGGAAAATACGCTTGCAGGGAAAATGCACTGGCGATAACCAAACTTGAAGAGGCTTTGCATTGGTTACAAGCTAGACGGGACGCACGGGAAAAACGCGGCGTGCAAGGTACCCACAATGCCTAACTGGTGGCAATTCATCATCATAATTCTGGCAGTCTGGCGCATTGTAACCTTTATCCAGGATGAAGCCGGGCCATTCGATCTTATGCTGAAAATCCGTTCAAAGCTCGGTATAGTCCACGACGATGATAAATGCCCGATAGGCTGGCCTGATGGACTTATAGGAAATCTTTTTAAATGCTTCTGGTGCCTGTCTTTTTGGGTTGGGATTGTGGTTTATATTATTTGGATACTTGTCCCGATCATTCCTTTTTTATTTGCGATCTCAACCGGAGCGATCTTGATAAACGAAATTATAACGAGGCTGAAACATGGCTAGAGCATCAATCATAACTAAATTATCCCTAGACCGATGGGCTGAAATTATCGGGATTGATCCACGTCACTGGAACCAGATAACAATCGATCAACGTCCTGTCAATACTTGTTCAAAAGTCTGGAAACAATACGCATGGCAGGAAAACGATCAAGTCTCCCGTGAGGATGTTGCTCTGGCTATTCAACAGGCTGAAGAAACAATCGAGCGCTATTTGGGTTATCATCTCTTACCCGCGTGGGATGCAGACGAAAAAGTAGGAACGCCGCAACCTGGCGATCGGTCATTGCTTTACACTCAATCTCTTAACGTTCGTGGTTTCCCTCTCCATGTTCAGACGCAATGGGGGCACTTCATTTCAGGCGGCATTCAGACTAAAACCTTAATCGAAAAGGATGCCGCTATTGTATATACGGACGCGGACGGGGACGGGTATGATGAAACGGCTACAATCACGAGTGCGACAACTTTAACAGATGCCGAAGAGATAGCGGTTTATTTTCCTGATCAGGATGGCTCGGACGAATGGGAAATACGTCCATTCCGAAGTATAACCTTCACTGGCGGAAATGTGGTTATCGTTTTATGGCGTCATCAATTGGTTAATCCCGCGTTATGGGAGGCTCTTGATCCTCAAGCTGTAGACGGAGACGATGACGGTAATTTTTTGACCGAGGTTGATGTATACCGAAAATGGAATAATCCTTCTCAGCAAGTTCAACTTGTCTGGAGTCCCCGGCCCAGTCTTTGCGATTGCGGAGATACTACCTGTCAAAATTGCCAGAACTCCAGTCAATGGGGATGTCTGAATGCTAAAGAGAATCGACTCGGACTCGTGCATTATCAACCTGGAACCTGGAATACCGATACAGAGCAATTTGATGCTGCTGAACTTGCGGTCTGTCGTAATCCTGATAAATTAAGGCTCTGGTATAAATCCGGTCTCAGGGATGAACGGAAAATATACCCCGATCTACAAATGGAACCCAGTCTGGAAAGGGCTGTAGCGTTTTATGCTCTTACTCTTTTAGACCGGCCTGTTTGCGGATGCAATAATCTTGAAAAGGTGGTTGGAAAATGGACAGAAGAATTAAATCTCAATCTACCGGAGACAACCTATCAAATAAACGACAGGTGGTTAGACAATCCGCTGGGAGTAACGAGGGCGGCGGTGTTCGCCTGGCAGACAATAAACAGTCCCGGGCGCTTGATAGGGCACTCGGTACGGTATTAATCCCCTGGACTGATGAAACAGAGCGTAAGTGGATGATGCGCGTACCTCAAGGTGAAACAGATGCATCGATAGGAATCGTAGCCGGACCTCCGGACACTTCAAGTTTGGGCTTGCCGGAAGTTTTGGATATCGCTTTGCATAACGAGCTTTTCAATCGCGGACTCTTAACCTGGCAGGACGTAAAAAAAAGACCTCAAGAGATCCAATCCGCTTTGCAATCGGTTTTGAAGATAGACTCCATTAAAATCATGATGCTCTATCGGGAGATTTAATTATGGCTAATGAATTCAGACATAAAGACGTAGGCACGGATTTAAGCAAAGCAGAATGGGAAGGTGTTGATAGCCATGAGGCCGATAGCCAATCTTCCGGTGATGGATTATATTTTGATGGGTCTAATTGGAAACGTAGTGCTGGAATAAACAGAATACCTGTATTCGAGCCACTTGTAATTTCCGGAGGTTCAGTTACTCCGACTCTTCCAGATGGGCTATATGCTCATCTATTGATATATGGAGAGTTAGGATTAGATGACGATTTGACTGCATTTGTGCTTCCTTCATCGTGGATAGGAAAAAGAATTGTAGTTAGAATGGGTGATGAAGGCATAATCACTGTCAAACATAGTTATACGATTATTACAAAAACCGATTTCACACTTGATTCTATCTATGACACAGTCGAATACGAATGTGTCGCCGTCAACACTGTTATCCAGATATCGAGGTCGGATAATGTTTAGCTACTACTGGCTAAAATATGGCCGCAAATATTGGAGCAGGTTAGTAAATCTATTTTATTCTGCTAATCAACCATTACCGTCAATAATTACACTCACAGGTGTGCAGACATGCCTCGGTCATATCAAATACAAATCAGACTCATTTATGGATTGGATTCAGAGTCCGGAGCTTACCTGGTATCGAAGATCGGGGGACTGCGAGGACATGGCTGTATTGGCAATCGCACTACTGAAGCAAATCGAAATCGAGGGACAGTTACTCTCAGTTATTTGCGAAGATAAGCAGTTATCTCATGCGGTCTGCATCTTTATTCAAGATGGAAAATACTCTTATTTTAGTAATTCTAAATTAGTCACCACTGATAAAACTCAGGTTGAGGATGTTGTGACAAGAGTGGGCGGTAATCAGGTAATCTGCTGGTCACTGGAAGATAGCAAAGGGAATATCTTAGTAATAAAAAGGTTGAGGTCTTAAAATGAAATTTAAAAGTAAATTATTAATATCACTGATGGCGGTTATATCTATTATCGATCTTGTAATTCCCGGATGTG
>JBBACM010000033.1:0-9576 GCA_041657045.1 Minisyncoccota bacterium
CCTTCAAAAACCTTTGCCCCTTTTCCAACATACTCCTTAAGATGTTGACAACAAAATCTATTCTGCCTTGTCGGTAATCCATATTTCTCAATCAATTCCCAAAAGGAATAACGAGGTTGGATAATTTCCACGTCATGATAATTTGTTTTTATAAAAGATATATGACCTGGCGGATCAATCGTTGTATTGCAATATTTATAAACAAAAAAGATTCCAGTTCTTTGCATTAAATGTTTTAAAACAATACTATCCTTACCGCCGGAAAATGCACCAATATTTTCCCTTCTGGGATCATAAAGATTTTCAATAACCTTTAAAGATTTTGATTCTAAATCCATATTTTATTTCTTCCTCTCATCTTTTAACGGCGTGAAATCAAACTCTCATTTTCCTCCCGTATTTTATTCTGCCTAAATGTATAATAGGAACATCCATAAAGGATTCGCTGGCTTAACACACTTGCAACACGCTCATAAATCATTGCATTAGCCTTATTTCTATGCAATAATGGTGCATTTTTTCTTTCTGTCAATCCCATAACAGGAGCGATAGTTATCAATCCTGCATATTCAGGAATATCATTTTTCAAAAGTAATCCTTCTTCACAAACAAAGAAAAATCTATTTGGTATTTGGATATTCTCATAAGTATTACCGGTTCGTTTCCCGTCTTTCCATTCATCGTAAATACGAATAGCATTTCTTTCTTTAAATAATCGGTGTTTATGTTCTTTATTGCGAAAGTCTGCAAGGAAGTCTGACCTACTACGCTTTATTTCAAATTCATACATGTAACCATTCTTGTTAATCCCAAAAACATCAGATTCCCAAAGGCCACGACCTGCAAAAGTTGTTAAAAATATGGGAAAATGTTTACTGCATAAGTCACGTAAAACCATATCCGCTATTTCGTTTGTTGTCATTATCTTAATTTTTTGTCGGGAACATGGCTTTCCCGAATTGACCTACTTCGATTGACATAGTGAAATAATTATTCCCTTAATTTCTTCAATGCGTTAACGCCTTTCTTAATTCAACCCTTGCATCACATAATTCTGATCCACACATACTTATTTCATATTCAATATCTGAATCTGTTTGAAGTGCTTGAATTTCTTCTAACTCATCTCCTAAATGTTCTAATTCAATTAGAATTTCATTTAATCTTATTGAATTTTCTGGTATCATATCATTCTCCTTTCTTAATTTCTGTTTGCCAATAATTATAAACTTCCTTAGTTGTCATTATTATGCCTTCCTCATCATTTAATGCGTCAGATATTGATTTATAATGAATCCATTTATTGTTTATATCAGAAAATAAATGATCCCCAAATATTAACCATTCCACAAACTCAGGCGGGTACATATTATCAAAAAGTGATGCAATCTCTTTTATGCAATCTTCTTCTGTATATCCAATTACATAGCCTAATTTAGCCCAAATTTCAGTTATCTGTTTTTCGATCTCGTTTTTCATGACTTAATTTTTCTTTTTACTGACTGAAAACAATACATATTTGCTGTATGTCTGAATTTATTTCTAATTTCTTCATAAACTAAGACTCCCTGTTCAAATTCAATGAATCTAAACCATATAGGCTTCAGTATTGTTCTGAAAGAAAATATATCCCCTTCATTTAACTCAGTCGTTTTTATTATTTCAGTTTTCATGGCTTTATCTTATTTCTCATCCACTTTGCACCTGTCTGTTTACTCATATTAATACGACATACCATATCCAAATGTTCTCCTTGTTCAAAATTAAAATTTACTGGTATTTTATGTATTTCACAAAGTACCTTTAAATCAGTCGGGAACTTTTTCTCTATTTCCTCATCTGTTACGGTAGGGAGTTGAGAAGTGCAATAATCAGCATACATGATAGCAACTTCTCTAACAAATGTCCCTCCTTGAAATATATCTTCATCTTGAACTCCGGCATATTTACGAATCCATTTATCAAATCTTTTTTCTGCTTCTGTTTTCATATTCTATTTATTTGATTGTTTGACTTCATTTTTATACCTTTTAAAAGCATTTCTTATTTTATGCTCTTCCATACCAGAATACCATTTGATGAAATTTATATCTTTTATATCTTCCTTCTTAGCTTGTTCGTTAAAGCCTAATTTATCCCACCAAAGTTTATAATCATCACCATTTAAAAAGCTATCAATTACATTTTGATTTTCAAGTTCAAAACGACAATCTTTATCTGTGATTACTTTACAAAGACGTAAATACCAGTTTACAAAATCAATTACTTTATCATTTGTCCAAAGTTCTTTATTCTTAATCTGTTCGTTATCTTCACGAATCCATTTACTTACCACAGGTTCTGCATCAGATATATGACTTTTAATCTTCTCTTTGATTGCTTCCTTCTTAATCTGTTCTTTCAACTGAGAAATTTCAGATTTGAGTCTGTATGATTTTGATCCTTCATTAGGAATAAAATCAAATATTTTTAATATTTCTTCATATTGAGTGATTAAAGCTTCCAGTTTACTTATCAATTCATCTGTTTTGCTCATAGGAGTAGTTATTTATCAAAGAATATATCTAATTCAAAATTTATCCAAACAAATGTAATGAATATCGCTCCAGAAAAGTTTGTTACATAACAAGTAGGAATTATGTAAATTGATCCATGAAATGACTTAGTTGTATATTCAAAGCGAATTGATAAAATGGATTTAATAATATTTTTCATTTCTATCCTTTTTTAGTCTTTATAATATTTCATCACTTCATTGTAATAATCTTCCCAGACCATACTGTCGTGCTGTTTGCCAGTCCCGAACCATATCCGGCAGGCTTTGTCATAGTAATATTCCGGGTTGTGGAATTCCTGAACAATAAGCCATATTTCATATGTTTTATAAGGATCAAAAGCGTCTGATAACTTATATTTTTCAATTTTCACGGGACATCCGAGAAACATTGAAATTAATATCTCTTTTTTTCTTAGAATCCTATTAACCTCTTTAATCATTACCGGAGTGATTTGCCCTATCCCGCTGGCCCCGCTAATCTTATTTACAATCTTCTCTCGGAACCTGCTTTCAAAATTAAATACAGCCCTTGCAAAGGGATCTGAAATATTATAAATGTAAATAGGCTCCGGCCTTAAAATAATTGTCTCGCTAAATCCCGGAGCAGGAAGCAACTGGAACATGAAACAAAGAATAGATATTAAGATGAGTTTTTTCATTGCTTAATTATTAGTTCATGACGAGTTAAATCAAAACATATATTCTGAAAATGGTGAACAAAATCTAAAACTATATTCATTCCCTTACCAAGTTCAAGAGTATATTTTTTATAATAATCATTATATTTTACAATTAAAATTCCATTGGTTCCATAATTTAACCAATAGTAAGAATTTGAAGTATTTTGTATAAACCCAAACTTTAAAAGCCAGTCTTCGGTCAAAGGAATAGGATTAATATTTTTATCCGATACACAAAAAGTAGCATTTTTGATAAATATTATTACTGAATTATGGTCAATTGCAGTAATTGGATAAATATTGCCATTATTTTCAATTAAATTACCTCTCCTTAATTCATTTGTTGTTAGTACCATAATATTCTGTATTTTACAAAGTTAAGCCTTTAATCTTATAATTTCAAATTTATCTGTTTTGTCATAGCAATCGCCATCCCTCTCGCTTCCTATTAAGTGCGAGGTTGTCACTAAATTCATTGTCACATTTATCGCATCCATGATAAGCCCGATTAATACACTCTGCCGTCTGATGACTTGACGACCTCGCTCCACTAATTGAAGTCCCATAATGATTAAACATCCCGGGACACCAGCACGCTCTCCCAATACACTCGCTATCCGAGAAGTCGTACTTATTCTTATCGCCTTTCTTTGTAAATTTCGCCATAGGTTTACTTTTTGTTGGATACTGGCATTCCCGCAATGCTTTCTGCACACGGTTTTATCAAAACCGGGATTATTCCATCAACACAGGCCCAGTTGCTGAAATATAACCAACAACTTTATTTGATTTATCAAAATATAACCCTCCCTTTACTACAAGTCCGTTTGTTGGGTCTTTCTTTTCTCTCATAACAATATCCATCATCTGTAAAAGATCAATTCCTTTAAATTTTGTTTCAAATCCTGCAACTGAATATTCTTGGTTTAAATCCAAATCTTTACATCTCAAATAAAACATTTGAGTTTCTGGTAAAAATGACTTGATCTTTTTTGCGTGTTCTTCAGATATGTACTTAGTCATATCATAATAAACATCTATTCCTGAGTCAGATGGGAATGCCCCAGATAAATCTGGAACTACTTTCTTTGTCTTTTTCATTTTTTTTATTTAAAGTTAATAATTTTCCAACACTTCCATATTTTACTTTTTAAACTCCTTGTTAAAATTATCCCACAATACCCGTGTCTTTTCTTCGTTCTTGTAAGGCAGATTTTCAAGTGTACCTATCAGGGCTCGGATGTAGTTCTCGTAATATTTATATTTATTTTCATCTTTTGACAAATTATTAAATATCTTTGTCTGAATATTCTCATACATCAAATTATAATGCAATTCATCGTCCTTTGCTCTTTCAGCGTTCCGTTTACCTATTTGCACAATATTATACCCAGCGACGAAAAGAAACGCCAGAAATGATAGTCCGATAACAAAAAAACTGATCCATGAATTAGTGGTGATTGGTTCCATGATTATTCGTTATTAAATAAATTAATTAGAGTTTTTAGATATGTTATTTTTTCAGTGAGAATCCTTTTAAAATCTTTAACTAAATAGGGTATCCAAAATAAATCAAAATCAATTATTATTTCATAAAATTGTCCTTTTCCGTTATTTGTTCTACCGTAAACATGCAATTTAAAACCCGTATCTGTTCTGTGCATTTCAGAATGATAAGGTTTAATGTAAATTTTTGTCTTGCGCTCCATGATTATTGATTTAAGATTTTAAATGCTTGAAAAATACCATCTAATGCTTCTGATGATATATTTAAAGTAGTTTGTTCAATTTGAGATTTAAACCCGGATAAATGGTTTAGTCTCTTAAGTGTAATTTCATAACCTAAAGAGGTTTTTCGAAGTATGGCCCGTTTGTTTTCCATCTTATAAATTACAGATGTACAATTAACTTTCATTTTATTACTAATCCTACCACGAATAACAGTTATATATTTTGCCATTTCCTGTTCATATTTCTTTTCGGTGGCAATATAATTAGTTACCTGGGTATAGGCATGAAGAGATCCATCATGTTTTTGTCCAAATGGTTCAGCAATTGAATCCCAAGTCATCTTTGGAAAAAATAAATGAAGTAAATAAATTGATCTTTGACGTGCCTGAACTAATTCCCTTTTACGGGATTTCAGGAACCTAAGTTCATAATCAATTCTTTCCTCTGAAAATACATACTTTATTAAATCTTCTGGTTCCATAATTATAGTTTTAAAAAGATAGTGGCATATTACTAACCGATATTGCTCTCGGGTACAAACAAGTCCTGATTGTGTCTGCCCTCGGTGGTGTCGCTGTCCTTTTGGAAGGGACTTGCATCTTAGACTGTAATACATACCTGCGATTTCTCCACTATTATAATTTTCATAATTCAAAATTAATTAATCTACTTATTCTAAAATATGACAAATGTCAGGGTTTTGGCTTCCTAAAAAGATATATCAATATCATCAACCGGTTTAAATTCCGATGGTATATTTGCTTTAAATTCATCTTCTTCAAAAATATTTGTAAGACTTTCATTACATTTCAATTTCAATTCAATATGAGAAATTCCGTTGCGGTTTTTAGCAATAATTAATAACATTAATCCTTTTGTGTTTTCTTCAATATTATTTATAAAAATAGTTTGTTGGCCATACATTTCAGGACGATGAGGAAATATAACTATATCTGCATCCTGTTCTAAACTCCCCGATTCTCTTAAATCTGAAAGATTTGGTTTTTTATCTGAAGTACTTTCTAAACGTCTATTTAATTGACTTAATCCTATTACCGCAATATCGAGATCCTTTGCAATATTTTTTAATCCCTTCGAAATATTACTTACTTCCTGTTCTCTATTTTGCCCTTCTCCCGTCATTAATTGGATGTAATCAACTATAATCATTTTAATACCATATTCCATTATTAATCTTCGTGTTTTCGCTTTTAATTCAATAATTGAAATTGCTGAAGTATCATCAATAAATAATGGTAATTTATTAAGTGGATCTGAACTTTTAATAAGTTGTTCAATATTACATCTCCCATTTATAAGTTCTGTATTTGATCTTCCTGATACTCCTGATAAAGTTCTACGACCCAACTCATCTTCTGACATTTCACAAGAAAACATAGCAACCGGGTAATTTAATGAAGTGGAATTTATTGCAATTTGCAAGGCTAAGGAAGTTTTGCCCACTGATGGTCGACAAGCAATAATTGTAAATTCCTGTTTTTTAAAACCTCCAGTTGCACGATCTAATGAAAGAAATCCAGACGGAACCCCAATTAATTTAACTTCACCAGATATAATTTTACCAATAACATCAATCACATTATTAAGGATGTGAATTAATTTTTTAGGTTTCTTTTTATGAATTAATCCGGTTAATTCCATAAGATTCATTTCAGCATATTCCATAAGTTCTGAAATATCATAACTATCATCAAAAGCCCTTGTTTGAATCTCAGTTGAAATTCTTATTAACTCTCGTTGAAGAAATTTCTGAATTATAATCTTAGCATGATATTCTATATTAACGGATGTAATTACTTTAGATGTTAATTGTGTAAGATAAACAGGGCCGCCGATTGAATTTAATTCCTGATTTGACCTTAAATATTCAGTTATACTAAGTAAATCGGTTGGAAAATTCTTTTTTGTAAGTTCAATAATAGCATTATAAATCTTTTGATGTGATTCCCTGTAAAAACTTTCGGGTTTTAAAATATCAATAATGGAAAATATTGCTTCATTATCAATCATAATTCCACCCAAAACAGCCTCCTCCATATCATTTGCCTGTGGAGGAACTTTACCAAAATCAGGAATAGTAGTTATTGCAGTATATTTATTTATATTCTTGGCCATTTGATACTATTATTGATTGTGGTTTTTTTATTTCTGATTCATTTGTTTTTTCCCAAGTTCTTATGGCTGCTTTCCAATCCTTCATTTTATTTTTTCCAATCATCCATCCTTTTGATTCGTAAAAATCGAACCATTTAACAGGATCAACATTATTTTTTCTTTCAAAACAATATAATTTTACAATTTCTAAAGAAGGGGGTATTATATTATTTTCATTCTTTAAATCATTATTTTCATTCTTGTTTATTGTTGCTGGTTTGTTGCGAGCTTGTTGTGAGCTTGTTATTTGTTTGTTATATCGCTTGTTATTTATTTGTTGTTCACCTTGGTAATATTCATATTTACATATACTTATCTTTGTTAGTTTGCTTGTTGTTTGTTTGTTGATCATTTTATCTTTTTCTAAAAGACTTAAAAAAGTCCTTGTTACTTGCATTGTCATTCCAGTTGCCTCACATATCTTTGAAATAGATGTTATAAATTCACCTCTTTTAATTTCCATAAATTCGGATCCTATTAATATTTTACATTCAGAATGATTAGCATGCAACAAAAACCATAACCAACATTTTAAATATTTATCATTTTGCCAAACCCAATGATCAATCAATTCGCGATAAGTTTTAATCCAACCTTCCATTTAACAATTGTTATTTTCAATTCAAAAAAATAATTAACCCTCAAATCCTATTCTTTTGAGTGCAATTAATTCGCCAACACTAAAATAATTATCTTTTAATCTACTTGCTAATGTCTGTCTGGTTATTCCAAGTTCAAAAGCGACTTGTTCCTGAGTTAAATTTTTACGCTTCATCCAAAGCATTAATTTTTCACTTGTTTTATATACCCTTACTCCTTCCATTAACATTTGTTATTTAAAGTTCAAAAAAATTAGCCTTAAGCCGAAACAAATTTAACACTTTATTTCAATCCTGCAAGAATTATTTGAAAATTATTTTTTAGGTTTTAAAACGAACATTGCGATATGTCTACCTGTTCCTTTCCCGGCAAACCCATCTTCAATAGATAACCATTTTATGTCTCCAAGATTTCTTATTTCTCCGCATTCTCCTAAAATTGATTTAAGAAGCATTAGTATCCATTTATCAATAGGATAAACAATAACAACAAGTTTACCTTTTTGCCATTCAATAATTGCTTTTCTTACCCAGGCTGTCATTCCTTTCTTTTTACCTTCATGTATAATGGATCCAAAAGGAGGGTTTACATAGTTTGATTTACCCCATTCGCAGGTTAATCCGTCAAATCCTTCTGGCAATGGGAACGGGCAAGGATCAAAATCGAACTTAAATTCATTATTTAATTGTTCATATAATTCATTAGGCGTAAGCCAATAATGTTTTCCATTATCTTTATTTCCTATATGAAACTTATTTTTTTGTGGGTTTAAATTAATCGCCATAATTATTAATTTTTTTCCTGTTTTAAATCTTTCTCAAAATAATAAGCAACCGGGAAAGTAAAGGGGTTGACATCTAATTTAACGCCATAACGATTAAATTTGTTGTGTTTTTCAATGTCAACGATTACTCCGGGGCCATGAGGCGTTTCTACTTTATCGGTTATTTTCATCAAAAATTAATCTTTAATTGTTGTTTATATATCTCAAATCTTTCTTCCTGATCTGTAAAGTGCATTTTACCAATTTCACATCCTATAAAATCAACCCCAAATTTGTCTGCAGAAATACGATTTGAACCACTTCCCAAATAAGGATCAAATACTTTCCATCCTTTTTTCACAAAATCACGGTAACAATTATCATATAATGCGATTGGTTTTTGAGTTTCATGGATCTTCTTTTCTTTATTTGCTCCTCCGGTATTCGATATTCTGTAAAGTTTTGCCGGAAAATCAAATGAAGTCCATGCTATTTCCACTTGTGAAAAGTTTTCCCACGGCTGGCATTTATCCCAAACAATTATACAACGTGTTGGAGGTAATGGGAAATAATTTCCTCCCCATATAATCTGATGTTTTGAAATACGGAACATCTCTGTAAAATCTTCTGGAGGAGGTATTTTATTATCCCAGTCAATTTCAGATCTATTTAAAATTCTGTCTTTAAGTTTTCCAGAACTGGTATTTAATCGGCCTTTAAGTCTTACTGCTGTTGATGTCTTACCGTTTCTACATTTAGCACCTGCGCCCATTTGCATTTTAGGTGCATTTATCCCGTAATTTGGATCTGCAATAAGTATATCAAAATATTTATCAGGCAAAGATCTTGTATAGTCTCTCCAGTCACAATTATAGACCTCACTTATTGGCATATTTCACAGTATTAATTCAATCTCACTTTCAACGCATTGGCAATCTTCCCCGATAACAGTACATCTCGAAGGCTCACGGCAATCCTTTAAAATAATGACGAAAGGGTTTGATTCTGTAAGATCGCCCCAGACGTGCAGGGAATGACTCTTTCCATGTCTGCAAACTTGGCAACAAAGG
>JBBACM010000034.1:0-9556 GCA_041657045.1 Minisyncoccota bacterium
CCTTTAAAATACGCTGTTTCGGGACACGTTTAGGGAGATTCTACGGACAGATAACCTACAAACCATGGTTTCAAAAAGCTACGAGGCTACAAATGAGCCTATATGGAGGAAAATTCGATGAAGTACAAAACACTCATAATAGGGGCAGAAAGGTAACATGCCCCGGAGAAAAACACTGGAACACCATCTTAACAGAAAAACAAATCATAGAAATTTCAAAAATAAAAGATAAAACTCAAAAACAAATTGCAAAAATATATAATGTTTCGAGCGGAACCATAGGTCATATTAGGCGGGGAGAACGCTGGAAACACATATTCGAAAACACAGACAAATACGGGGTTAACTTGAGTTATATAAAAGAAGGAAAAACAAAAGGTGAGAAACACTATATGTCCAAATTGACAAACGATGACGTTATAAAAATTAGATCAAAAAAAGATATTAGCGGCAGAGAAATGGCAAAAATATACGGGGTTGCTTTTCAAACAATAAGTTGCATAAGGAGGAATAAAACTTGGAAACACGTATTAATGGAATAAGCAGATGCAAATCAACACATAAAGCAATAATTATTGGATCTGGCGCGAAAGGCGCTTACTCAGATGCGCCCGGAAGTGGCAACGAACATAAGTTTTTATCATACGCCCACGCCATAACATCACGTCCAGAATTTGAACTAATTGGATTCGTTGATAGCGAAATATCCAAAACAGTAAAAGCAACAAAAATTTATGGTGGATGGGGCGCAAAAAATATTAACTTTATCGAACATGAATATATCAATATCGATGTTGCGATTGTTTCCACGCCAGACGAAACCCATTACAAAATTCTTAAGCAACTTGCCAACTATCCTCATAAACTGGTTATCTGCGAGAAACCCTTGACAACCGATCTTAATCAGGCACGGGAAATTGTCGAACTTTACAAGGCGAAAAACACCCCTCTCATGGTTGACTATACCCGCCGCTTCATCCCGTATTGGCAGGAGGCAAAGGCTGAGATCGATTCAGGAAAGGCCGGGAGATTCCTTAAGGGCTATTGCTATTATAACCGGGGAACCCTGCATACACTCAGCCACTTTACGGATCTCGCTCTTTGGTTCAATGGAAACATGGATAACATCATTGTTCGGGAAGTGCCGACGGATTACCGCTGGGTGTTTCAATGGGGTATGTTCTATGAAAATGAATTCTATTCTGAACACGCAGCCAATTTCGCTAAAGATCCACACGTCAACGGCATATATGATCAGCATTTATATTATGTCATGGATAACGCGTTTGAATTTTTAGAGGGCAGGCAGAGATTACTTTGCACCGGGGAAGATGCACTAAGGGCGTTGGAAGAATGTTATAAATTTATGGGGTTATCAATATGAAAAGAAAACACGGAAAGATTATTAAGATTATTGATGTTATTTTTATTGTGCTTGATATTGTAATTTTATACGGATACAGCGAGGCGTATAAAATAAGCAATTTTGATCTTTGCATGACAATAATTATCGTGGCATTACTGTACATATCTATTTCAGATTTAATTAAGGAGGTGGCGGGATGATCGGTAAAGAGGAACGCGAGGCCGTTTTACGAGTTATGGACAGGGGTATTCTGTCGGGCTACAGGGGCAGTTGGGGAGATTGGTTCTATGGCGGCGAAGAAATCAAGGCGCTTGAAAAGGAATGGGCTGAATATTTTCACGTGAAACATGTCATAGCTTGCAATTCGGCAACTAGCGGTTTATGGCTGGCTTGCGCGGCGGTAGGGTTACAAGGTCATAAACTTATGATGCTAGATGAACTATGGCATGGGGAAGACTACGAGCCTGATGAAATTATAGTATCACCCTATTCTATGACCTGCTCTGCATCTATTCCACTTCATTTCGGAGCAATGCCGGTTTTTGCCGACATCGAACCGTGTTATTTCTGCCTCGACCCGAAATCAATTGAATCAAAAATTACAGAACGCACAAAGGCAATTATCGTTGTGGACTTGTTCGGGCAACCTTATGATGTAGACGCCATCAACGCAATTGCCCAAAAGCACAACGTCCCTGTCATTGAGGATGCGGCCCAGGCTTGCGGAGCGAAGTACAAAGGCAAGTATGCTGGAACTCTTGGCGATATCGGGGTTTACAGTTTAAACGTCCATAAGCATATCCAATGTGGCGAGGGTGGAATTGTGGTCACGGATAATGATAGACTTGCTTTTAACGTCAGACTCTTACTTAATCACGCAGAGGCGGTTATGAACAGCATGCCGGGAGACGAACATACGTGGAGTAGTTGCTTTGATCTTGTCGGCCTCAACCTCAGAATGACCGAACTATCTGCCGCCATATCCCGCGAACAACTCAAGAAGCTTGACGACATTCTGAAAATATATCAAGAATATGCTAATTGGTTTAATATACTAATAAGGCCGGAATGCACGTCTGCATATTATAAATATGCGCCTAAAACAAAAAACGGGAAAGTATTGCTGAACTTATCTTATACACCTGAAATGGCAGACAAGATATTTAATTTCAAGCAGCATTACATCACACCACTTTATCAGCTTCCCTTGTTTAAGCAATTTGGTTATGATCAGCATCAATGCCCGATATGTGAAGAGGTTGAGAAAAACATTATATTAGCTTGGTTTAAGGAAATTGTTTAATAAAAGGTGGTTCTATATGAAAAACAGATTACTGGAATTGCGCAAAGAAAAAGGTGTTAAACAAAGCAAGATTGCAACAGCTATCAAGGTAAAATCTACGGCATATTCAAACTATGAGACCGGACGAAGAGAGCCAAATATAGAAATACTGATTCGGATTGCGGATTATTTTGGTGTTACCGTTGACTATCTAGTAGGTCGATCGGACTCGAGAAACGGCATACCGCAACAAGTATTGTCAAAGATGCGAGAAGATATCATAAAGGGTTTAATAGGAATTGTCGAGGGGGAAATTAAATGAATGATCCATTTATCATAGGCGAGAGAATCTATCTCCGAGCAGTAACTGAGGAAGACTTGCCGAATTACTTCTCCTGGCTGAACGATCAGGAAACCACCCGATGGATGCAGCGCGGCATATATCCCAACAACATGGACGAAATGCGGGAATACATGAAGTCATTGCAACGGAGTAAAGACGGAATACATCTTGCAATTGTCAGAAAGGAATATCCGAAATATTACAATATTATTCCTGTTCCAAGTAATGAAATGGAACCAGAAAAACACATCGGCAATATAACCCTGCTTAACATCCACCCGGTATTTCGCTCTGCCGAAATCAGTATCATCATCGGGGACGGTCAATACCGGGGTAATGGGTATGGAACGGAAGCGATAAAACTGTTGGTTGATCATGCATTCACCCGAATGAACCTGAACCGACTTCAGGCGGGGGCGGTAGTCAAAAATTTAGGCAGCATCAAGGCCTTTGAAAAAGCCGGATTTCAAAAAGAGGGCATCTTGAGACGGGCTTATTACTGCGAGGGTGAATATCAGGACGTGCAAATTATGTCAATATTGAAAGATGATTGGAGGAAGGAAAAATGAGTATCGCTTACGTCGTTATTATTGCAGTTATCTATATCGCGGTTTGCATTATTACTTACCGCTACTTGGAAAAATGGGATATCTACTATATGCATAGATGGAGGATAATGAATGATGTATACAGGGGCTATGAAGACCGTTCATTGTCAAGTAGTATTTATTTATGCTTATTCTGGCCGTTAGTCTTACCGATGGCATATATTTACAAATTAAAAAGTTGCCGGAGGACAATTAGGTGAAAAGCTTTCTTGAAATTTCAATAAAAGAATTATCCGAAAATATCGCAAAAGGCGAAATGAGCACGGAAGATGTCGCGGATATCTGCATAAACAGAGTTGAGCAAATGGAACCATCTTGCCAGGCATGGGAATGTTTTGATGAGAAAAATTTCAAAAAGGCTTGCAGAACCGGCCTATTTCATGGAATGCCCATCGGGGTAAAGGACATATTCAACACTGCTGATTTTCCTACACAAATGGGATCCCCGCTGTGGAAAAACTTCACCCCTGGCAATGACGCCCGTGCAGTCCATAACCTGAAAAATGCAGGCGCGGTCATTCCGGGCAAAACTGTTACCGCTGAATTCGCCGTCCACGCTCTGGGTAAAACCTTGAATCCCCACGATGCGAACAGAAACCCCGGGACAAGCTCCAGCGGATCAGCGGTTGCGGTTGCCACCGGAATGGTCCCTGCCGCGATAGGAACACAGACGGCAGGTTCAATAGTTCGTCCTGCATCTTATTGCGGGGTATACGGCTGCAAACCATCGTTTGGGTTGATACCGCGCACCGGGGTACTCAAGACATGTGACACCTTGGACACAATCGGATTTTTCGTCAGTCATGCCTGCGATTTAAAAATTATGTTTGAGGCGCTACGGGTACATGGCAGAAATTATCCGATGAGCCATGAGGCACTCAACAGGAGACAAAAAATCGAAGAGGAAATTGCTAAAATTTATAATATTCCATGCGGCATTTTAAAAAATGTAAAAGTACCTTTTGGTCCTAAAAACAGACCTTGGAAGATTGCATTTATAAAAACGAATACATGGAATTATGCCGAAACGTATGCAAAAAATGCCTTGCTTGGTTTTGCTCAGCTGCTATATGATCACACAGCTCAATTACCCGATCTTGTTTTCAACGCCCATGAAATCCATGCCACCATCTACGATAAAAGCCTATCGCACTACTTTCGGGAAGAATACAAAAACTCGCAACTGGTTTCACCTATTATGAATGGCATTATTGAGCAGGGGCAAAAAATCACTATTGACCAATACCTAGCGGCACTTCAAGAACAAGTTAAAATTCAACGGGCAATGGATGGCTTTTTCAATGATTACGACATTATAATCTCACTCAGTACAACGGGAGTAGCACCATTGAGGGAAGAACCTGAGAAACCGGACCCGGCATTGATCTGGACATTGGCACATCTTCCGGTTGTAAGTGTCCCGGCATTTAAACATGAAGGGTTGCCGTTCGGGATACAGATTGTGGCAAGAAAATACAATGACTATCTGCTATTTGATTTTATCGACTATCTGAGAGAAATGGAACTTATACCTGAAGGGGTAAATCCGAGAATTATATAAAGAAAGGTCGGTATTTTACTATGGTTGATATAACAAAACCATTAAGGGCTAAAATCTATGATTTTGATACGAATTGGGATAACAAAGATGGAATTGACGACACACCATATATCGTGAGAGATATTCAGACTATAATCTTGCCTCATCAGCCATATACACAAGTACCGACCATTCTATACAACGGTGGCAGATCGGAGTCATTTAGACTTTTGGAGCAGGATTAATGCACATAATAGAATGAATCAAAATTAGGAGGATAAACAAATGTTTCAAAATTTACGCTACTGCACCCGCTGTATCATACCAGAGACGCGTGAATCCATCCAATTTGACGAGATGGGCCAATGCCAAGCCTGCGCTTCATCAGAGCAAAAAATGCATATTGATTGGGTAAAGCGAAGGGAAACGCTTGACAAAATCGTTACCGAAGCCAAGGCAAAAGCTGGCGATAATTACGACTGCATCCTCCCGATCTCAGGAGGTAAGGACTCTACATGGCAAATGCATATAATCGTCAAAGAACTTGGAATGAAGCCGCTCTGCGTGACACATAATCATAACTGGTATTCAAAAACAGGCTGGTATAACCTTCAGAACGGCCTTGAAAAATTGAATATCGATCACATCATGTTTACTCCAAATCGCAGTCTTGTCAACCGCTGCGCCCGTCGGTCTGTGGAAACAATCGGTGATGCTTGCTGGCATTGTCACATGGGAGTATCAGCTTTTACCCTCAAAATGGCAGTAGCTTATAAAATCCCCCTGATCATCTGGGGGGAATCGACCGCTGAGCATGGCCGGGCAACCTACGACAAGCCCGACAAATTTGACCGTGATTACTTTCTCCGGGTATCCGCCAAACTCACGCCTGAGCAATTTGCCTGCGAGTACATTACGATACAAGACTTGTATCCCTATCAGACACCAAGCGTTGAGGAATGCGAGGGGTTGCAGGGCATTCATCTGGGAGACTATATTTACTGGGATGCAGAAAGGCAGACTGAATTCATTAAACAGGAATACGGTTGGAAAGGTTTAGAAATTGAAGGAGCTTACAAGGATTATAAGTCTGCGGAATGTTCCATGGCCGGGATACATGATTTCCTCTGCTATTTAAAGCGCGGGTATGCAAGAAGTACAATTCAAGCGTCGGACGATATACGCGCGGGATTGATGACTAGAGAAGAAGGTTTTGAGATTGCTAAAAAGTACGAGCAAATACTACCCGGATCTATTGATTATTTTCTTAAAACAACAGGATTGACATTTAACGAACTCATAGACAAGCTTGCACCCTTAGTCTCTCAAAAGGTTTATGCCCATGGCGGCAAGTTTAAATCGGAATGGCGGAACATACCGGAAGCGGGGAAGCCATTTGTTCAAAGATTGATAGATGGGGAGGAATAGGCGAAGGGGCAAATTGACGCGAATTTCGGAGATATTGTAAGGGGTTGATGATATGGGCAAGGTAAAAGAGTTTTTTGATGCGCATTGTTGGTCAGCGCGTAAAACGGAATTTGGAATTATGGTAGGGCGCTATAACGGAAAGGCTTTTGAGGATATCCATTTCAGCGGCACGGATGAATACTTGGAGTGGAAAAAGAAGCAAAGTTCCTTAATTTTAGAGGAATGGTAATTGCGGCCTATAAACAAATTACGAAGGAGGTTGAAATACAAATGAGTATTGTGGCAATTATACCTGCAAGGGGTGGTTCAAAGAGAATCCCTCATAAAAATATCGTGGAGTTCTGCGGGAAACCTATGATTGTTTGGACGATCCAAGCGGCCATTGATGCCAATATTTTTAATGATATCTATGTCAGCACCGACAGCCCCGAAATCGCCACATACTCAGAAAATCACGGGGCAAAAGTAATCATGCGGAGCTCATGTTTTGATGACCAATCGACAGTTAGCCAAGCAACAATTCAGACATTGAAACAATTGCAAGAACAAGGGAAGGAATACGACATAGTTATTCAACTGATGGCAAATTGCCCGATTCGCGGGTATGCCGACATAATAAATTCATTCGATAACTATAAAGAGCAAGGGAATAAATTTCAGATATCCTGCTTTACATATGGTTTTATGAATCCATGGTGGGCGGTTAGATTGGAAGAAAAATACCGCCCCGAAGCATTATTCCCCGAAGCGTTAAAGTCACGCAGTCAGGATCTACCGAAACTGTTTTGCCCGACAGGCGCCATATGGATAGCTGACGTAAAATCACTCATGAAGGCGGGAACGTTTTACGCTCCGGGATATCGTATGTGTCCCATCCCATGGGAAAGCGCTGTCGACATAGACGATTATGAAGACCTGAAATTAGCCAAGGCAATAATGAAAATGAATGAGGTAAAGAACGAATCAAAGGAAATGCTGAAAAAGACAACGGAGCTTCTTGAGTCAATCCCTATTCTTCAAATTAAGGTTAAAAACGATAAGACGGACGTGAAGGATCTCAAAAAAGAAAGGTTTACAGGTTCGTCTTTACACTGCACGAGAAGACCGGAAGGGCCACAAATTGACGATGAAATAAGGCACAAGCAAAAAATCAGGAACCGGGAAAGGGCAATCATTCGGACAGAAATATTGCTTGAAAGATTGATGCATTACATGGAAAGCATGAAGGGTGAAGAGGGATATGAGATACTTGAACTTCGCTACCTCAAGGGGATGACATACGAAAAGATTGCGGACAAGCTTCAGTATAGCAAGAGTTCAATTGAAAAGAAACACAGGAAGTTATTGAAAAAGCTGAAAATATTGATTTATGGCGCTGATGCATTGGAGGCAGGAAAATGAGGCAGATTAATGCAAAATGTTTTATCCATAAAGCGAAAATGATCGGCAGATATTATGAGTTCTATAGCCCGAAAGATAAATATTATGATGCTGGAATTAAAATATATAAACTTTTCCGGTGTTGCAAATGCGGTAAAACAAAAGCAGTTTTAGAAACCAAAAAACCATACACATTTTATGCAAGCTATAAGAGCCAGGTAGAAATGCTCAAAGAGCAAGGATACCTGCCTATGTCGGATGTTAATTGGATGAATATAAAAAAAGAGGAGGTGCTTGATAATGCATGAACCCGAGAACCCATTTGGGACAGAAAGATTTTGTAAATTGGGATTAATTATCAGCACGATAATATTTGCTATTATGTTTATTATTGCATTATTGGCTGGAGTTTTAATGAAGTAGGAGGTAGGGAAATGAACGGAATGTATGAATCTCTCCCACTTGAAACAAAGAATTTATCATGGGATGAATATAAGGCTAGTAAGGAAGAATGCCGAACTTATCCTCAAGTCAACTATGAAAATTCTATTGCTATTGACCATCAAAAAAAGCATGTTAAAACTGTAACGGAGATAACGGAAAATAGAAAAGAAATTAAAGACATAAAAGGCAAACCGCGCAAGGAATGCAGTCAACTCGCTTATGACGTGAAAATACTTAGCATCCTTTTTGCCATAACGGGTATCGTAATGGCTATTATTTTTATATTCGGCGACATGCATTAGCAATTATATAACTTTAATGCAAATATGGAGGGGTGAAATATGAAATTAAAAGAATTATCATTACAAGATTGTGAACAGGTAAGGATCTGGAGAAATGAGCGTCTTGAATCGCTCAGAACTCCCTTTCCTCTTACAAAGGAAATGCAGGAACAATTTTATAAAGATGTGGTATGCGAAAGAAGTTCAAAATCAAAATATTGCGGGATATGGGTAGGCGAATCTGATGAAATATTTATCGGAATGTGCGGTCTTGAGAATATCGAATGTGAAAACAGGCGCGCGGAAATTAGCATGATTATAAATCCCGAATATCAAGGCGAAGGATATGGGCGTCAAGCAGTTGAATTATTATTTAAACACGGGTTTGCGTGGTTAAACCTTAAAAGCATTTGGGGCGAATGCTATCAATGCAACGGAGCAGTTAAATTCTGGGAAAAGATATGCCATCAATATAAAGCCCGCACAGCAGAAATAATTCGCACCAAATATTATGACGGTAAATATTATGGATCGCTACATTTTACCATTACAAAGGAGGCGTGGGAAAAATGTCACAGATAATTCTTGATTTCGGCAGCGGCAATACGCACAAAAACAATTGGGACTATCTCAAGCGCATGATTGATGAATTGAAAGCCGTTGACACGGGAAAACATGAAATCATAATAAAGCATCAATTATTTAAAGCAGCTGGAGATAATCTACCTCTTGACCCATGGGTATTCGATGCGGCATATGATTACGCCAAGAAGCTGGGCTATAAAACAACATCGTCGGTGTTTGATTTAGAGTCATTGAAATTTCTGCTCAATTACGACATCCCCTTTGTTAAGATAGCAAACAGGCGGGATTTGGATTGGCTG
>JBBACM010000035.1:0-8205 GCA_041657045.1 Minisyncoccota bacterium
CAGTCTCTTCTTTACGAAAGAATTGCTTTACCGTTAAGCTACTCTGGCTTAATAATCATCTCCTTTATTGAATTAAACCAATTTGAGATTTTTTGCAAGATGCCTCCGCTATTATCATTGTTTTCACTAACCGAATCGCTCTTCTTAATAACTACCACCTTTTCTCCAGGTTTTTGCATTCCTAAATCCTCCCTTGCCACTTTTTCTAAATATTCCTTGCTAGAAGTCTCGCCAACCCTAAACTTGAGCAAATCTTTCTCTTTTGTCAAAGATTCGACATTGCTGTCTATCTTTTGAAGCTCTTTATTCAGCTCCATTCTCTTCTGGAACATCTTTACATTGGAATAGAGAAGAAAACCCACAAACCAGACGCAAAACAAAGACCAAAAGAAAATGGAAATACCTTTCTTGTTAATATTAACCCCCCACTTCACTTTTTTTCTTTTTTTTGGTAGCATATTATTATGAATAAAAAATCTAAAAAGTTCAGAATCGTTTGGATAATTCTCGTTTCTTTAATCGCTATATCAACGATAGCCTCTTTAGTCTGGCCGTTATTCAGCAATTAAGAACCGAAAACCTTAAGAAAGACGTCTGCGGGAATTTTCAACTTCCCTCTTTCTTTCATTTCCTTCTTTCCTTTTTTCTGCTTTTCTAAAAGCTTCTTCTTTCTAGTATAATCCCCTCCGTATAAAGGGGCAATAACGTCCTTTCTTCTGGCGCTTATCGTCTCTCGGGCCAGGATTTTCCCTCCGACTGCAGCTTGAATTGCTACCGCAAACATCTGAACAGGCAAAACCTCTTTCAATTTTTCAACCATTCTCTTGCCTTCAGACTGCGCTTTATTTTTCGGAATTATTCTTGAGAAAGCTTCTTCTTCCCTTCCGGCGATAAGGATTTCGAGCTTGACTAGTTCAGCTGGCCTGTATCCTGTTTCTTTGTAAGTCATTGAAGCGTATCCTTGAGTCACGTTCAATAAATTTTCATAGAACATTCCAATAATATCTCTCAAAGGAAGTTCGTAAATCAAGATGTATCTGTCTTTTCCAAAAGGCCTTGAATCAACGTGCTTGCCGTCCATTTCTCCAACCAATTCAAAGACGCGTCCGAGATAGGAAGCACCGATGATAAGAGTTACTTCAGTCCACGGTTCGAAGCACTGCTTGAATGAATCAGACCAGTTGGTCGGATTGTAAACCGAGACTTCATTGCCTTTCCCGTCAATCGCTTTAAAGCAAACTTGCGGAGCACCGATGACCAAATCTAATCCGAATTCTCTTCTCAATCTTTCCATTGTTATTTCTGTGTGTAATGTCCCCAAAAACCCACACAAAAATCCTCGGCCGAAAAGCTGGAAATTCTGATGCTGGTAAAAAAGGGCTGAATCATTTAGCTTCAGTTTTGATAAAGCCACTTTCAATATTTCAAAATCGTTCTGGTCCTGCGGATACATAGAAACAAAGACCTTGGGTTCCGGGTCTTTATACCCCTCCAATGGCTCCAATTTCATTTCTCCGCCGTCTTTCAACACAATCGTATCTCCTATCCTAATCTTCTCCGGATCCTTGATTCCGGTAGCGATAAAGCCTATTTCTCCTGACTTCAATTCTTTAATCGGAGTCATGTCCGGTTTGAAAACTCCTATCTCTTTAACCACTCCTTCGGCTTTAGTATTTAAAAGGTATATTTTGTCATTAGCCTTAACTTTGCCGTCGATAATACGGACATAACTGACGACGCCTAAAAAAGTATCGTATTGAGAATCGAATATCAAAGCCCTTAATGGTTTGTTTTCATCAATCTCCGGACTTTCCACTTTTTCAATCACCCTGTTTAAAAGCTCTTCTACGTTTTCTCCGGTCTTGGCGGAAATAGACATTATTTCTTCTTCATTGATTTCCAGAAATTCGGAGATTTCTTTTTTTACTTCTTCAGTTCTGGCCTGGGGCGAATCAATCTTATTCACTGCCGCAATTATTGTTAATCCTTCTTTTTTCGCCAATTCCAGATTAGTAATCGTCTGGGCCTGTATTCCCTTGGTCGCATCAACTAAAAGAATAGCCCCTTCAACCGCAGCTAAACTCCGGCTAACTTCATAATTGAAATCAATATGCCCGGGAGTATCTATTAAATTAAGCATTACCTCTTCTCCTTTTTTATCTCTATACATCATCTTCACTGGAGTCATTTTAATCGTAATGCCCTTTTCTCTTTCCAAATCCATGGCGTCTAAATACTGAGGCCTCATCTTTCCTTTTTCCACGGTTCCGGTTATTTCCAAAAGACGGTCGGCTAAAGTCGACTTCCCGTGGTCAATATGCGAGATGATAACAAAATTTCTAGTCTTCATTTCTTAAAATTATTCTCTTAACCGACTTAATCTCCTGCATTTTTAAAAGCATAGTTAACAAGGCGTAAACGATAAAGGAAATCAAGCAAGCCGAAGCGAATTCAATAACTATTCCGGCGAAAGTATTTCCAAAAATAGACTTAATGAAAGGCAACGAATAATGAGCGATTATCCCCATTACAATCGAAGAAAATAAAATCTTTGAAAAAGAAATAAATATCTCTTTAATTCCGAAGTCTCCCACTTTTTTGTAGAAGAAATAGAAAAGGAGGACAAACTCGAACAATAATCCGATATTAAAGGCTAAGACCAGTCCCAGCACGGGAAAATTCACAACTCCGTCAAGTCCGAACATATTCTTCATCGCTTCGGTTAAAATATTGGCAGAAGAAAATAGGGTGACAAACAAAAATGATAGAAAGATATTGAACATAACGAAGAAGATGGCGATAACGGTCGGGGTGACCGTATCTTTAAGACTGAAAAAACCTCTTAGTAAAATAGGAGCCAGGCATTGGGCAAATGTGCTTAAGATATATATGCCCAAGGCGGCGGCAGTTATCTCGGCAGCCGAACCTCCGAATTGACCCGTTCTTAAGACGATATTTACTATTTCATTCCTCAAAACGAAGATTAAAATTCCGATAGGAAAAGATATATACAAAACTTCGTTAAAAACTTTTCTGAAGTTAGCGTAGAATTCTTCTTTTTTGTGTTCGGTCCATAATTTTGAAAGAAAGGGGAAAACAGCCGTGGCAAAAGAAACTCCGACAATTCCTATGGGAAGATACCTCAAATTATTTGAAAGATTAAAAATGGAAATAGCTCCCGCCCCTATTCCCGAAGCAATAAACGTCGTAACGATGAAATTAATCTGGGAAGAGGAAGAAGCAATGGTCCTCGGAACTATTAATCCGATAAAATCTTTCAATTCTTTGCTTTTAAAATCAATTATAAATTTATACCTATACCCACATTTTACAGCCGAAGGAACCTGGATTATAAAATGCAGAAAAGAACCAATAACCACACCCATTCCGGCTCCGAATACGCCCCAATGCGGAGCAAGGAAAACAGTTCCGGCGATTATCCCAAGATTATACAAAATAGGAGCCAGGGAATAAGAAACAAAACGGTTGAAATAGTTTAAGACTGTAGAAAAGACCGAGGAAAGGCCGAAAAAGAAAACACTGACAAAAATCAAACGGCTTAAAGCGACAGTCGCCTCCTTGGCTGAAGAATCAAATCCGGAAACCATTGAAGAAATAATCTGCGGAGTGAAGATAAAAAACAAGGCTGAAAAAACGATAAAACAAAGGAAGAAAATATTAAGAATATTATTAATAACATCCCAGCTCTGTTTTTTGTCTTTATTCTGCAAATCGGAAAACAAAGGAAGAAGAGAAACTATTACCCCTCCGGCAAAAATAATACTGTAGACTAAATCTGGAATCCTGAAAGCGGCAAAATACACGTCCAAGCTGGTTGAAGCACCGAAAGCTCCGGCCAGCAGCCTGTCCCTTAGTAAGCCTAAAACGCGGCTTAATAAAACAGCGATGGTTAAAATAACCGCGGCTCCGGCAACTGTTTTCTGTTTTGAATTCAAAAATCCTCTTAAAGACATGTTTATATAATAGCCTAAAAATAATAGAAGGTAAACATGCTTTATTTACCTTCTTTTTCTTTTTGTTAAACTTGACTAATCGGCAATCATATTTTACAATAAGATGTCTTAACAAGCCGGGCAGTCGCCTTGAAAAAGGAGGAAAGTCCGAACTTCCATTTCTGCTTCGGCAGATCTAAAAGGTAGCGGGTAATCCCCGTCGTTCGCGAGAAAGAGGTGCGAACAGAGACGCTTCAATCGAAAGAAAGAAGCACCCTTCGGGGTGAGCCTTGAGAGAAATCTTAAGGGTGAAACGGCTAAATCCTTACCCGGAAGCAAGAACAAATTCCCGCAAGGGAAAAAAAGTAGTTCGCTTGAGGCAAAGAGCAATCTTCGTCCCAGATAGATGACTGTTTAAAACAGAATTCGGCTTATGGGTTTGTTAAGATATCAAAAAACCGCCTTACTTTAGGTGGTTTTTTGCATTAATCCTCAAAATAACTATTTTAAAAATTGTAATAGTGTAAATTATTACACTATTTAGTGTAATATAATACACTAAGCCCTATAATTTTTCTTTAATTTCTCTTGCTAAAATATCCTTGAGATTAGCACTAATATTGTTAATAAAATTCTCGTTATCAATAAAAGCTTCTAAATCAAGTCTTATACTCTGACTATCGATATTAGAAATTGTTTCTAGGAGCTTGTTTTTCAACTCTGTTACATCTTTAATATTTTCAATACATTCAAGATTAGGAATAACCCCCTTTTCTAGGTACCATAATAAATCAAAATAATCTCTTCCCTTTACTTTGATTATAATATTATTCAACTTATCCCTTTTTTCCCATTTTCTATTTAAAATAGCTCTGATCTTTGTAGACATTAAGGTCGGTAAATCAAAAGTTTTTATAAGTACTGATTTGTTAAATTTAAAAATTGGCCTAATTTCAGTGTTGTATTTTTTGCAAAAATTGAAACCGGAAAATACCTCTACCTTAAGGATTAAAAAGTCTGTTTCCGAAGGATCTCCTCCGCTTATGCCCAATTCGGCGAGAATGGGAAACTTTAAATAAATTCTAAATTTTTGCGTAGAAGTTTTTAATTCTAAATCCGTATTCTTTAAAAAATACTCCTCTATGTCTCTTGATAAATCCCCTATATTAATATTGCTCTCGCTATCAACAAAATCTAAATCTTCCGAAAGGCGATTAAGACCGAAACACTGGGCGAGACAAGACCCTCCATAAAAGAACATCTTGCTATATTTAGGATTAGCGTAAATAAAGTCCAAGACTATTATCTGCAGATATTCTTTAGCTAGATTCATCATGAAAACTTTATTTCTAGAAACAGAATTTGAAATCAAGTTTTTTAAAATTGGTTTTAATGTTTCCATTATTTTAGATTATTAAAAATTTCCCTCATTTTCTTAGAACCCTCCTGCGCAATATACTTATCAAGCTCTTTCCATTCTTTTGGCAATAAATCTTCTGTGTTAATCCTCAATTCACGAACAGATTCTCTGTTTATTAAAAGGTTTTTTCTGAAGTATAAAAAATCAAACAATGCTTTCGCTTTGGTCGCTTTTAAAACAATAAAACCATCCTTGTTTATAACATTAAACCCAGAAAATAAGTCATTTTTGATCTTGTGGTAAAAGAATTTTCCAAGGCTGTTTGAAAAGTTAGTCTTTTTTATTGAAGATACCGAGGTAAAATTCTTTGTAAATTCCGTAATAATATTGTGTTCCGCAAGAACGTATTCTAAGCTTAAGTAGGATGGCTTGCACAAAATGTTGGCTATGAATTCGCTATAAGTAGAAAGCTTTCCCTCTCTTCTTAAAACATCGAGATATTTCTTTGAAATGTATAAACCTTTTTTCAGTCTTATTATTTCTCCCTTTTTTGAATAGCGAGAAACTATTATTTTTGGATAATCCTTATTTTTAAATGACAATAAATCTGTCGTTTTAAAATAAGGCAGACTGGAAATCAAATCTATTATCTTTTTTGAATTTAAATCATCGTTTCTCATAATATACAATAATTGTATACTATCAGAAACGCCATGTCAAGCAATCGAAAACAAAAAACCATTGATCAGCCCATAAAAACCTTACGATGGTTATGTTTACTTTCCTTTCTTCAGTAGTATTTTATAAATCCCATCAAGGAAATCCCCTCCGGCATAGCCGATAATAAAGGCAATCGCAGGAGAAATATATGAAACCCCTTCAAAAGAAATAAAGGAGTATTTTATAGCTATTGCAACCAGTAACCCGACTATTCCTGACAGAAACATCATAACGAAGAAATAAGGAAGATTAAATCCCGTATTCTTATAATCATACTGATGTTTTAAAAACCCGATTAGTCCCCTCACCAATCCTCCGCCGAATCCAGCGATTAAAATAGAAATATATGTTGTCATATAATTTATTCTAAAAACTTGCGTTATTATCCCCGATTAATTTAAGATGATTCATGTTCCACAAAAGATAAGGAACCGCGTAGTCGTATTCTGAATTTTCAGCGGTTAATAATTTCTGGATATTATCCATGAATAAATTTTTCGCCCTACTCACAGAAACACCAGTCGAATTGCCCTTTAAGAGATTTTTAATTAAAAGTTCGGGCGGGTTTAAGAAAAGCGAAGCTAATTTATCTTCAAGCGGCTTGGATGTTTTTTCCGGAATACAGCAAAAAACAAAATCCTCGTCGTAACCGATATACGCTAAAGCACCGGAACTGACACTGGCAGGTCCCAGCATTTTAGCTGATTTACAAGAAAGAGCATGAATTATTTTTGATTTTAATATGTTGTCGTTATCGCCTACTTCAATTAAAACTTCGTCATTATGCCCGGCGACCTTATCAGAACCTCCATGGCCATACAATAAAATAAGGGACGGCTCTTTTGATTTAATTATACTTTCAAATTCTTTCCTATTAGCCCTTCCCTCTTTTAAATCCAAAAGCTGAAGCCCTTTAGCCTCAGCTTCAATTGCTATCCTTTGCGCCCAATAGAAAAGATAACGGGTTGTATTGTCATGATTCGGCCTGGTTAAAAGAACTGTTTTATTCATAAGCCTTTCCTTCGGTCCAAAATCTCAAATAATCCATTTGAATACGAGCCATCTTTTCCCCTATCTCGTCTCCTTTTTCCACGTGCTCTATAAGATCATTTACGGTATGTTCGCCGTCGTCTCCGATAGATATTTTAACCTCTTTGGGCATAACGTTTAATCTGGCAATAACCAATTTTTTGATATCATAATTGTCTAGCTCTCTTGTTTCCATAGGATTAAATAATTTTTAATTCTTTAAGTTTACTGAGAATAATCTTTCCCTTTTCCGAGTCCTGGCTTACTTCCAAGAAAACCGCATTCCATGTCATCGGTTCCTCCCCCAATACTACAACTATCTCGTTTCTCACGGTCAATGGCAAATTAGCGTAGGCATTGAGAAATTTTTCTCTAGCGGTTGAAACATTTTCTTCGGTCATGGTTTGATTATATTATAATATATAGTAAAAAGCAAATTTACTATTTTAAAATTTTAGTTTACCTTGAGATACTAGATAAATAACCAGTTTTAACAAAACCGAGAGAAGCTCTTCCCTGTTCATTTGATTCAGAGGTTTATCAATCGCAAACGGTAGCTTTATACCTGTATCATTATTGCCCTGGTTGGCATTGGTATTATTACCGACACTGCTGGCTGCGATATAGTAATTATAGTTCTTAGATGAACTGCCGGCATCCATTATTTGAATTGAAGGTATTACAATTACAGACACAACATCTTTGTTGATATTTTGTGCTATCAATTCCCCTGTTTGCGAACTGCTGTCTATTTTTAAAAACTTAACAATTGAAGTCCCGTCTACGTTCTTAATAATATATGGAACTACAAATTGTCCGGTAGACTGATTCTTGAAAACAATTTTTAGATTGCCGGAACCTCCGCTAAATTTCTGCCAATGAGTAGAATAGTTTTTTAAGTTTTGCCCCAGGGACAAAGTGCTTTCTTCAGAAAAAGGCAGAAAATTACTAAATGGTAAGATGTGAAAATCTGTTAAGTTCTTGTCTTTAAAGCAATATTTCGGAGAAAAAGTACAATTATTTAAATAAGCGGCAACGGTAAAATTAGTAAACGCATCATTAAAAGTATCTTTTACTCCTGTTTTTAATAGCGCTGCGTTGATGCTATTAATACCGACTTGTTTTGATTTTAAAGAATCGGTT
>JBBACM010000035.1:8215-9439 GCA_041657045.1 Minisyncoccota bacterium
TCGGTTAATACATTTAATCCGTATTGGTCCACCAAATAATGAGCGAAAATACTGACAACACCGTAATCGGCTGAAGTATTGTTCCATTCTGTCAAAGAATCAGACGAATTGTCTATAAATGACTTCATTCTATTATTTAAATAACTGGAAGTATTGTTGTTGTCATAGCCGAGCAAAGTCGGTGCATATTCCGCTCGAGCTTCATTTAACCACACGTCTTCACTTGTGCCATACATTAAATCCTTTTGATTGAAGGTAATCAAATGCATAAACTCGTGCGCCAAGAAAGCTTTCATTAAAGGATTAGTAATGTTATCCGCATTAAGGTAAACCATTTCTCTCTGGTTACTGAAAGGATTGACCAAGCGTTCGTATCCATCAATGTTCCTTACATATCCACGGGCATTTTCTTTCATTGAATAGAAAAGAACGGTAATTCTTGTATCTCTGTCTATGCCGGGATTTGATTCATGACCGAATACCGAAGTTAATTGCGGATAGATATTAGAATCAAATTCAGTTCCCAAAACGCTCAAAGTAGAATAAATTGATTCTTTCTCTCTATCACTTCTCTGGTTTAACCAATTCGTGTCAATGTAAAAATATACATCATCGGAGCTCCTGACTAAGGTTGCTGAAACTTGCGATATTTTTGAATCGCTATAACTTGGTTCAACAAAAAAATTCTGAAGTTGTCCTAAATTATCCGCCTTAACGAATAAGGGGACAAAAACCAGCGACAATACACAGATTAAAAATTGTTTCTTAAAAATATTTTGCATGCTCAACACTATTTGTATTCTTAAATTTTAGCATAGTTTTTAAAAAAGACAAATCAGATTACTTAAATAAAAGAAAACCGCCTCTTAACGAGGCGGCTTCTTTTGACTGTCTTAGTTAGATTTCTCTAACAAACTACTCTCAACTTTTTCGTAAACTTATAAATTCAATTTGAATTTAAGCTAAGTTTATTTTGTTAAGTTTTGAGTATCTGTCGGAAGCTGTCTTACTAAGTAGTCACCTGTCCAATCCGATGTGAGGATTGAATGGTTTTGAGCTGAAACATCTGACCATACAAAACTTGCAGCAGAGAAAATACCGCTTAAAGACAAGCCGACATCAGAGTCGTTGGCTCCAACAGCAGAATCAATTGCGTAAGAACCTTTTGTCAAAGTAATTGTAGTGACCGCTGCTGCAGCATTTGGAGCAACTGGGTCAACATTC
>JBBACM010000036.1:0-8984 GCA_041657045.1 Minisyncoccota bacterium
ATTGCCATCATCTATTACTGGTGGTTCACCTGTTACTTATGCCGGTGGAGGCGGCGGAGGAGTTTATTCTGGTGCTACTAGAGGGTTAGGGGGTGCTGGTGGCGGGGGTAATGGAGGTGTTTACACGGCAGGAGCAACTAAAGTCGGACAGCCAGGAATTAATAACTTTGGTGGTGGAGGCGGCGGAGGTGCTTATATCTCTGGTGGTAATGGCGGTAAAGGAGGTAATGGCATTATTATCATCAGATATCTTCATCCTTAAAATAATGTCTCTAAATAAATCTTTCACCTTAATTGAATTATTAGTAGTTATCGCTATCATCGGAATTCTCTCCGGTTTAATTATTGTTTCTTTAAACGGAGCAAATGCTTCTGCTCAAGATGCCAGAACAAGAGCAGGAGTTGATTCATTAAGGAAGACTATATTAGCTTACGGAATTCATAGCGGAGGAGTGTATCCAATTGAACTAATTAAGTGTGTTGTTGCTACTGGCTGTCCTACGTTGTCTTCAGCTCTCGTTCCTGATTATTATTCATCATTACCTGCTGATACTAATTACAACTACATCTCTACAAGTGGAACTGACTTTACTGTTTCTGCTACTCTTTCTAATTCATATACATATAGTTATTCTTCCTCCTCTGGATTTTCTACTGTCTCTCCATATGTCAGCGGTTGTTGGACGGGAGCGGTCGGAGGATTGAACTGTACGGAAAATACTAACGGCTCATATGTTATTAATACCTTCACCTTATCTGGAACAACGACTGGAGCAAATACTTGGGTTGTGCCTATCGGAGTAAGTGAAATTGAATATGTTATTGTCGGCGGTGGTGGGGCTGGAGGTGGATACATCGGAGGCGGTGGTGGGGCTGGAGGTTACCGTAGTTCAGTTGTTGGAGAACAATCAGGGGGAGGTAATTTAGCAGAATCAAAATATCACATTACCGGGTCAGCCCTAACGATTACTGTGGGTGCCGGTGGAGCTGGTGTCCCCGCATATACGGGAGGTAACGGAACAGCATCGTCAATTACTGACGGTACAACACCCATAACGGCTTCTGGAGGAGGAGGCGGTGGCTATTATTCTAATCATGCTGGAACAGCCGGAGGTTCTGGCGGTGGAGGTGGTTGTTCTGGGGCAGCCGGAGGTTCTGGCAGCGCGAATCAAGGATATACGGGCGGAGCTGGAGGCACTGGCGGTGTAGGAAAGAGTGGAGGAGGAGGCGGAGCTGGTGGAGTCGGAGTGGCCGGGACTGGCAATAGGAATGGCGGGGCTGGAGTAACTACATCTATAAGCGGAACGCCTACACCGTATGCCGGCGGTGGAGGAGGCGGCGCAGAATCAGCTGGAGGAGCGGGCGGAGTGGGCGGAGCTGGTGGCGGAGGCGCTGGTTCTTATACTGCATCATATCCAACGCCGGGCACGCCCAGTACTGGAGGAGGCGGAGGCGGTGCGACATATACTAGTGTTTATAACAACGGCGGCCACGGCGGGTCAGGAGTAGTCATTATTAGATATCTTCATCCTTAAAAAATAAAACATAGTTCAAGACTCACTTTTTTATTTGATTTATGGGTCTATTTAGGTTAGTGTAAATATATACTCGCAGGCTATTAAAAATAATTAAATTGACTTCATATAGCATATATGCTATATAAATAGATGAAGAAGGAATATAAAATATATTATTATATTGATAAGAAAGGAAATGAGCCAGTTAAAGAATACATTACTAACCAATCCGTTAAGGAAAGAGTCAAGATTTTCAGTTTTATAGACTTTTTACGAATAAATAATGGCTACTTAGATGAACCGTATTCAAAGCACATTAAGCATAAAATAAGAGAATTAAGAATAGATTTTTCTAAGAATAAACACAGAATAATGTATTTTACTTTTACGGGAGAAAAAATAATTTTACTGAGTGCTTTTACGAAAAGAACGGAAAAAACACCACAGTCTGAAATCGATAAAGCTGTTAATAATTATAATAATTTTTTAATAAATAAAGAAAAATATGACTAACTACGAAAAACACTTAAAAGAGGAGCTTAAAAATCCTGTGTTTAAAAAAGAATTTGAAAAAGAGTATCGTAGAATTAGGCTGGCTTACGAGATGGCACAAATGAGAAAGAAGAAAAAAATGTCACAAGAGATTCTTGCCAGGAAGATAGGTACGACCCAAAGCGTTGTTGCGAGAATGGAATCCGGAAAGCAGAATTTTTCAGTGGATACTCTTTCTAAAATTGCGGACGCGTTTGATTGTAAATTAGATATAGGTTTTGCACGTCTATAATTATGCTCATAGATGATATAACAATTAAAGTAAGGGCGGGAAACGGAGGCAAGGGATGCGTGGCATTCCAGAAAAGCAGGTTTGCCTTGGGTCCGACAGGAGGTTCCGGCGGTGAAGGAGGCAGTTTTTACTTTGTCGGAGTTTCTGATTTAAGCGCTTTAAAACAGTTCCGTTTTAAAAAAGCGGTTCAGGCCGAAGATGGTGGAAATGGAAAAGGAGAATTTGTAGACGGTCCGAACGGCAGAGATGTTATTTTTAAAATTCCAGTCGGAACAGTTATTCATAATTTAACAAAGGGAGATAGTTTTGAAATTGTTAAAATAGGGGAGCCATTATTAATAGGAAAAGGAGGAAAAGGAGGAAGAGGCAATTTCCTTTTCCGCTCTTCAACGAATACCACTCCCATGCAGTGCCAGCCGGGATTGCCGGGAGAAGCTTTTACTTTGAGATTGGAATTAAAGATGATTGCCGATGTTGGATTTATCGGTCTTCCTAATGTAGGCAAATCAAGTTTGTTAAAAGAATTGACCAATGCCAATCCCAAGGTTGCCAATTATCCTTTTACAACTTTGGAACCGCACTTGGGCGTGTTTTACGATTTAATCTTAGCTGATATTCCTGGATTAATTGAAGGAGCTTCAGAGGGAAAGGGTTTGGGAATCAAGTTCTTGAAGCATGTCGAGAGAACAGAAATATTATTCCATTTGATTTCCGCCGAGTCGGAAGATTTCAAAAAAGACTATTTGACGATAAGGAAGGAATTGGGAGATTACAATAAAGACATGTTAGATAAAGAAGAATATGTTTTTATCACCAAAACAGACATGGTGGATAAAGATGTTTTAAAAGAAAGAATGAAGAAGTGGAAAAAGAAAGTTATTCCTATTTCTATTTACGACTACGACAGCATTGAAAAGGTGAAAGAAATACTAAACAAGATAATGAAAAAGAAGTAACAGGCAACTGTTGCTTTTTTCTTAGGATTGTTGTATATAATCAGTACCAGTTCATTGAAGAACTGAATAATGGAGGTGAAGTTTACGCAAGAAGTATTGAATTTCGAACTTTTAGAAAAGAGTGAAGATCAAACTCCTCGCAAGGTAAGAAGAGTCTTTCCTATCGCTCCCGGCAAGTTGTGCTTCGTTACCGGAGACAATGTTTCCGCTGGCGACGTTGTCTTTGATGAGATTGAGAGTAAGGGAGTATGGCTGAACGCTTGTTCCAATACTTGGAAGAAAATCTTGAAGCCGGTTATCAAAACTGACCTTATCACCGATAAAGAAGACAGGATTCTCCATCTTTTCCGGTGCAAGGCAATAGATCCGGCCCTTCAGGGAAGGATAACTATTGTTCACGAAGGGCTGGTTCTTCCGACCGAGGACATCGTCCGGTTTAACATTGAAGGAGGGCTGTGGAAAGAGTACTCTAAGTCAGAGTGCTACCCTGGCAGATTCCTGGATAATTATCTTCCCGGTGGATTGAAAAAGGGACAAGAATTGCCGATGGCTATCTTCACGCCGAGCACTAAAGAAGGCTTCGGCAAACACGATCAAAACATCAGCTACGCCGAAATGGTATCTATCTATGATGACTGGATTGAGGAAAATTCCATCATCGGATGGACCGGCCGAAACCTCGCCCAGTCTGTTAAGTTGGCCAGTCTGACTGTTGCTCTAATCGGACGGTCTCTTCTTTCTAAGTACGGCCAAGAGCTCAGAGACACGAAGTTTGAGTTTATACTCGTACCCAAAAGGGAAGGTTCTGAGATTGTCAGTTACGAGCTTCGACTCGCTGATGAAGTCCTGACCGGAGATTCTTCCAGGATTGTAATGAACGGCCAGCACTTTGACAAGCAGCACCTGCGAGATTATCTGAAGGAAGCGGGATGGGATAATAAATCCAGGTTCCAGCTTCCAGAAGAAGTAAAGAAGAAATTTATTGCAATGTACCGGGTCAATGCGGAAATTGCTCAACAGATTTTAAAATCTCTTAGCTTTTAATTTTTCTCTCTTTTTTAATAAAAAGAGAGTTTTGCTTTTATAAAGCGTAATTTTGTGCTAAAATACGAATATGAAGAAACCAGAACTAATGTGTCCTATCCGTGATTGGGCCAGTTTAGAGGCCTGCAAGCAATACGCTGACGCGGTATATTTTGGTGTTTCCGAATTGAATATGAGGGCGGCCAGCGGGATAGAAACAGGAGAGATAGATAGCTTTGTCAAGAAAGCCCATTCTTACGGTCTAAAAGCCTATCTGACGGTCAATTCAGTGATATATAACCCTGATATCGAAAAGGCTGAAAAACTGGTTAAAAAGGCCAAAAAAGCGGGTGTAGATGCGGTTATTGTTTGGGACCCGGCCGTGATTGAAATAGCTAAAAAGAACAAGGTTCCTTTTATCGTTTCTACCCAGGCCAATGTCTCTAATTGGAAATCAGCCGAGTTTTATAAATCCCTTGGAGCGAAGAGGATTGTTTTGGCCAGAGAAATGACCTTAAACCAGATAAAAGAATTAAAGAAGAAAGTGAACATTGAAATTGAGGCATTTGTCCACGGAGCAATGTGCATGGCAATTTCCGGCCGCTGTATTTTGTCCGCTTACCTGTACGACAAGTCCAGCAACTGCGGTTCTTGTGCTCAGCCTTGCAGAAAGGAATGGACCTTGATTGATGACGAAGGCCACAAGATTTCTAATGAAGGACAATATTTCATGAGCGCCAAAGACATGAACATGATTGAATTTGTTCCTGAGCTTATCAAAGCCGGAATAGATTCTTTTAAAATCGAAGGAAGGAGAAGGGACCCCAAATATATTGAGGTTACTTCAAGGTGCTACCGCGAAGCCATTGATTCCTATTTTGATAAAACATTTGATGATAAAAAAGTTGAAAGATGGATGGAAGAATTATCGACGGTATATAATCGAGGATTTTCTACCGGCTTCTATTTCGGCACTCCGGGAAAAGAAGGAATCAGCTATGATAAAGCCGACAATGTTTCAAGCGTGAGAAAAATGCTGGTTGGTTACGTCACTCACTATTATCCTAAAGTCAAATCAGGAGCGGTTAGTTTAAACCATCTCAATTTGAAAGTCGGAGAAAGAATTATCATCGAGGGCGAACACACCTTTATCGAACAGGATGTAACGTCAATCCAAATAGATAATAAAGATGTTAAGATGGGAAAGAAAGGAGAAGAAGTGGCAGTTGTTTTTAATGACATTGTCAGGAAGAATGATAAGGTGTTTTTAATCAAAAAGAGGGAAGTGTGATATAATCGAATCAATGAATTTGGAAGAATTCAAAAAAGTATCAATAACGGAAAGTTTAGGGATAAGTGAAGATTTTGGAACAATATATTCTTTTGTTGATTTTGGGAATGTAGATTTTTGGTTTGAGAAAGACACAAGGGATGGTGACGGAAATATTTTAGATGTGGACAAGAAACTTACTATTGGCTTGGAGAAATTAGCTAATTTTTCAAAATTATTTTCAAAGAGGAGCAGATTTTATTTTGGAATGGATACCAATAATAGAAAATCAGTAGGTTTTGTGGATGCTTCGAGGAAATATTTTGACAATACTATTACCAAGCCTGTTCAGTTAATAAAACATTATTTAGACAACGATGAATATAAATCAAATTTATTAGACGTAAATAGTGATAAAAGAGGCGACTATATTAATATTCCTAAATGCAATTTTGATGTAGAGATATGCGTTGATGCAATTAGGCTTGTTGGTAATTATGACACTTTTTGTTTATTTTCTGGTGATGCTGACTTTATTAATTTAATAAAGTTTATAAAAGAAAAAAATAAAAAAGTTATTTTAATAAAAAGCGGATTTGTTCAAAAAAATCTTGCTAACTCAGCAGATATTATTATTAACGCTCAAGACATTAAAAAATATATAACGATAATAAAGCAAAAATCTAGCCTAAGCTAGACTTGCGAATCTCGATCCCGAGTCCTCGGGCAGGACAATCATTTCTGACTGCATTCATATTATATTATTATCTATAAATATTGTCAACATTATCAACATGACAACAGAAATAATCACCTTAATAGCTTCTCTTGTTGTTTTGATGATTTTCGCTTACCTTCTTTTTCAAAAGATGGTTAACGAAAACGTTAAGAGAAGCAAAGAGGTATTTGAAGAAGAAAGAAAGCGCCTTTTAGAGCAATTTGATTCTAAGAAGGAGCTGATAAGCGAATCAATCCAGCACAATAAAGATACGATTAAAGAATTGATTGAAAGAGTCCATCAGGAATTAGATAAAAGCAAAAGACAGTTAGATGAAGTGGAAAAAGAAAGAATAGGGGAATTTAATACTTTGCGTACTGTTTTAGAAGAATACAAAACAGTGACAGGGAGCTTGAAAGATTCAACCGAAGGATTGAAGAATATTCTATCAAACAATCAATTAAGGGGAAAATATGGAGAGGAAATTGCCGAGAACCTTTTAAAGACAATCGGTTTTGTAAAGGGAGAAAACTATGAAGCCAATACGGCCCAGGACAATAATTCAAATCGTCCTGATTTTACTATTTTCCTTCCCGATAAGACGAAGATAAATATTGATGTTAAATTTCCTTTAAATAACTTTATCAAGTTTACTGAAGAAGAAGACAAAGAAAAAAAGAAGCAATACAAGAAGGCTTTTGAACAGGACGTCAAGGCGAGAATAAAAGAAATCTCTGGAAGAGAATATATTAATCCCGAAGAAGACACGGTTGATTTTGTTATTCTATTCGTTCCCAATGAAATGATATTCAGTTTTATCTATGACCAGATGAACGAAGTTTGGAACGATGCCATGGGAAAGAAAGTCATTCTGTCCGGTCCTTTCAGCTTTACGGCTATCTTAAGGATGGTTTACCAGTCTTACAAAAGTTTTAAATATCAGGAGAATTTGCATGAGATAATTAAATTGATTAAGAAGTTTGAGATAGAGTACGATAAATACAACGAAGAAGTTGATACTTTGGGAAAGAAAATAAGGGCGGTCTCGACGCAGTTCGACGAAGTTTCAATTGCGAGAACCAAGAAGTTATCAACCATAGTCGAGAAGATAAAGAGCGAAAATACTCTTTCAAAAGAAGAAGTTAAAGTGATTGAAAACAAATGAACTTGCCTTTGATTGAAAAGAAACTAGAAAAAGAGAAGGCGTATAGGATAAAACAGGTTCGCAAACTAATTTTTCAGGATTTAATCGAGGACTGGGATAAGGCCACGGTCTTGCCTTTGGAATTAAGAGAGGAATTAAAGGAATTTCCTTTAATGATAAAGCACGAGATGTTTGAAGAAGGCAATACAGTTAAAGCTTTGATTGAATTAGAAGACGGATTGAAAATTGAGTCGGTTTTAATGAAGCATAATGACAGCCGATTCACCGTTTGCGTTTCGTCCCAAGTCGGATGCCCCTTGGCTTGCTCTTTCTGCGCCACCGGAACAATGGGGCTGAAGAGAAATCTCGAACCTTTTGAAATAATCAATCAGGTATTGTTGTTTTCCCGTTATTTAAAAAATAAAAAGATAACCAACATTGTCTTTATGGGAATGGGAGAGCCTTTTTTGAATTATGATAATGTTATAAGCGCCGTTCGTATTTTAAATAGTTCCGAGTATTTTAATATCGGCTCCAGAAAGATTTCTATTTCTACGTCAGGGATAGTTGAAGGAATTGAAAGATTCGCCAAAGAAACCTTGCAAGTTAATCTTTCTATTTCTTTGCACGCTCCGAATAATGAATTAAGAAGCAAATTGATGCCGGTGAATAAAAAGTATCCACTAGAGAATGTTTTAAAAGCGGTTGATGATTATATTTTAAAAACCAAAAGGAAAGTGATGTTCGAGTATTTGATGATTAAGGGGAAGAATGATTCTTTGTCTTGTGCCAAGGAATTGGCTCGACTAATGAAAAAACCATTATACATGGTCAATCTTATCGTTTATAATCCGACAGGAAAATTTGTTCCGTCCGATTCCCGTACGATTAAAAAGTTTAAAGGGTATTTGGAAAAAGAAGGAGTGTTTACTACGCAGAGATACGAATTCGGTAGGGGGATTAAGGCGGCGTGCGGCCAGTTGGCTACAAATAACAACTATAGATAGCTGATCAAATGGGGCTTAATTTAAGAGATGTATTAAATATATTTTTAAGGAAATTTATAAAAGAGAAGGAGATGCATATTTTTATTGAAGAGCCTTCAGAATTTTTAATAAAAGAAATTAAAGAGGCCGAAAAAGAAATCAAAAGAGGTGAAATTTCTTCTGATTTTGATAATGCCAATGATGCCATTAAGTGGTTAAGGAATAAGAAAAGAAAATATGAAAATAAGGTTTAGTAAGAAATTTGTTAAACGACTTGATTTATCTTCTTCTTTAGCGAGAAGAAATTTTGAAGACAGTTTAGTAATTTTTATTTCTGACAGATTTCATCCTTTATTAAATAATCATGCTTCGAATGGAAAGTATACTGGATATAGAAGTATAAATAACTGGCGATTGGAGGGCTATATTTAAAGATGACGGGAAGGCAGTTGTTTTTATAACTCTAGGAAAACATAGTCAGTTATACAAATAATTAGACATTTTTTAAAGACATTAAACAGGAAAAGAGGTTAGACCTCTTTTGTTTTTTGTTTGAGCGGTTTTGGACTTATGTAGAAATCGACGA
>JBBACM010000037.1:0-8886 GCA_041657045.1 Minisyncoccota bacterium
CTGCTATAAGACTATAAACAAAATATCGGTTAATTAATTTTACCGAGACAAGAACAACAACCAAGATCACCGGATAAACGTGGTAAAAGAATCTATAAGAGAAATTTGTGTCAAGTCTCGAATGTAGATAAAAGTTTATAATTAGTCCTACAATAAGCAAAAAGAACAATGATTTTACTTTGAACGTTCCCTTAATGATGCTGTAAATAATTAAAATCGTTGGAACGGATAAATAGAATAAAAAGAAATTCCCTAATTGAATCGAGTTCTCAGATACTCTATTTGCAACACCGCTTTTATAATAAAAAGAGTTCGGTAGTATATCCCCGTAATAATAATCTTTTAAGACAAAATATACGCCGATTATAAAGACGTAGATAAATAATAATTTATAATTTATCTTCATACAATTACATCCCCTCAATCCATTTTTTGGCAGACAGACTGTCCGCAAAAGATAATGGAGGATGTCCTAAATAAAATGGGTCGGGGTCTGTGCTACGTGAATCTACATAACTAAATCCATTTTCCATTCGAAACCCCAAATTACAACCCTTAAATTGCGGATAATAATTGTTTCCTTCTTTAACAATTCTCCATCCTTTTGCATTCGGGTCAAAAAGCCATTCACCATAAATAAGAGAATAATTTATATCGTCTCTTATATATTTGATAGCAAAACAAGCAAGAAGAAAAAGAACGACACCACAAAAGAGGATGGACAACAAATCTTTTATTATTTTTTTCATTTTTTATTTCCCTTGTTGTTGGTTAACAAAAGCATAGCATAAATTATTCCTTCCGGTCTACATAAGAACAAAAGGACAGTAACTAATAAAAGCCAATATTTTTTATTCTCCTCCCAAAGATAAATCGCTGCAAGCGAAAGTGTCATGAACAAACATGTTTCAAGTCCGCTAAATACGTGTACATAAATTGCCGGAGAAATAGAATAACAAACTAATAGTAACCACTTAACAGGGCTTTCTTTTGCTATCAAGTAAATTATATATCCACCCAATAAGAAACTAACAACACCAATTATATAAGCGGTTATTATATAACTTAGCGGAGAAATGATATAAAACAGTATAAGCAAAATGCCTGTGTATGATTCTGTATACTCACCAACGTTCCAAACTAATCCGTTCCCATTCTTAAAATTCTCTGCGTATCGGAAAAGGATATACGAATCGTCAACAATTTGTTTAGGGAACAATATTAGTATTGTGAGTATTACGGTAATGAAAGTTATAGGGGAGATTATTAAGTATTTTTTCATTTATTTGCTAGATTGTTTTCTTAGCCCGATTGTTGAAGTTAGTATTCTTCAACATCCGCATTAACCCTTTTATAATTTATTTTTTCTTTTCGGGGAAATATTTTACCCAGAATCGCGGTATCCTTGAATTAGTTTCCTTACATGATTTTAAGAACTTTCTTTCGGAATAATTCGGTTTACCGATTGATAGTTTAATGTCTTTAGGATCATTTTTGTTTTTTGTTATTCGCACTCTTTCTGTCTCTTTACCTTCCGAGACAAAAAATCCGGTAACTGTTTTAATGGTGCTATTGCCCAACAAAAGTTTTAATCCACCTGTAGAAATATTTACAACCTGAGCCGTTGTCATTCTATCTCCTCTTTCATTTTGCTTTTACCTTCTTTAATTATTTCTTTGTAGTCAGCACTACTCGTTTTTGGTTCGGAGATTTGTATGATCTCGATGGTCATTTTATTGTCTTTATCAACTTCATAATTATCCGGTTCTGATTCGGCAACTTTTTTAACCATTGCTTTTACTTCACATTTCTTCCCGATGTCCATTGAACGTAAGAATGGGAAATTTTTCGAGTCGATACAAATTCTTGGATAAACTTTTTTCGTTTTTGTGGGTTTTTTCTCTTCTGGTGCAACACCGGAATAATCTTTTTCAAGTCTCCCAGCATCTTTGTACTGTGCGTATTCTGGCATTTTATACCTCCCTAATAATTGGACAAACTAACTCATTATTAAATGTTTATTCGAAGTCATCTTTAGAACCCGGACTTCTTTCTTCTCACCATCTTCAATTTTTGTAACCTTTAGATAATTAAATTCATTAAACTCTTCTTCATTGAACTCTACTATCTTTTTACCATCTGCTGTTTCGATAATTACCTTATTCTCTTTTCCCATATTACTTCTCAACAGTTGATTCTATTTGTAATAATTTGTTCTGATAAGCCAAATGAGCCTCCTCTTCATTTGAAAAATACCCAAGAAAAAGACGATACCCGTTAACATATATTTTAGATACCCACTTATTATTAGTTTTATGCCAAGAAACTCCTACATATTTCGATGTTTTATTTTTCTTTGTTATTTGATATTTGCTGGTATTTTTTCGATTCGTTAATAATTGTAAATTCCATATAGAATTATTTTCTTTATTGTTGTCTTTATGGTCTATTTGTAATCTTTGCCCATTTCTCGGTTTATCACCAAAATGGTCCCAGACCAAACAATGGATAGGAAAATTTTTAGATAATCCATTTTTGCGCAATTTGACTTGTTTATAACCATTAGTATCATAAACATTAGCAAAAAGATGTTCTGCTTTTTTTCTTGTCATAGAAGGATTACCACAAATCCACTCTTTGGCAAGTGCTTTTACATTACCATAATTGGATATCTCATACAGTCCCTTAAAATTCTTAATTGGTTTCCATTCTTCGGATAAATTATTTTTATTCATTATTTTTATAAAACTCCGAAACTGATCCTTTGTCTTTTATAAGTGCTTCGGCTTTCTTTAAGTTCATTTCTTCGGCACGTTGTTGTTGCGCCATAGCCATTTGCTGGTTTCTTATTTGTTCAACCTCTGCTTCTATCTTTTGACGGTCTTCATAACTTACATCCATTTTCTCAAGTTTTAATCTTCTCCATGTCGGAGAAAGTGCCAACGTAGGATCATACTGTTCACTGGAAATCATTCTCTGGTATTGTGAGTCTTTGTAAGTATCGCTGATATTTTCCTCAACTATGTTAATATCAACGTCGGCGTTCTTAAGTATTGTTAATTCATTCTCCGGATTGTTTAACCGGACATACCCAATACCTTTCCCTGCTTCCGATGGGATGTAAACTTGGTTTTCCCGGAGTAGTTGGATCATCTCCGGGGTCAAAGAGTTCCCATGCACTTTCTGAATTGCTTCCGCGGTATCATATTTTTTAAGATACCAAAGTCCTTGAGTAAAAAATCCGCGCTTCCAACGTCGGAGATTGTCGATAAAAAGTGTTGCAATTAATTCTTGTTTCTGCATCTTAATCCTTACTGATTCAGTAGATTCACGCTGCCTTCCTCTTTGTACTCCTGAGAATAAATCTCCACCCGTGTATTTATCACCCATTGAATCCAATACGCTTAACATTTCCATCCATTGAGGATTCGCCCCTTTATAGGGTATGCTTCTAATTGCGCCCGGTCTCATTACCGGCAAGGGTTCTCCTCTCTTCACTTTTTGTATCGCTTGTTGATAGGTATATCCTTCGGCCAACCAAGAGACAACGATTTCCCAACCATTTTTTATATCTGCACCTATGGCTTGATCTATCTGAGCAAGAAATTTATCCATCAATTTATTTATCGGTTTCAGGATATCGGTCATACACCAAATCTGGTCTTCAAACTGGAATGCTTGATATACTCCGAATGGATATGCCTCCAAATCAGTCTCTTCATATTTTAAGATTTCATTGAGGGTGGTTTCATAATAATCATATCCATATTCTTTTATAGGTACAATCTCACTTCGTGGGATAGTTTGCCCATCGAGGATATAGGGTACTTTCAACATTCTCTCTACTTCTTCAGCTTCCTGCCTCGAATAAGTTATGTGGTCATCTGTACCGAAAACCACATGGAAGGTTTCTCTTAAGACTTTCACAAATATTCGGTAAACATATATCACATCAAAATCTCTTTTCCCGTACTGATTGCTTACACCCCAATTCTCGTTTGCCGGTCTTCCAAATGTTGTGGAATTGATCTCGATATTCTGGGCAACTTTTTCTCCGTAATCTCTTTCAATATCAAGTCTATAAACTTTTTTACGATGCGCGAAAAAGGCACCATCACTTTTGTCGTATTCCCGTGCGTTTGAATCCCACATTACATCAAGATAATCTCTTTTCTTACCGATTGGTTTAGGATTACCGTGTCTATCATATTCAACAACCCATTCCATCACACCATACTTCACTCCTACGCCGGATTGGAACACTTCTGATTCTGCATATTCCATATTGCTATCACGTTCTATTTTCCGGAATCTTAAAGTTACAAGTTCGGCAAGAATTTCACTTTCTGGTTTTGTGGCTTCTGCTTTTGCATAAGTCCGGGAATTCCTTTCAGAGGAAATTACACGCGACAATTTATCACAAACCATAGGGAGAGAGAAGTGAGCGCGCTGTTGTTTCACATAATCTTTTTTCTTCTTTTCTGAAAGATTAACGGCTTTCATGTATAGTTCGTTCTCTTTACCCTCTTCCCATAATTTATTAAAATACGGCATGTGAGAACCTATTAGACTGCTTAAATCAGCCGCCGAACAAGGGGCATCTTTTATCCCTCTGATTTCTTTTGTAACTAAGTTCCTAAGCATAATTTACTCCAAGGTAATTTCCAATTTCTTATCCGAGCCAAGTATTTCTTTGTATATTGGTAGTGTTACTGTTCCTTTTGGGATATAAACACTCGCTGTGTTTATAATCCATTCAAGTGAAAGCATAAAGCCACATTTGTGGCATACTAAACTTTCATCAACTAATTCCATTTCGGTATTACAATGTGGACAGTTTATTTTATTTCCCATATAATCCTCAATTGTTTTCTTCCGGTAAAATTTCATGCGGCAATGGTTGTTTGTGCATTTCCTTCCGGGCTTTTTCTGCTGCCTTAGTCACACACTGGCATGGGACATAATAGTTCTCTTTCACATTGAAACCCGTTTGCCCTAAGCCGCTACATCCGTCGCACTTATGACCGGTTATCTTTTCTGCAAGTATAGCCATTTCAATGCAGTCTTGATATTGTTCAAGTTTATTACGAGATTTTATTTTAGTGTAATCCATTAATTACTTTTCTCCACAAATATTATTACCAACTAATTATTGAATTGTGGTTCTTCCTAACTCTTCCAAAGTAAACTGGATAGATTCTTTGAGTAAACTAACTCTATCACTTAACGCTTTCCGCGCATTGGAATAAAAATCCCCCGGAGGAACAACTTTGGGTTGTAGTGAAATTAGTTCAGTGACTTTATTGCTTAAATGGTTAAGAGTTGTTCGCAGTTCATACGCCGGGGCAGAAATAGTAGAAATAGTTTTGAAGTCGCCCACTGAACTTTTTTCCTTGGTTGCCAATCCACTTGTTGACAATGTCTCTTCATTAAGCTCCGATCCGGTTTCAACTGTTTCGTTCTGGTTCTCTGTTCCCTGGTTTTTGGTGTCCTCTAATTCGTCCATGGCTTTCTCCTTTTTTATTTGGTTGTATTGTTTTTAGATAAAGTAAATACCCACAAATAGATCCTAAGATAGCTGTTAATAAATAGTACCCTAACATTAAGTTCTCCTGCAAGCATCTATTAACCCGAAGAAATATTTTGCAGCATCTTGTGTGTCTTCGATTCCATTGGGGAAGGACGCTTCAACATCAAATATCACATCAACTTCTTTCCCTTGGTTCATTATTTTTCCCGTAGCCGTTCCAACCCACCGTAATTGACCGTAGACATCAAATTGAGTTCTATAAACTATCCTGCCATATAACTCAATGGTGAATCCTTTATAAGGTATTGGGTTAAGACGAACTAATCCATCGGGCGCGGTGAGACGACCCGTCCCACCCTCTTTTCGTAATTCTCTTTCAACGTTAGACCATGCGTCGCCAAGCTGTCTGTCGATGGTTTCTTGAGTGTGAGGTAGAGAGATACGATTCGCAATACGCTCGTAGTCTTTCGCATTTATTGATGTTAAATCGTTTTTAGCCATTTGTTTCTCATTTCTTTTTCTTCTTTCGAAATAGAACTCATCGTGACTGTGAGGTTATACTTAACAGCAATTTTCCCTAATTCTTCTTTTATGGTGGTAACTTCTTTTAGTGTTTTGTCGTAGACATCAATCGTTAATCTTTGATCGTATTTTTTCCCATCTGCGATTATGACAAGTATTCCGAAAGAAATAATTAGGAACACTATCGGGACAAATAAACTAAATTTTCTCATTTTATGCTCTTCTGTTAAATTTTGTCTTTGAGTTACACAGCATCTTTTTCTACCTTTTTTAGTTTTGTTGTTGCGTTTGCTTTTCCCATCATTTGCTTTTGAGAAGGCATTGGTTTATCCATTAGAGTGCTTTTCCCATTATGTCCGTTTTGTTTCGCTGATTTTGTCCCACCCGATTTTGAACTTCCCCAACTTAGTTTATTTGATATGTCAACTGATTTTGTCATAGTATTTCTCCTAAAAATTGTTCGCCAATAACATACTAAAAAGAAATATTAGTGTCTACATAAATCTTATTCAGTACAATAATCATCCGCTATATCAGCGCTAATATCAGCGTCCATTTCTTCTCCTGTACAAGGATAATTATTTACATCATTACGAAATTCTTTTTTGCTTTTCTTTTGTCTTGGTGCTTTATTCGGTTCTATATCTCCGTGCATCATAAATTCTCCAAACCAATTGTCACTTACTTCAATGCCGCTATGGGTTATAAACTCTTTTCCTTTTTGCTCTTTATGTGGTCTTGTCCGTTTATTATATTTTTCTAAATATTCATAAATTGCTATGTTGCTGCATCTTGCCGAGCAATATTTCCTTGCGCCATGTACCGGGTTTTCACATCCTTCTCTTGCACACTTACGATTCCCTTCTTGCTCTGTCATAAGGACTTCTCCTTCCCTAATTACATAATTAAATCAGGATCGCTTACAATTTCGTCCTCCATTAAATCTTGAGGATATGCTGTTTCATAAAGCTTTCTTTGTTTTCTTAGTTTTTCTTCTTCTTCGTTAATAGGGACAACTGACATTTCTGTACAAAAATATCTAAGTGCATCCGGGCTATGGGTTAAACTATGCGGAGTTTTAGAATATACAGCCGGTCTATATTTATCTTTCTGAATATTTGCTAATGAATAAACAAGATTTGGCGCGGAATCGCGATCAATAGTTAGTCTTGCTGTGAAATATTCTTCTCCCGATTGTTCTTCTTTAATTAGAAATGGATGTAACCAATCAGCAACGGCTATACAACCTTGTTCAAAATCATTTTTGGATTTAGTTAGTTGGACTCCATTTTCATACCATACTTCGTCACTTGATTTACCGGTTTGATTAGATTTAGCAAAAAGATCAGGTGGCGCGAAAGTACAAAGAAATTTTTCTTTAGAAGTTAATCCAATTATTTTTTTATCTTCTTTTTTTAACGAATCCCATTTTTGTGCAGTATCAGGGACATCCGCGCCGCTTTCCTTCAGCAACAAATATGCGGCTGCGCTGATTACAAGATTAGGTTCATATATTTCTTTGTAAATCCTACCATATCCCTGTCCATCGACATAAACAAAATAACAAGCAAACGTGTCCAAACCATAATCCATAACACGATACTTTGAATACCAAGATGGAACTTGTGGTAATGGTTGCTTAACGTGAATTAATGTATTGAATTCATGGAAATATGTACCTCCGGGGATAGATAATGCTTCTTCTTCAGTTGCCGGATATTCAGAAGAGACCTCGCCTTTAATGGCTCTTATAGTATTATCATACCACTTCTGATCTCTGCGTGGATCGGTGAACCAAGGCAAAAAGATTTTTTCAAAAGCGCTATCTTTATCCCGCCACATTTCTTCGAATAAAGTGCCTCTTTCAATTGTACTTAATCCAATTACTTGTCCACCGGTAGATCTGTTAATTGAAGGGAAGGCAGCTTTCCATATTTCTCGCGCCCATTGTTGGAATGCCCATTCATCAAGTATCACAAGATTTGCTGTGAACGATCTACCGGAATCCTGTGCTGCTGGGAATGATTGGAAAACAGAATCTTCAAGTGGTGTCCCCTTATCGTCAAAGTTAAATATCTTTATGTTCTCGGTAGTTGTTTTCCACCGTTCTTCGGGTAAAAACCATCTTGGCAAATATCTTAGTATGAAACTAACACGACGTACTAATTCTTTAGCATCATCTTCTCTTTTAGATAAAGCAAGGACTGAATAACCGGGTTTATGAAGCAATCCCCAAACAGCATAAGCCAAAGCCATCCACGTCAACCCAAGCTGTCTGGCTTTTAAAATCTGGAGTAATCTTTTTGATAATATTTTCTTTAATACTTGTTTTTGCCTATCCCAAAGAGAAAATTTTATTGCGATTTCTGGTGCATCTCTATCCTCTATTTTTACATATTCCTCAATAAAATATTCACAATCAAATTTACATCGTGCTATTTCGATTGCATGTATATCTTCTGCTGTTGGGTTAACAAATGGGAGATTCATAGCTATTGGTCTCCGATCAAAAATTAAATTTCTGTTTTAATCTTGTACCAATACCAATCTTTTGATTATCCTTTTCTTTTTTTAAATTAAGTTTTTCAAGAATCTCTGGAAGGATTTCTTCGAATAACTCTTTCGATTTTTCTTCACATTCGTTATTGTAATAAGTGCTTACTGTTTTTGCGATTTTATATTTTACAGATTCAAGATTTATCTTAACTCCCGGAAGTTCAAGTTCTATTTCTTTCCCGCCCAAAAGCCGATCAGCTTTTGAAAGCATTTCTTGAATTTTAATTTGTATCATATTCGCTACCTGAGTTGGCGTGTAAATAGCTTCTTTCTCAAAC
>JBBACM010000038.1:0-8878 GCA_041657045.1 Minisyncoccota bacterium
GACATAGCCTCAATCATTTTCTGTGTCTTGTATGAAAGACTGTAGGCTGTTCCATCTAATGGATGCCTTAATTCAAACGTACAATTCGGGGTCAGATTGATAACTGCGCTTGACTGTCCAAGATACACCATGTCGTTTCTTTGGCTTGCAATCGGATAGCCTATGTCATACCCGCATTTTTTAATGATTGACGCATCGTGATTTCCCGTGATGAAATTCGTCTTAATTCTTTCACGTTTCGGATAAACCCTTACGATTTCCTTTACGTGGTCGTCTGCGCCCTGTTCGTAGCATTCATATTGATGCCCGGGTCGCATCTGCTCGCCTTCGTCAATATCCCCTGTGTGATAGACTGTATATATTCCTTCACTCTCGAATATGTCATATGATTTATGTAAGTGGGTCAGTTGGGTATATTTCGAATTAATATGCGTATCTCCTAGAAGTCCGAACCGGATGATTTTTTCACCGTTCCAATCCCTCGAGATGCGGTTGTCGGCAGGAACTACAACGTTGGATATTTTAATTTCCTCGCCAATTCTCTGTACGTTATACCCTTGACCCTTTATGTCCTCGATTACGCCTTCGCAGGTCTTTAATGATATATTTAACCTCTCTGATAACTCAGATAGCTGTATGCCCTTTTTAAGGGTTTCTATGATGTTAAATGCTTTGTTGTCTTTAGGCTTTTCAATAATAACTTCTTTTTTCCATCCGAATAATGTTCTAATAAAACTCGTATACTTAGCTTTACTTTTCTTGCTGTAGTAGCTGTCGTAAATCTCTCTTGATGTCATTCCGCTGTTAGAAAGTTCTATGCATTTTCTCTTTACCTCATCGGGTATCGTCATAGTCACGCTCCTAAACTTCCGTAGTTATTTTAATCGGAGAACCTACATAAGGAACTATTCCCCTCATTAGGCTGTCCGGTATGTCTGCATTCTCATATGTGCGGTTTATTCCGTTTTCGCCGTGGGATACTTCTCCCTCTGCACCGCGCTTGTTGTACAGGAACAGGGCAATTTCAACTTGCTTCGTCAGATACCTTGTCGGAACGGTTGTTACCGTGTCGTCAAACGGATATAGCTTATCAAGTATCTTCTGCCCCGCCACTGTCAAAAGGAAGGACAGAAGAGTATCTTCACTATCATCATCCGTCATGTCTAAATATAATTTCAGATTAGCTAATAACTCTTCCATCCTTCATTCACTCCTAACCTATGGTTCCCCCGCCTCTTCGTCTCAGAACGGGAGTAATCGTTGCGGGCTTTTCAACTGGTTTTGCAGTCGGCTTAACAACCGTTTTCGCAACTGGTTTCTTTGCTACTGATTTTGTTGTGGGTTTCTTTTTATTATCCATAAAGTCACCTTATACACCCATAGTTAAAGCTGAGTAATCCCATGTGAATGTTGTGTTAGTTCCGGCTGCGCCATACTTGATAGTCAAAGTAGTGGATGCGCTCGTAATGGTTCCTGCGTTATCCCATACGCCTTTGACGTGTATCATGTAAGGTTCATCGTCAATAACGACAACATCATCTGCGGTTACTGCTACGTCATTGTAGTAAACTTCGGTAGCATCAAATCCTGTTAGCGGTGCACCAGGGATAGGAAGTAAAGCTACAAATGCATTTGTTGTGCTTTCGTTAAAGCCAAGCCCTGCAATAGCGGCAGTAGGAATTACTGGTGCTGTCCCCGTTGCTGTAAGTGTCTCAGCGTTTGCGCCTGTGTGTGTCGTTGCTACGTTTACGCCTGTCGTGTCAAATACAAACGCAGTACCGGGATATGTGTAGGTCTCGTCATACATGGTCTTTGCCCTCAGTGGTGCGCCTGTCGTTTTGAGTAAAACAACCTTACTGTCATTGGTAAGGGAGATAACATACATCTGGTCGCCAGTTATTTCTGTCTTTCTGGCGCGGGACTTTCTGTCTGTCTCAACATTGGTGTTTCTCTTAAGGTAATATGTTACTGCCGGAAGGTCGTCCTCTGTCTCGGCATCGTTTGATAACTTAACAATCGGGTTGTAGAAGCAACCGCCAATCATAGCAACCTTTTTGGAAGGTACTACTCTTGCGTTTGCGATAACGCCGATTTCTCCGGTGACCATTACGTTGCCACCGTACTTTGTCTTGTCAATGAAATCATCATCTTTGCGAATTGTGCCTAACTGTAAAGGATGGACGAAAATAACCTTTTCGGAATTTTCCTCTTCCTCGAATAAGTCAATCGCATTAACGATGTTGTCATAGCTGATTGCTCCGCTCGGGTCGTAGATTGTGGAAGCGCTTCTAAGCTGTACATGTGTGTCATCGTCACACTTCGTCAAGATTGAAGTTGTGATGCCGTTTCCAAGTGCGCCTACCGGATTGCCATAACCGGAAAGGATTGCTTCATCGGTAATCTCGCCGCCGATACCAACCTTCTGTATCTTATACTTTGCTGTGGAAGTGCCGAGTGCCCTTAATGGAATGTCTGCGCCTTCTGCTACAACCTGTGCTTCTCCATCCCAAGTAAATCTAGGGATAGTTACCTCGTCCCCTGCCCTGCCCTGTAAAGTGGTGTCAAGTTTCGCATAAGGGAGAGCCTTAATCTTTTTCTGTAACTTAGCCTGTATCATATCGGCTAAAACTTCCGGGTCTACCATTTTGGAAATAGTAGTTAAATCTGACATATTAAATTCCTCCTGTATCTGTGGTTAATTGTTTATAGGTTTCCGGGTTTTCTGCTTTCAATTTAACTCTGCTTTCATACCCCATTTTACTGAATTCCTCGGGTGTTACTGTTGTCACTCCCTGCTGTCCGGCGGGCGGTGTTTCCATCCCCTGTAAGAGTTCTGTCTCTTTCGCCTTTTCAGCTGCTTCCGTTTTAGTTTTCAATAAGCTTGCAAGGCTTGTAGCCCTTTTTGCGGTTGCGTCAGCATCATCAGAAACGATACCCTCGAAGAGGTCGCCCACTTCTTCAACCTTTAATCCGGCTGTAACAAGAATGTTTTCTGCCTTCATCCTGTTCAGTTCTCTTGCAAACCTCTTTGTCTGTTCATCCTTTTCCTTAATGGCCTTCTGGTATTTTTCCTCTGCCGATAATGTAGCGTCCTTGGTTTTCTGGTGTTCCTCTTCAATCAGTTTCAGCCGCTCAAGTTCGCTCTGGTCTACGGAATACTTGGACTTAACAGTGTTTACATCGTCACCGTAAATTGTCATGAGTTTGTCAACCTGTTCCTTGGTTGCATCTGGAAATAACGTGGTAACATCGTCCCTTTTCATATTTCTTCCTCCTACGCTTTTTACGTGGTAGCTTCACAATGTTTTGTCATTTAACGGATGACTCCTAATTAAAAATGCCAACCAACCTAGAATTCACTAAGTCAATTGGCATTCAAGATGCTCTTCTTTATTGGTTTTGGTTTTATTGTTACTAGGGTTTTACATCGTGGACATTTAATCTCTGCATATCCATTTATCTTCCCTAGTAATTTATCACAATTCGGACAGCGTTCCTCTTGTAAATTAAACATCGGCACCGTCCTCCTTTTTAGGTGGCTTTTCCTCTTCCTTGTGTTCCCACTTTTTAAGGTAAGGAAGGGAGTCTATGTATGTCTGCTCTGCATCGGAGAATAATCCGCAGTTTGCTATTGCTATTCTCGGATGAATGCCCGCGTTAAGCTGTCCAGCAAGGTTTTGTATCTTAATTGAAGCATTATCATTCTTTGACCGCGAGAACTTAATTTCAATATCCGATAATGAAATATTGCCAATCTCAACCGTCTTTACCGTATTAGCAATCTTTAATATCACCCTTAAAGCTTCTTTCTCGGAACGGTCAAACAGGATTTCTGTTGACCTTGCCATAGCTTCTGCGGTTTCCCATCCGTTTGACAATTGGATAGCTTGTCCTGTATTCCCACCTGTTGAAACTTTCCTGTCGGGCACCCCCGCTATTCCTAAGACACGGTCGTATAAGTCGTCAATAAGCGTCTGTGTCTCTGCCTGGTCTAATGCCTGGCCTACGTAAGAGACGTTCGCGGGTGCTCCCGGTTCAGACGATGTTTCAATTGCTCCAAGGTCTTTTAAAACCTTGAATTTCTCTTCATCTATCCTGCAATTGTTAAACCACATCAACGATTGAATATGCTGTGCTATTCCATTTAATCTGTCAGAGGTTGCTGTATTCAATGCGTCAAGTAAAGGAATGACTATTTCAAAGCTTCCCTGTCGCTGAGTATTGTTCTGGTATTCTATAATAGGAATGATGCCTAAAGGATTAGGTCGCATGTCAACTATCTTTAAATTGCCAATCATCCCACCTTCAAGCCTAAACTCCGTTGTCTCTGTGTATGCACCGAATTTATATTGAAAAGGATTTGAAATATCTTCAATCATGGTAACGCCTAAGACAGGTCTGCGATAAATGTCATTTGACTTTACGACAAACGCATTTTCTGACGATAAATTCAATAAATGAAACGGCGAAGTCCCAAAAATTTCTTTCCTCTGTTTGGGTAAAATAATCCTATGTCCTAACCCACAGATATTCATTTCCTCGCCTAGTTCCCTGTCCTTTGATGCCTTGTCCTCTTCAAACAACATTTCATTCAAGATTGCTATTCTTTGGTCATCTTTCTTCTCGTCACTCTTTTTAGCGTCCATCTTTCCACGTTGGACTAAAGAAATCGGAGTGCCGAACACATAACCAACCTTAAATGAGACAATTTCAGAAGCATGGTTTTCCACTACCTTAAAATTAATCTCCGGTCTTATAGGTTTAACCCTTGACAAAATAGGTTGGTCGCCCTTGACATAATTTTTGAGGTACTTTATCTGTGTTGCATTATTGGAATGGGTTTTCAAGGCTTCTGCCATCACGGAAACGATATTGCTCTTATTTATGTTAGTCGCAGACGTATATATATTCTGTCTGCCAAATAAACTCTCCATGGTAACACTCATATCATCCCACCCCACCTTCTAGTTTCACGCTATCACATAATATATACTTATGCAACTTGTGTTTCCCATTAGTTTTTCAAATATCTAGTTTAGCATGGCCGTTGGAATATTCTGACCTGTCCTGCTGACATTGACTGAACAAACATAGCTAACTGTGCTAATCCGTCCGGTACATCATCGTTTTTATTCTTTCCTGCCATAGTGTAAGACAGAAGGAAATACATCATCTTTGCATAATTACTCTTGGATGAGTATTTTGTCTTGTCCTTAAATAGGACGTGTTCTTTTACCCATGGGGAATTTACAATAATCTTTGTTTCCTTGTTTGATGTCGTAAACCTCTTTGTAATATGTGTAAAGCCGCCTTTTTGTTTTACTAAGTCATTCACTATATCAGCAGTTCTTCCCCCTGCATTGTTACTCTCGAATCGGCAAGCCTTTACTTTGTGTTTTACTAGGATGCTGGCGCATAATTCGTCAAGCATTTCCGTTTTCCCATTGTCGCAGATACAATCTTCTAGGTAAAAATCGTTCCCATATTGATAGGCCACAGGTAAAAATTCATAATCTTTGCCAGTGTCTTTTGTATCGCATATCCCTAGTATTGCATCGGGTTCATTGAATTTAATCAGATTGCCGTTTGCGTCATATCCGGCACCCGGTAAATCAAAATAACGCCTTAATTCATCCTCATGGAATAAAAGTCCTTCACGTTCAATCGGTTGATTCATGAATAGACAGCGGAAAGAAACATCATCAAGAGTATTCCTCATGTCCTCGAAGTACTGAGTGTCAAATCCTACCCCGTGGTCGTAATTAAAATTACTTTCTCCGTTTTCATTAAGAGCAGGAAGTACAATGAATTTTGCCCTCGGGTCGTTCTCGTACATTCTTTCTAATCGTCCTATAACATCATGAACACTCCACCTGGTAGCAATATGTAGCTCTTTGCACCCCTGTTTCTTTCTTGATTTAAGGTCGTTAGTGTATTTCTCCCATAGCTTGTCAAGCCTGTCTTTCGACATAGCTTCCTCGATGCCGGAACAAAGGTCGTCAGCACATAATAATTTTTCGCATCGTGTTGCACCCGTCAATCCACCGTCTATAGAGCGGCAAGTTAGTGTCTTAAACCTTTTTGCACTCTTTAGATTTATTGTTTCGTCCTTGGCGTTTTGACTTTCCAGTTTTACGCCCGGAAAAACATCAGACCATAAGTATTCCGGGTCGGTGATAATCTGCATAGCTCCATCATAAAGGCTTCTTGTAAGTTTATCTGCATGCGCCGATGCTAAATTCGGCATATCGGGGAACTTACCCATTACCCATGTAAGCGCGAAAATCTCCAATGTGGACTTTCCGGAGCCAGGGGGCATTGATATTGCTAAAAGGTCTAATTCGTCATCAATCAGCGCTTGAATATCTTTGGCTGTCGGTAATAAAATCTTCCTTCTTGGCTTCCAGAAACGTTTCTGCGGTTCCCTATCTTTCTCGATGTATAGCATGTATTCATCAAACGAATGCGGAGCCAGAAACAGTAAACATTTATTGTATAAGTCAAAAAACTTCATATCCGTAGACCGTATCGCAGCTTCGTTTTTCACAAATTTACATGTTTTTATGGCAAGACCCTGGTCATTGTCCAAAACATTCAAGCAAATTTCAAATAGCATGTTCAAGTTTTGGTATGCCGATAAGTCTGATTTTTTCAGTTTCTCTATAATTTCTTGATTAGTCATTGTCTTCCTCCAAATAAAAAGAGCCCCTAAGTAGTTTAGGCGCTCCGAGTGGCGTTCGTGGTTTATTTAATCTCAGTTTAAACAACCAAATCAAAACATTCTTCTAGCCATTCAAATACATTTCTTAGTTCATATGAACTGTATCCAATATGACATTCTCCATCATCCAATCTATAATATTTAATTTCGTAATATGGTTTATCGGCAGTGCCGTGAACAACTATATCTGCACCGGTTACCTTAATTTTAACATTCTCGCTGTTATTAATTTTTGTTGTTTTATTACATAAATTATTCATTTTGTTATCCTCCTAAATTCTAATTTAATTTCCCTATGCGGTATAAACCTTAAATCCATTAGAAATATACTCTGTCATTGATTTACCTAGCTGTTTGGCTGTTTTATGAGTTTGTGACAGTAACATAACAGTTTTGTCTTTCTCTACTGCGATAATTGCGTGTTTACCTATCATTGATTCTTTGCCGATATTGATTAGAGTGTCGACATAGACACGATCGCCAAAATAGGTATTGTCTTTTACGTTGATTATGTAGCCGTCTTGTTTTTCAAGTATACTATTCATTATTCGCCTACTTTCTTAGTCTTTGACCGCAAAATGGACAAAATGGAATTTCCGTGAATAGCGTCTGAAACACCGTTGTTTTAATATTTCCACTCATAATTAAACAACCATTTGCAATCATAGCATTTGCATTTGAACGTTCGTTTCGATAAATAGCTCCGTCTTTTTTGCAATATTCACATTTATGATGATGTGTTGGCGGTGGTAATTCGTGGACGTGTCCGCATATTCCCGTCTCTTTCATTTAATCGCCTACTTTCTTAAAGCCTTGGAAATCTGTTATCCCCATGCTCCCGTCTTTGCAAATATGGGTTTCCGTTATTCTAGGTGCAAATGATGTTTCATATCTTCTTCCATGGGAAGCTTCAAAAGCGCAGACACTTGCAGTTCTTTCTCCTGTAATTCCCCCTAAGACGTTTTCACCGCAAAGACGGCATTTATGTATGGCCTGATATTCTTGATACATTATCCTTCCTCCTAACCATTGGATATCCGTGTAGTCGTAACCAGTTATTAGATTTTCCACATAACACGTGACAAAACCTACTCGCAAGTATGTATGACCTATTAAACATAAACGTTACAGTATGCGGCTTATAAAACAAATCGTACATAGATTGACGGTCGGCCAGTGTTGTAGTTTTTAGTTCCGGGTTTCCAATATCGTCTATTCCACTAAATTCTTTAAACTCTTTGCCGTCTACCGAATAAAACAATTTGTTGTTTATGGTTTTTGTCGGCATTATACTTCCTCCGCATCATCAAATATATAATCAACCATGCTATCATCGTAATAAGAATCCACCGACACGTTATGTTTATATGTCAACCCGTCTTGTGAATATTCAAGGTATGCCCTCGTGCTAAATGCGTATTTCTTATTGACGAAATAATGAGTGTTGTTGCCATCCTCTAAATACGATATAGCATCGTTATATGACGCATGTTCAAATTTGTATCCCGCGCGTTCAAAATTATCCAGTAAAAACTTTTCGTATTCCCGCGTAACATCACTAGAATATTCGTTCAATGTCAGCCCTCATACACTTTCTCTGGCATTCTCTTAATGCCTCATCCAGAACGTTTAGGTTTTCCATATCCCTCTTATGCTGCTCTTTGAGTCTTTCTATTTCCTCATGTGCTGTTCTGTCAATAACTTCTGCTTCACCGTCAAACCCGAAGGATAAATTTATGCTTTTTACCTCAAAAACAGGAAAACCTCCCGGCTCTTGTGTCAGTGTATATCCGCATATCCTGTTGGCAATATTCACCCCATCAACTAGAATTTCAACCTTATAGGGTTCTTTCTCGTTCTGCTTGATATGCACTTTTTGAAGCATGGTTCTCCTTTCCTTCGCATATGCGAAGCGTGGTTTTAGATTTTCAGTATTGTTTGGGTAAGGATTTACACCTTACATGAGCCGACACGTGAGCCCTTGCTTGCTCTAACTGACTTGACAATCGCAAACCAAAATTGCCTTTCATGCGTTTAGCGTTTACTTATTCCGCCACCAAACTATACCCTTAAGGCTAGTGTCGCTCTTTCAGACCTCTTCCACTTTTTAATATGTGCCAAGCCGTTGACCGCCCCTCGCGCTTCGTTGTGTGGTTT
>JBBACM010000039.1:0-8793 GCA_041657045.1 Minisyncoccota bacterium
TTTATCTCAAAAGGGTCGTAGAATATTTTTAAAGTATTTTTTCCTTGCCAAGCATCTGATTTTCCGACATCATCTTTAAATTTAGAAACAATTTCTTCAACAAAATTACTTATTTCAATATTAACCCTCCCATTTTCAATCGCTCCGACATATGGATACATTATTTCAATTGTATAGTTATTACCTTGTTCTTTATTTTCTTCTAAAAAAATATATGGTTTAGTTATCTTAAAAGTTGATTTTACGCTATCAATACGTGAAATCATAGATAGGTATTCTTCTCCCCACTGCTTATCGCTTCTTAAAGGATCTTTAGAATAAATAAAAGCGAAAGCGTTTACATTGTCTCTGTTTAAATATTCTCCTTCATGAACCTTTTCTTTTTCCCAAAAAGAAAAAGGAACAATGGCTATCTTAAAAAGATTAGCTTCGCCGTAATTAAAGGTAATATATTCGATACTGTTATCTCCTTTTTCATCTTTGACTTCGTATTTATTCTCCCAGTCTCTGGGCAAGCTTAAAGAAAAATTAAACTTATCATTTCTATATGTAATAGGACTAACAACGCCCTTGTCGCATTTACCGTTATACAAATCCCAGACATTGCATAATTTTCCGCTGAAAAAAGTGCAATTACCATCTTCAATATCATTGGTGTTGCCTATTATCTCATACTTTCCGCCCAAAATAGCACAATAAGTAGAAGCTTCTGTAATATATCCTGTTATTTTAAGCCCTCCTTTTGGACACTCGTTATTCAATAGAGACAAAGCTTCGCACTGACGATTATCCTCGAAAAGGCAAACTTCATATTCTTTACCGTCTCCTCTTTTCTTTTTTTCTAAAGTTCCCCCGTTGTCAATGCAATTTTTCGATGCATAGCTGGAAATAGCAACTCCCGGCATTTGAGGAATTTCAATTTTCCCATCAAAGATAAAAAATACGGCGACTACAGCTAAGAATGTTATTATGGCTATAATAAATATATTTGTTTTTTTCATATTTTAATCTTTAATTTCAATTAAACCGTTTTTGATGCTTTCGGCTAAATCCTCGCTTGATGCTCCGGCTAATCCTTCCAAAAACACTTTCTTTTCATCGTCTTCCATCATCTTCGGCTGAGACAAGTTATTTTTAATCGCATACAAGCTATATATTTTCTTTTCGAGATATATTTCTACTCCTACTCCCAATCCCTCCTGGGTATCTTTTGAAAAATACTGGTCGAAGATAAAGTTACCGAGAGAGTAGAATATTAATTTATTTTTGTATTTTTCAATGTTTTGAACGACGTGAGGATGACTGCCGATGATTAAATCTGCTCCGGCATCAATCATATCATGAGCCAAATCCTCCTGCTCTTTTGAACTTTCTGTTTTATATTCCATTCCCCAATGAACTAAAACAACAAGGAATGTTTCGGGATTATAAAACTTGGTTTCTTTTACCCAATCAGCAATTTCTTCATTTGAACAGTTGTTGGGAAACGTAACATTCACTCCATAGAATGTAATACCGTCTTTTTGGGAGATATAATCGGCATCGCAGTCTATTGGATCTCCAGTAAAAGCAATACTGTCTTCTTTGAGAATACTTTTAGTCTCCTCCAATCCCTTATCTCCCATATTCAAAGTATGATTATTCGCCAAAGAAAGCATGCCGAATTTACCCGACTTTAAAGATTCGACAACTTTCTTGTCGAAAGAAAACATCAATGATTCGTCAGAAAACTCTTTCGGCTTCTCGTTTATAGGACCCTCAAGGTTGCCGACAGCAAAATCAAAAGTGCACAAAAAATTCTTTATCATTTCTACGGGATAAGCAAAAGAAGTTTTTTCCATCAAGGCCTCGACTCCACGGTCAAACATCATGTCCCCCACAAAAATTATCTTCTGGGACAAATATTCATTTTTCTCAACATTTTCAACGACAAAAGAAAGGTTAGCCGGGGCATTTTCCGCCTTAAACCAGCCGAATATCTGTCCGGAACAAAATAAAAAAAATACAAGAAATATGAATAAAAATATTCTATTTTTCATAATCCAATTGTACCATATAAAAGACTTGAGAAACAACCCTTAAAGTGGTATATTTAAGAAAAATATGAAACAAGAACTATTCATTCTCCCCTTTGACCACCGCTCCTCTTTTTTAAGGGATATCCTAGATCTGTCTCAAAAACCCAACAAAAAAGAAAAAGAGGAAGTAAAACAGCTCAAAAATATCATCTTTGAAGGATTTTTTTCCGTCGCTAAAAAAGAAAAAAATAAGAAAAAATTCGGCATCCTGGTTGATGAAGAATACGGAGAAAGAATCTTAAATAAAGCTAATAAGGAAAAAGTCACAATCTGTTTACCTGTGGAAAAAAGCGGTAAAGATGAGCTCGCCCTCGAATACGGAAAGAAGTTCAAAGAACATGTTGATAAATTCAAACCGGACTTTGTTAAAATACTCATAAGATACAATCCCTTAAATTTAGAAACAAATAAAAAACAACTAAAGGTTCTTTCTGAAATAAATAAACTTTCAAAAAAATACAAAATCATTCTTGAGCTTCTCGTCCCTCCGACAGAAAAAGAGAAAAAAATAAAAAACTACGACAGAGAATTAAGAGTTGAAAGAACGGTCGAAGCGATTGAAGAAATTAAAAAAGTTATAAAAGTTGACATTTGGAAGCTAGAAGGCTTCGAAAAAAAACAATGGGAAAAAGTAATTAATGCTGTCCCCAAACAAAGCAGAATTATCTTTCTCGGTCGCGGACAAGATAAAAAGAAAGTTGTCCAATGGCTTAAAGCTGCTGCTCCATTTAAAGAAATCATCGGCTTCGCCATCGGCAGAACAACGTTCTTAGAAACGCTCAAAAAATATCACAAAGGAAAAATATCAAAAGAAAAAGCAGTAAAAATAATTGCTGCTAACTTCAAAAATTTCATAGGATTATGGAGAAAGTATAAAATCAAAACTCTATCTTAAAGATTTATTGATTATTTTTTCCACGTTCTTTTCCCTCTCCTTAATAACTTCTTTCGCCTTCTTTAAAGAGCGCGACTTAAAGCTGGAAAGATAAGGCGCAAAATGGATAAAACAGTGCACTAAAAAAGAGGAAAGCCCGATAAGTATAAAAATCGGGTATTCTTTATATATTCCAGAATAAAATAAGGCAAATATAAAAAATAAATGAGCAAGCGAAAGGATGGAAAAAGAAACCGCATCAAAACATTTAAGGTAATTTTTCCTGTATTTTACCGCCACCCAGATTACTACATTTATCAATTCGATTAAGAAAATCACAAAAATTATCTCTTTCCATAATTGAACCTCTGGCTGGTAAAGAATGTTGAAATCCGGCTTATAATTAAACTTAAGAAAAGTCGTCCAATTATTAACCTGATAAGGGAAAATGGTAATCAAGCTAAATATAATCAATCCTGATAAAAGGCTGATATAAGAAAGCAAAGGGCTCAATATCATTATTAATTTAGTAAAAATCCTTTTATGGTTAAGCGTCCTTATAAACCTTATAAGATAAGAAAAGGAAAGAACGACCAATATCCATCCGACTAAATTTTCAAAAGGAACTCCATACCATTCTTGGCTTAATGGTATTGACCAGTGCCAAAAACCAAGCCTTATAGCAACAACATCTATAGAAATATCAATGATAACAGCGATAAGGGCATCCATGGCTGGACGAAACCTCCACGGAATATTGTATTGATCGCTTAAAAGCATTGAACAATAAATAATAACGACCCACCATAATCCTATAGCCAAAGGGACATTCATCACTTTTGCTAAAAAAAGATCGCTGTAATAGTAGGTATGGGCGATATAGGTATTCCCTATTTCTAAAATCATTCCGAAAACAGCGCAGCTTAATATCTCAAAAATACGCATTGAATTGCGCCTTAATACCTCTCTAAAAAATATAATGGCAAAAGAAATAAATCCTAACAGCTCAAAGGCAACAAAAAGGTTCGGATGAAATAATGGAATACTAATCATATTTTCATTATATCACATAAAGAAAATTTATTAATGCCTTATCCTCCTTTCTTTCCATTTTCCAAATCTAAAAACAAGGTAACCCAAAATAGCAGAAATCGTGCAGGTTATTGAAAAAGACCACCCTATGCCAAAAAAACCTAAAGAGGTGTAATGGGACAAGGCATAGGCCACTGGAATTCTTAATATCCAAAAGGCAAAAATCGACAGAACCATCGAGGTGATAGTATCCCCAGCCCCGGTAAAGGTTCCGTTAAATATCTGCTGTAACCCAAAAAACCCGAAAAACAACGAAATAATCCTAATATATTCCGCGCTCTGCTTTATCACCTCCAAGTCATTGGGGACAAACAGCCTTGAAATACCTTCGGCTAAAAAGAAAATAAATATTCCTAAAATAGTCAAAACAAAAAAAGAAATTTTGGCTACAGCTTTGGTAACAGCTTCTGCTCTTTCCAGTCTTCCCGTTCCGACACTCCTCCCGACCATAATTGAAGTCGACATCATAAAGGAGAGGGATATTACCATAACTAATCCTAAAACTTCTCCCCCGACTCCGTAAGCGGCGATGCTCGAAACCCCAAATCCAGTAACTAAAAATGTTATAAGCACCATGCCGGCGGAACGGAAAAACTGCTCCATTGAACTGGGAATACCGACTTTTAAAATCTTCTTTAATTCTTTCCAATTAGGCACAAAATTTTTGTGCTCTAAAACAATTTCACTTCTACCCTTAAGAATAAGCCATAATGCTATCAGGGTATTGATTACTTCAGAAAAAATAGTGGCCCAAGCCGCCCCGACCGTCCCTAACTTGAAAGTAAAAATAAAAAGAGGGTCTAAAAAGAAATTAAGAATAACCGTAAAGAGAATTATATACATAGGCAAACTAACTTTTCCCAGAGCCCTCATTAATGATTGATAAAGAGCGAAAGCAAAAACAAAAACAGTACTTGCGAAAAATAATTGGAGATAAGAAAGGGCGCCGAAAGAAACTAAACTTTCCGCTCCAATTAATTTTATTAAAAATGGAGAAGAAAAATATCCAACGATAGAAAGAATAAGGGAAGCAAAAAACATTATCAGTATTAATTGCGCGGAAACATGATTTATTTTCTCTTTATCTTCCCTTCCTTTATGGTGAGAAATCATCACCGTTCCCGAAACAAACAATCCTGCGCCTAAAGAAATAACTAAAAAAATTATAGAATAACCAATGGAAACCGCAGCTAAACTTTCCGAATTTAAACGCCCCAACCAAAAAGCATCGGTCATAGTATAGGCCGATTGTAAAAAATTAGCTATGGCAATCGGGATGGACAATTTAAAAAACTGCCTCCAAACCGATTCTTCATTTATTTTTACCTTTTCTTCTTCCATGATTTAAAAAACAAAAACCGGGTCCGCCCCAGCTTCTTGTTTTTAACTTAAAGATATTACTTTAACGAAAACGAGGCTTTGACGGTAATCATTATTTCTTTTTCTATTGTTGAAACATCGTAATTTCCGTAATCGGAAATATCAACTGAGTTTGGTTGCATCACCTGAACTACTCCCATGCTGGCCGATTTCAAATTACCTACTTTCTTGCCCGTACTCTGAGCTATACTCTCTGCTCTCTTTTGTGCATCTTTCATCGCCTCTGGTAAAAGATTAACCCTCGCCTCGGGAAGCTTGGTATAATAGTATTCAGGAGAAGAAACTGAGAAAATGACCCCTTGGTCTATGACCGATTGAGTATTTTTAGAAAGATTCTTTATCTTCTCAATATCGGCTGATTGAATCATAACATTCTGAACCAACATATACTCATCAGGCGCATTTGTCTTGTCGTAATAATACTGCTTCTGCATGGAAACAGGAGAAATAGTCAATTCTGCATCGGCAATCCCGCTATCCTTCAAAAACTTTGAAATAATTGCCTCATCCTGTTTCATTTGCGCGTATCCAACCTTCAAGTTAGAAGCAAGAACCGTCCTTGCGAAACTTGAATTCCATTTCACTATATCTGCAGTTACTGACTGTTTAGCCGAACCTGTAACGCTTAAAAAGTTGTCTGCCGCCTTAATCTGATATAAAGAAAAAGAGATTACGCTTACTCCGATAACAAAAAATATCCCTAAAATTACTGAAGTTTTAATTAGACTTTTTTCTAGAATTTCCATGATTAATTATTTATTCTTATATATTAACATCTTATCACTGTGAAAATATTTGTAAAGCTATATATTATATTTATTACCATACACGGGGACGATAATATCCGACCTTGTCGTCCCTTTTAATATCGTAGCCAAAGATTGTCCAGCACTTTCTTCCCCATGAACAATAAAGACTTTTTTAGGTTTAGGATTTTTTATCGCATCAACCCAATTTAAAAGAGCCAACTGGTCCGCGTGAGAGGAAAAAGAAAAGATTGCCAGAACATCAGCCTTGACATGAATTATTTTACCATCTATTTCAACCGATTTTTCCTTGTTAATTAACCTTCTGCCTAGAGAGCCTTCGGATTGATAAGAAATTATTAAAAGAGTGTTTGCGGAGTCGCCCAAATATCTCTTCAAATAACTCTTTATCTTTCCTCCTTGGAACATCCCGCTTCCGGCAAGAATAATCTTGGGCGGTATGGCTTTTTCAGCAACCCCGGCCTGAGAAACATTATTTATCATGAATAACCCCTTAAAATCAAACAAGTCGTCTCCCTTTCCTATTAAACTCCTTGCCTCTTCGTCATAAAAATCAACATAATTCCTATATATTCCGGTTGCTTTGATAGCCAAAGGACTGTCCAAAAAGACTGGAATATAAGGAATCTCTTGATTCTCAACCCAATTATTTAATTCGTAAAGCAATTCTTGAGTTCTTTCCATCGCAAATACAGGGATCATTAAAATTCCCTGCTTTTCGATAACTTCTTCTATTTTTTTCTTTAAAATTTCTTTCCCTTTTTCTTTTGATTCGTGAATACGATTCCCGTAAGTCGACTCAACGAAAACAATATCAGCTCCAGATATTAATTCTGGATCTCTAACAATGGGCGCGGGAGAATTTCCCAAATCACCCGAAAAAACCAGCTTCTTTTCCTTTTCATTTTCTTTCAATAAAACTTCGAAACTCGCAGAGCCAAGAATATGCCCAGCATCTCTCAACCTTATCTTCACGCTATCATTTATTTTGTTCTCTTTTTCATATGCAAGACAAGTGAAAAATTCCATTAACTCTAAAATATCTCCTTCGGTGCATAAAGGAGCTACAAAAACCTTGCCTTCGTCTCGCGAAACCTTAAGTGCGTCCAAAAGAATTATTTCCGCCAAGTCCCTGGTCGGAGCGGTTGAATAAATCCTACCCCTAAAACCACCCATAAAAAGCTTGGGCAGCCTTCCGCAATGATCCAAATGAGCGTGAGTCAAAAGAACAAAGTCTATATCTTTAGGATTAAAAGAAAAATCTTTCTGATTTTTTTCAGATTCTTCTCCTTGAAACATCCCACAATCAACTAAAAATTTGACTCCCTCCGATTCAATTAAAGTACAGGAGCCGGTTACTTCTCGGCAAGCGCCGTGAAAAGAAATTTTCATGTCTAAGGTTCAAATAAAGATTCCGGTTCAAGAACTATGCTCTTAACCTGAGGGAACTGTTTTACTGTCTTTAATATTTCTTCCATTAGAAGTCCGACTCGGCACGATCCTCCACTAGTAAATCCAGGGACTTCCGTAAATTTCAATGTAAGCTTTCCTTTTTCACTTAAATTAGATTCTAACAATTTAAAATCAGCATTGGGAAATTCGGTTACAAAACCTTCGCTTTTCTCTTTTTCCGTCAACTGACCCTTAATCAACAATTCAACCGCACCCCTAATAATATCCTGGCTGCCCACTATTTCCCTCTCCACGGGCATAACAAATTCATAATCACATGAATTTTCCTGATCCTGCAATTGATTATAGTAAAAAAGAGATATATTTTCCCTCTTCTCAGGTTCATACAAATTAACGTACAAACTGGCCATTCCCATTTTAACACTTATATTTATTTTCTTTGAAGATGCTTCATAATTTAATGACTGATATGTATTCTTGTCAATAGAAATTAAATTGGGCAACTCCTGAGAAGATAATCCTGATTCAACAAATAATTTTACTCCCACAGTTTTTGGCAAGTTTAAATTAATAGAACTGGCTCCTGCCTCTACGACAACGCTAGAATTATCTAAAATATCGCCCATCTTCAAATTAACATTTGAGGCTCCTGTATGAACCGTAACCGATTCAGCCTTAATATTGGTTAAATCGATGCTATTATTAGAAGCTCCGCTATTAATATTGAGAGTTACATCTATATTTTTATCTATGCCTACGGTAAATTCATTTCTAAAATTACCGCTATGCATCCACTTACGTCCTTCCTTAATTCCTATTTCAACGGTCTGAATATTATTTTCTGTTTTTGAATTAACACTAGCCACCATTAAATTTGTTTTTAACTCTCCTTCAACCAAATTCCCACTATCTATCCCATAAACCATAATTTCTCCCGCACCAGCATTAAGTGAAATATTAGCCTTCTCAGCCATTAGATTCTTGGAAACCCTAATCGGAAAAACGGAAACCGCTCCATAATCAACAGTGGGATGAATTGAGAAAAAAATAAAAACAAGGGAAACGCATATTGCCGCTACTATCGAACCCAAAACGGTGGAAACAATGCTTTTTTTGCTAAAAAGAGATAGGCCGATAAAAATAATCAATAAGGGGAAAACCATTAAAAAATTTACCTCCAAAACGATAA
>JBBACM010000040.1:0-8763 GCA_041657045.1 Minisyncoccota bacterium
ACGCGGCTTTTACAAACAGCTAAACTTAAGCTATTTTTAAAACCGCTTAATTTTCATGTATGTCTTTTGTATATTTATCATGTAAGTAATAATTTAGCAGATTAGCAGGGATTGTCAAGTGTAAAAAATACGTTAAAAGCCCTTGCCTAGATTATCTAAACAAGAGCTTTAAAAAAGTTATACTTGGCTACTTACCATGCTCATTCCGCGGGAAAACTTTTCGGTCGAGGCCATTGTGCCTTGAGGCTGAACCTCATGAAATACGACTGAAGGCTTCTTTTCGACGAAGAACATTGGGCCTCCGCCGTCACGGAAATTGGCCTTGCAAACCGCCGCCATGGCCACCTCTGTGAACTTACGCTGGTCGCTATCGGCGAACATGTTCTTGCTGAGTAAGAATTTTCCTCCAATTATATTTATGTCCGCCGAGAAAAGTTCCTCCTCCTGTATCTCGATATAGTCTAAATGATTTTTTATCCGTGCCTTAGACACGGTGAAACGTCCGACCTTATCTAAGGTGACGATACATGCGAGTTCTCTTACTGAGAAACGAAGATCGACTCCAGGGTCAACTGATCGCTGACTACGTTCGTTTCTAACCCAGTAGGGTTCGATCTTTTCCCCGTCGTGACCGCAAATGACGGTGACGTTATCATCCTCGCTTTTGCCTTCGGTCATTTCCATGCGGAACGAACCTGCGTAAGGATGCGGAGAGTATCGCCCAGTATCGTCGGGTATGAGAGACATAATCATACCACCTCTCACGGGCCGAAGTTCAAAACTTTTGTCATTGAATTTCGATCCTTGAAGAACCTCGATTACCTCTAAGTTCCTGATTAGAGCTGTTACTTCGATTCTTTTCATTCTTTTCATTCTTTTAAACCTCCGTAAGTTGTACCCAATTCGTGGGTAGCGCACTTGATACAAAATATATCAAAAGCGCTACTCACGAAAACAATTTTCTTTTAAAGAACTATTGCTAATTATATACAATAATTTTTTTATTTTGTCAAATAACTTGACTATCCCCCAACTTCGTTATATAAATATAAAAACAAAGAGGGAGAACAATGACAGTAGAATTACCTTCCATACCTTTACAATTTGCGTCCCGTTTAGCGATATTTGGGATAGTCATGATTATTGCATGGAGTGCCTTTTTCATGGTTCTTTTTCCAGGACCTGAAAGTATGGCAAGACTAACCGCCTTTCTTTTCTTGTTAAGCATTTACTATTTAATGTGGCTTCAAGAAGTCGGCGGTATAATGAATATTTTCAACCTAGTTTTACCTCTTCCAACAATTCTTCTTGCATTTATGATTATAGGATCGTTCCGTCTTGACTTAATAGAATCTGCTATCAAAATTAGCTGGGCGATAATAATATCGCTTACAGGATTTTTTTCCCTACTTCCCTTAATGTCGGGTAAGGTGGAATAAATCTCTTTTTTAAAACAACCGAAAAACAACCTTTCGGTTGCTCTTTTTATTATCTCGGCGGTTGCAAATCTTCCGTCTCAACCAAGACATCGTGGAATTCGTCGAGGTTCTCCAAAACCATTCCTGCTCCCCTCGCGACCGCGGTCATAGGGTCTTCGATGATATATGTCGGAATATTTGTTTCCTTAACAATTAATTTGTCCAATCCTCTCAATTGCGCTCCTCCTCCGGCCAAAGCAATTCCCTTTTTCATAATGTCCGCCAATAATTCCGGCGGAGTCATTTCTATTGTATTTTTTATTTCCGAAATTATCTGATTGATTGACCTATCCAATGCTTTTTTAACATCAAGCTGGGAAATTATAACTTCCTCAGGAAGACCTGAGACTAAGTTCCTGCCTCTCATGGCCATTTCTTTCTTTTCCAGCTTTGTTGGCTCTTTTTCAAAATATACCGCTCCTATCTGAATCTTAATCTTCTCCGCAGTTCTCACTCCAATTAATAATTTATATTTATCCTGAGCGAATTGGATTATATCATTGTTCAACTTATCTCCCGCGATTCTCAAACTTTTTGAAACAACGATTCCTCCTAAAGAAATGACAGCCACTTCGGTCGTTCCCCCTCCGATATCAACGACAAAATTCCCTGACGGTTCCTGTACCGGCATTCTCGCTCCGATTGCCGCAGCCATCGGCTCTTCAATCAAAAATACTTCTCTCGCTCCGGCTGATTTAGTTGCGTCCTTAACCGCTTTTTTTTCAACTTCGGTCACTCCTGAAGGAATTCCGACGATAACTCTGGGTTTTAAAAATGTAAACTTATCTTGTCTGGCTCTTTCAATTAAAAATCTAAGCATCTGCTCCGTCACTTCAAAATCGGAAATTACCCCGTTAACAAGAGGCCTGATTGCCACAATATGGCCAGGAGTTTTTCCCACCATTTTTTCAGCCTCTCTTCCTATCGCTAAAACCTGCCCTGTTTTTTTATTTAAAGCAACAACTGAAGGTTCGGACAGAATAATTCCTCTCCCACGGACATATACCAAACAATTGGCCGTTCCCAAATCAATGGCGATGTCCTGCGACAATCCGGAAGTAAACCTGTCTAAGTTAATACTTAAATTAAGTTTCATTTTTTAGAAAATCTTTTAATTCTTTTATTTTCACCAATTCTGTTTTCACTTCTTTTCTTTTCTTCAGCTCAACACTCTCTTCTTTTAAGGTTTTACCGGATACCACGATTCTCAAAGGAATACCCAACAAATCACAATCGTTTAATTTTTCACCGGCTGCCTTGTCGTTCCTGTTGTCATATAATACTTCAATATTTGAATTTTGTAAAATGCCGTAAATTTCGTCAGCTTTGGCCTCGATTTCCGAATCTCCGCCGTCTAAAGAAATTAAATGGACGGTAAAAGGAGCGACAGTCTCCGGCCAGATTATTCCTTTATCGTCATTAAACATCTCCACAATCGCACCGACTAATCTGGTAATTCCGATTCCGTAACAACCCATAATGACATTGCTTCCGTCTTCATTTTTTAAGCCGAACACTTTAGAATACTTATTCCCCAGCTTAAATATATTCCCGACTTCAATCGCTTTTTCTTCTGTAAAATCTTCGCTTCCGCAATCACATCTTCCTTTGAATATTTCTTTATTAAAAGCGACTCCGCATTTTTTACAAATATATATTATATCTTCTCCGGCCGAAGTTATCGTTTGGAACTCGTGGGATAAGCTTTCTGAAAATTCTCCGCCGGCAGCTTTGGTTAAATATGTCTTTTCCTTAAGTCCGCATCTTTCATATACTCTGAAATAGGCCTGCTTGACTCGTTCATAATATTCGTCTAATTCTTTTTCATTAGAATGGAAGGAATACAAATCTTTCATTCTGAATTCTCTGCCTCGTAAAACTCCCGATTTAGCACGAGGCTCATTTCTGAATTTAGTATTAATTTGATAAACATATCTGGGCAGGTCTTTGGAAGACAAAATATATTTTTTCATTAAAGAGCTTATAATCTCTTCATGCGTCCAGCCCAATCCTAAATTCTCATCTTTAATCTTGTACATTTCCGGAACGTTCCATCTCCCAGACTCTTCCCAAATTTCCTTTGGATGTAACAACGGCATTAATATTTCCTGGCCTTCAATATTATTCATTTCTTCTCTTACGATATTTTCAATCTTGTTAACCACCCGCAACCCCAAAGGCAAAAAAGTATATATTCCGGCAGACAATTTATCAACAAAACCGCCCCTGATTAACAGCCGAGCGTTCAAGCTCACTTCGTCCTTGGGATTCTCTTTGAAAGTTTTGGTAAACAGTTCTGTCTGCTTCATATTATTTAAATATTATATCTTTGAATTGAAATAAATCTTTAAAGACGATGAGAACGGCGAGCAGTATTAAGAATATTGCGCCGAATGTTTCTATTCTCATCTGCAATTCCTTGCTGAAAACTTTCTTATTAAAACTCTGAAGGCCGATATAAATAAGCTTGGCTCCGTCCATCGCCGGAATAGGTAACAAATTACTGACTCCTAAAGCGATAGAAAGAATCGCTATTAAATTAAATACTTCATAAAATCCCCTGGTAAGAGTAATTTTAGTGATAGCGAATATTCCCACCGGGCCGGCCAGTGAATTAGTCAAAGTTTCCGGAGACCTATGAACTATGGAATAGGAAATCAATTCTCCCATGGCTGACAATGAATAATCCGTAATATTATATGCATGCAAAAACCCGACAAAAACCTTTTCAGGTAAAGTTGAATAATTTAAAACTGCAACTTCTCTCAACGACACACCAAGAGAACCTTCATTGGCAGGATACTCGACTCTCGGAGTAATATTAATATCCCTATTATCATTTAATTTTAAAACGACTTCCTTGCCTTTATTTTCAAGAACGATTTTTTGAAAATCTTCGTATCCGTTAATTGCGTTCCCGTTAACGGAGGAAATAATATCGTAAGATTTCAATCCTGCCGTTTCGGCTGGAGAGCCTTTTACGACTTGCCCAATCATAATTTGATTGACCTGATTCCCAAAAGGAAAATGATAGCCGGGAAAAACCAAAGGCTGTTCCGATTTGAATCCCGAAGAAATGATAAGGACATAAAAAGCAAGGGCGGCAAATATCAAATTAAAGATTATTCCTCCCGAACAAATCCATAATTTTTTCCAAGCACTTTTCGATTCGTACGCTCTTGAATTCTTGTCTTTTTCTTCGTCCATTTCATCCATGCCAAAAATTCTGGTCATTCCTCCGAAAGGAATGGCACCTATAAAATACTGAGTTTCTCCTATTTTCTTTTTGTATAGCCTCGGGGGAAATCCTATTCCAAATTCCTCAACTCCCACTCCTGAAGTTTTTGCCGCGACAAAATGTCCCAACTCGTGGACGAAAACAACTACTCCCAATACGAAAAGAAAAGCAATAAAATCTATTAAAAACATATTATCCTTCTATTTCCGCTTTCTTGCGGTCAATTAACTCGTCTATTTTCTTATTATACTTATCAACCACTTCCTGCAATTTATCTTTAGCTTTAAATTTGTCGTCTTCCCTGATTAAGCCTTCCCTGGTTTTTTCTTGAATATCCGACCAGGCTTCATCTCTGTATTTTCTTACCGTTCTTTTAGCATCATCGTTAATCTGTGAAATCGCTTTACTCAGCTCCTTTCTTAATTCTTCCGACATCTGAGGCATATTGATTACGATAACATCTCCTTGGATAATCGGAGACAATCCGGCTCCCTCTCTTAAAATAGCTTTCTCTATCGCCTCCATATATGACTTATCCCATGGCTGAATACTAAGCTGTCTTGCGTTCGGAACGGAAATAGCGGCCAATTGCTTAATCGGCATCATTTGTCCAAAGCACTCAGCCTGAATACTTTCGACTAAAGCCGGGGTGGCTCTGCCGGTTCTGAAACTTGAAATCTTTTTAGTGACAAAGTCTAAGACCTTGTCCATTTCCGGTTCTTTTTCTTTAATAATTTGTTCGTACATATGTTTATAAATTTATTAATAAATTTTCTAAAGCTAACTTTTTATTAACATTTGTATTTTCAACTAAATATTTTGTTTTCTCCAGTTCGTCTATCACCTCTTTCAGTTTCCTTAATGAATAATTCAATAATCCTTTTCCGTTGAATATTTTTAACAATAATTCTCGCCTGAAAAACCTCTCCCATATATCTAATACATTAACGATGTCATCTTGATTCTCCTTGAAGTCTTTTGCAAACTCAAACCTCTTATACATGCTCGATTTACATAATGATACGATGTTCTTAATCGCTTCGTTAAATAAATCCAGTTTCTCCGGATCGCTTAAAAATTCTATCGCCTTCCCTATCTGCCCCGAAGAAATCATCGCTATTTCTTTTGCCTTCTCGTTATCAGCTCCCAGGGAAATTAAATGCTCCTCTATGTCTTTTCTTGAAACCGCAGAAAACTTAACCTGTTGCAATCTTGAACGTATCGTCGGTAAAAGCATCTCTGGATACGAAGTAATAACAATCAATAGAGTGTCCCCCTTCGGTTCTTCTAATGTCTTTAAGAGAGCGTTCTGAGCGTCTTTTCTCATCAAGTGGGCATCGTCTATTATCCCGACTTTCAAGTAATTGTTGTAAGACTTTAAAGACAATCTGTTCTGCAAATTCCTCACCTGTTCTATTTCAATATTTCCGTCAACCGGAGAAAGCATCGCCAAGTCGGGAAAGTTCCCGGAATCTATCGTTCTGCAGGCATAGCACTCGCCGCATCCTTTTTCACAAAAAATACTTTTAATGAACTCTATAGCAACCTTCTTCTTCCCAATCTTATCCGGCCCGGAAAAAAGAATTGCATGAGGAATATTTTTACTCTTGATAATTTTACCCAATATCTCTTTCTGTTTTTTGTGTCCGATTGTCATTTTAATCTTTTACTCTTTTAATATCCGCTCCCAATTTCTCAAGCCTTTCTTCTATCTTTTCATAGCCTCTATCCACCTGATAAATATTCCTGATTATCGTCTTTCCTTCGGCGATAAGGCCGGCGGTTATGAGCGACGCTCCGCCTCTCAAATCAAAAGAACCCATGTCCGCTCCGTACAATCTTGTAATTCCGTTAATCGTCGCGCGGTGCGGGTCGGAAAAGAAAATATCCGCTCCCATTTTAGTTAACCCTTCCATATATTTTAGCCTTCCTTCATAAAGGGGGTCGTGGATTAAAGTGACTCCTCTGGTCTGGGTAGCCAAAACCCCCAAAACCGAAAGAAGGTCTGAAGGAAATCCGGGAAAAGGCAAACTCTGCATTTTTCTAATTCTGATATTTTTTGAGGGAAGAACATGGACATCGACTAAATCACCTTCTTTTTTTACAATCTCGAACTTAGCTCCGCAGTCTTCCAATTTCTTCAAAGCAAATTCTAAAAATGGATATTCAGCATTTTTGACTAATATGTCTCCCTTGGTCGCCAGTGCCATGATAATAAAAGTGCCGGCTTCAATCGGGTCATACATTAAAAAATGTTTAAAACCCCATAACTTTTTCGCTCCTTTTATTTTTAAAGTATGCTGTCCTACTCCCGAAATCTTTGCTCCCATCTTTTTCAAGACCTTGGCTAATTCCTGATTCTGGTAATCTCCGTCGGCAACCTTAATTACAACCTCTTCGTTAAGTAAGCTACTGAACAGCATTACGTTTGCCGTGGCAGTAACAGACAATTCATCCATTATAACCATATTGTCTTTCAGATTCTCGGGAGCAACCATTGTAATCCTGTCTCTCTTTTCTTTAATCATAACACCCATCTGCGAAAAAGCATCCAAATGGGTATCAATCGGGCGGGCCCCGATGACGCATCCTCCCGGCTGGGGCAGGCTTGCTTTTCCGAATCTGGCCAGCAATGCTCCAAACAAAAGTATCGAACCTCTTAACTTTAATATTATTTTAGAATTTATTTTCGAAGGGTCGAGATTCTTAGCGTTGATTTTAACCTTCCTCTTTCCCAGCCATTCAACCTTAACTTTCATGCTTTCAAATATTTCAAGAATTCTCAAAATATCTTCAACTAACGGAATATTATCTATAATGCAATCCTCGTCGGTTAAAAGCGTCGCAATTAAAACAGGAAAGGCTGCATTTTTCGAGCCCCTCGCTTCTATTTCTCCGGATAATTTTTTTCCTCCATGGATTACAAATTTTTCTTCCTCCATATATTACTTCTTAGCCATTATGCTTTTTTTGTATAAATCAAGATTATCCAAAACCGCACCGGTTCCTTTGGCAACGCAACTCAAAGCATCATCGGCAACAAAACAAGGAACTCCGGTTGACCTGGAAAGCAAAACTGCGATATTCCTCAAGCACGCTCCTCCTCCGGCAACAACCATTCCCTTGTCCATAATGTCGGCGGATAATTCAGGAGGAGTTTCCCTTAAAACATTTTTAACGCACTGGACTATTTCCGTTAAGGGTTCGGATATGGCCTCACAAATTTCATTCGAAGAAACTTTAATGTTTTTAGGCAACCCCAAAACCAAATCTCTTCCTCTTATATCCATATACTTCGGATCTTTTTCTGTAACAGCCGTTCCTATCTTTATTTTAATGTCTTCAGCCGTTTGTTCTCCGATAGCCAGACCGTGCTTGTTTTTTATATACTCTGAAATAGCAACATCGAGTTCGTCTCCGGCCACTCTTAATGACTGAGCGTTGACTATTCCTCCCAGACAAATTACAGCCACCTCGGACGTTCCACCCCCTATATCAATAATCAAATGTCCGGAAGCAGAATTAATAGGAATGCCCGCACCGATGGCCGAAAGAATCGGCTCCTTGGCCACAAACACTTCTTTGGCTCCGGCTAAAAGTCCAGATTCAATCACGGCTCTTTTTTCAGTCGAAGTTATTCCGGCCGGAACTCCGATTAATAATTCCGGTTTGAAAAATCTAGAAAATCCCGTATTGACTTTAGAAATAAAATGTCTGAGCATCGCCTGCGTAGTTCTATAGTCGGCGATGACGCCGTCTCTCAAAGGCCTAAAAACCTGAATTGATTCAGGAGCCCTGCCGATCATTTCTTTAGCCTCGTGTCCGACAGCCAAAATCTTGTTCTCAAGCAGAGAAACAGCCACTACTGACGGCTCGTTTAAAACCACTCCCTTGTTGGGAATGAATACGAGCGAATTTTTAGTTCCTAAGTCTATTCCTATCTTCATATTTCTATCTCATTCTATCCAAAAAAAAGGGAATTGGCAAGAGACGGTTTTTGATGTATAAATGTAGTATATGACCAAAAGAAGCAGAACCTCACTATTT
>JBBACM010000041.1:0-8457 GCA_041657045.1 Minisyncoccota bacterium
CGAGCATAATTTTGCCGCTTTCCTTGTCTAATTCGTACTTATTTGAGCTTCCTTTCGGATTCTCGATGAAAATATTTAACTTCATATTTTTAATTATTATTCTTTATTTAACCTTATCTTAAAAATTAAAATTATTCAAGATTATTCCGCTTTTCTTTTTCTACCCATCATTTCCGATAGCGCTTCTTTGGGCGGCTTATTTTTATAAAGAACCTGATAAACAGAGGAAACGATAGGCATATCAACCTTGTATTTCTTGCTTAATTGATAGACGACTTCGGCGGTAGTTGCTCCTTCAATAATACTGGCTGTTGAGTTTACAATCTGTTCAAGCTTTTCTCCTTTAGCAATTCTTTCTCCTAAAGTTCTATTTCTGCTTTCCGGACTGATGCAAGTGGTTGATAAATCTCCTAATCCGGCTAAACCGTAAAAGGTTTTTCTTTTAGCTCCCATTTTTTCTCCCAGTCTTTGTATTTCAACAATTCCCCTCGACAATACGGCTGCTTTGGCGTTAGAACCAAAGCCAAGCCCGTCGGAAATTCCAGCAACCACGGCAATAATATTTTTCAAAGGTCCGCCCAACTCGACTCCGACAACATCCGTCGAAGTATAAACTCTGAAATATTTATTAATAAATATATCTTGTATTTTTTTTGCAATAGATTGATTATTGGAAGCAACAACAACTAAAGCTGGAAGTTCTCTTGCGACCTCAATAGCAATCGTCGGACCAGACAATACCGCCGTTTGGACCTTTCCTAATTCTTCTTTTAATATCTCTGTCATTCTTTTTAAAGTCTTTTGCTCCAATCCTTTAGCAACATTAATAAAAACTTTTCCTTTTAAGGAAACATTTTCTTTTTTAATTTTTTTCGCAACTTCCCTGAAAAACTTAGAAGGAATACTAAACACAATATAATCTCCAAATTCAATCGCTTTTCCCAGATCTTTTTCAAAAACTATATTAGAAGGAATCTTTATCCCCTTTAAGTATGTCCTGTTTTCCCTCTCTTTATCTAAAATATCCAAATGTTCAGGAAAGGCACTCCACACTGTGACATCGTGACCATTTTTTGAAAGCAGAATGGCCAAAGTTGTCCCCCAAGCTCCGTCTCCCAAAATTGTAAGTTTTATTTTTTTCATATATATGATTATACCCTAAACCTTCTTATGCACGCAAATGCTTTTAAAGTCGCAATATTGGCAATGCCAACCTCCGCTCGGCTTGAAATTACTCCTCTTAATTTTTTGAATTAGATCCTTAACATCTTCTTCGGTCTTTAAAATATCTTCTTCGCTTACTTCAAAAGATAAAGAAGAGCCGTCTTCAACATAATAATAGGTTAATTTAACTGGATTTAAATTAAAGACCTTCTTGGTAGCTAAAGCATAAATCATTAACTGCAACTTTTCTTCCTTTGACAAATTTGTTTTAGGAGAGCCAGTTTTATAATCAACAATTTCAATTCCGTTCCCTAAATCATCCATCCTGTCTATCGTTCCGATAAAGACATCTCCATTTAATTTAAGATTAAAACTTTTTTCTAGTGCTGGTTCGTTATTAATAACCAAAATTTTCGGACTTTTCTTGATAAAATCTTCATAAAACATTTTTAAAACATCTTTTCCTTTTTCGTAAAACTCTTTTTTGATTGAAGCTGAGTCGTACCAGTCCTCAATCCATTCTTTCTCATATATTTTTAACAGGTCTTCGAGTTTTAAAAATCCTTTACTGTTCCCGTTTCCAAATAAATCTTTTTGCTCGACTTGCGACAGCTTCAATGACTCATCAACAAATTTATGCAAAGTAGCATGGATTGTCTTCCCAAAGCTGAAAACAGACTTCCCTCTGATTGGAATCTTGAAAATATGAGCAAATTTGTATTGCAAGGGACACTTCCTGAAAGATTCCACCTGAGAATAAGAAAAATGGTCAGGTAAGAATATCTTCAAGTCTCTTCCTGAGCCGTTAGTTTCGTTTGATTCCAATTTAAATCCGTTACCCAAAGAGCGCTTGACGCAGAACCCGGAACTTCTGGTAAACTTCTGTTTATTCAAAACTTCCTCGGTAATCAATCCTGATTCAATTAAAAACCTGGACGGCTTTCTCAAGTCTTTGCCTCCGTAATCTGCAGCCCAGGTTAAAAATAATCCTCTTTTAGCACGAGTCAGGGCGACATAGAACAATCTTCTTTCTTCTTGTAAATGAAAATCTCCTTCTGGTAAAACTTCTTTCACTAAAGCTTCTGGCATTTCTATTGGATCGCTTTTCTTGTCAGAAGGAAACTTCCTTGAGACCATGTTCGCTAGAAAAACGTATTTGAATTCCAAGCCCTTTGAAGAATGAACTGTCATTATTCTCACTGCTTCAAATTCCGAATCAATGCTTGTCTTAAAAGAACCCTCTTCCCCGGCCTCAAGTTCCATTTGAAGATTTTCCATGAAAGAAAGGAGTTTCCCATCAATTTGGGAATTTTCAAAATCTTTTATCTTTTCAAAAAACTGATCGATTGTTTCCCATTTCTTCAAACTTTCTTCGCTATTTTCGGGAAAATATTTGGCGTACTCTAAATCATTGATAATATTGACAAAAACTTCGCTTACGTTTCTTTCCTTTGATAATTTGTAATGTTTTCTTAAATTATCAACCGTCTTTTTTATTTTAGCCCTTGTTTCAGACGTAAATTTACTTAAAAGATGGCTATCTGCAAGCGCCTCGAAAATAGGAATGCTTTTCTTGTCACTATATTGAATGATTCTTGAAACTTCTTCTGGAGAAAAATCCATCATCCTCAAAATCCTATAAAAATTTGGTGAATCGTAAAAATTAAGAACAACCTTTAAATATGAAATCAAATCAAGTATCAAGGGATTCGTATATAATCCTTTTGAAGAAAAAAATTGATACGGTATGCCAGCTCTTTCCATAGCACGACTAAAACTGTCAGCTGAATCATTAGTTCTAGTCAATATGGCAAAATCAGAAAAAACTGCTTTTTCGTCCATCTCCTTCAATTCCCATATTTTATTAATAACTCCAGTTAATTCCTCGTCAACCGTTTCGAATCCCAACAGCTCTATTGCTCCCCCTTTTGATTGATTGCTCTTTAACTTCTTATCAATCCTTTTAAAAGACCTCAAATCAATTCCCTTTTCTTCGGCTCTTTTCTTAATTCCCGTAACTTCATTTAATTGATATTCCAAACGATTAGGATTATTTAGTTGTATGAATTGGTAAGCCAAATCAAGAATATTCTGAGGAGACCTATAGTTCTCAATCAAAACAATTTCTTTTGATTCGGGATAATCATCTTTAAATCTTATAACATTATTGAAAGACGCTGATTGAAATGAAAAAATATTTTGATCATCGTCTGCAACTACAGTAATATTATTCTCCGGATACGCCAATTTTTGAACTAATTCATACTGAACCCAATTCGTATCTTGAAATTCATCAACCATTATATATTTAAATTGATTTCTATATTTCTCTAAAACTTCCGGCCTTTTATCAAATAGTTTTATGGCGTAGTTTATCAAATCGCCAAAATCAAGAACATTATTATCAAGTAAAATTTTCTGATAAAGATGATAAGCTTCAGCTACTTCTTTTATTCTCTCATATTCTTTTTGTTTATCGCTTAAATCTTTTTTGTCCTTAGACTTAACTGATTTCGAACCAACGGGTATATCATCCATATTCAATTTCAGAGAATCAGCGTGTTCCAAATAATTCTCAGGATAAATTCCTTCATTCTTGCAATGACCGAAATGGTAAACCAAGGCCTGAATGAACTTGGTCGGATTTCCCAAGGGCCTATATTCTTTTAAAAAGTTGAACTTATCGAAATTCTTTTTTATCAAAATCCAGCTTCCCGTTTGATCAAGCAGTTTATAATTAGTAGGTATCCCTATTCCTAAGCCATACCTTTTCAACATTCTGTCGCAAAAAGAATGAAAAGTTGAAATCCAAAAATCATAATAAGCAAAGGGAAGAAGCTTTTCCACTCTTTCTTCCATTTCTGCCGCCGCTTTCTCGGTAAAAGTCACAGCCAGTATTTCTTCCGGCTTAATTCCTTTTTCTTTGATTAAATAAGCTATTCTATGGGTTAAAACCGTAGTTTTACCAGTTCCTGCCCCAGCAACGATTAAAAGAGGCCCTTTATCAAAAATAACCGCCTCATTCTGCTCTTTATTCAATTTAGACAACAAATCGTCCTCCATATTATAGAAGCATTATAGCTTAAAAAAAGAAGAAATAAAAGAACAAGCCTATTTTAATCCTGCTTGTCCTTGTTATTATTTTTATTTACATATCTGTCGTGCAGTCCATCCAAACTATGTGCCATTTCTCCTATAAAACATTTTGTTCTTTTAATCCCGTTAATCACTTTTTCTATTCCCTTGCCCAAGATAGACTCTTTTAACAGGCTATCTATTTCTTTATCGTCTCCTCCCGATTTGGATATGGATTCTTTATCGTCTTTAGACAGTGCTTGATTATATATCTCACCAAGAATCTTTTCCTTATCTGGAGCTTCTTCTATTTTTGAACTTTTGTAAACTTCCCCGGGGTTCTCGTTAACTTTTTCTGGGTTCAAAATCTCTTTCTCGATATTTTCTCCTATTCTTTCTTCCATAATTAATTTTCCCAATATTTACTAATATTATCAATTGCTTCCTTTTTCATATTATCGCGTGCCGATATTCTTCTCAGTAGATTATAAAGGCTCTCTTTGCCTTCCATATCTAATTCCGGAAGACTGGATAAAAAATACTCCTTATCTTCCTCTTTCATATCAACAGAATCTATCATGACTTTTATAGCTTCATCGCAAAGCATTGGTATCATATTATTTTTTATTAAAACTGTTTATAATCGCCAACAAAAATTGCGTAAGCCATCCGTTCCAAGCCTTTCTATTTTTATCTTTATTCTTAAAAACCTCTCCGTATCTACCGACAATACTTTTTTGAAACCACTTATCTTTAATAAGCTCTTCTTCTTTTACCGTTCCATAGCCAGCCTCTTCAAGAACATCCCTGATATCTTCAAGGGACTCATCAAAATCTTCAGATAACTCCATTCCATTTACTAATTTTTGAGCTCCTCTTGATAGGTTGTTCCAGCTTTCATTACTTTCAGATTCTTTCTTTTTAGCTTCCTTACTCTTTTTAGCAAGATTTGCCTTTCTTTTCTCAATCTCTTCTTTTTCCTTATCAATATCTTTTTGATTTATCTTCTCAAAATAAGCTTCAATTCCTCCGATAGCCTTCTCCGGAGAAGAAGATATTTCCTTAATCTTTTCTCTAATATTTTTCTCAACATTAAAACTTCTTTTCTCGACTTCTTTTCCATAAAAAACCTCTATTTCTTTTTTAATTTCTTCTTGTAGTTTTCCTTTTATAAAATCTTCGTATTTCTTTTTGTCCTTAACCTTAGATGACCACCATCCCATTTCAAAACTCTTTATTTTTTTCAAATCGCCATTTTCATCTCTTGCGGAGATGACCATTTCTTCATTCTTCCAAAATCCTTTGTCAATTTTTTTAACCTCGTAACCAAAATATTCATGCAATACATCTTCTGTGCTTTTTTCTACCGGCTCATTTTTTTCATTCATACCTTCCCTCATCTTTTTTTCCTCCGATTCTATAATGTCAGAAGAAACAAAATCTTCCTTATTAGGCAGAACCACTTCTTTCTCAGCTTCTTTTCTTATATTTAATCCGGAGATGTCATTAGAAATATTTTCAGCCAAAGTATAAAGCTTTTTTATTTCTGCTTCTGCCTGGACATTCTTGCCTTTTTCCCCCATCTCTTTCTCCTTTTCCGATATCGTTTTATAGAGCTTATTAACCATCAAAAATTTAGCATCTTCGGGAACGTTTTCTTTATTAAAATTGCGACCAAGATAATCAAAATGCTCAAAATCATCTTTATATTTCTTGTATTTATCGTCAGTTTCTAAGGAATCTTTCCAATTCAATTTTTCCCTACACGCCTTTACGATAAAGCTATCTCCAGCATTCTCAACCCAAAATCCTTCTTCTTTAAGTGTTTGTTTGTTGTCAACGAAAAGCTTTCTCATAAACTCGAGCGTAGTTTCATCCTGCTCTTTTGTTATATATTCTCCAGCTTCTTTTTTAATTCCAGAATTTAACGTTTCCGGTCCTAAAATTCTCCCAAGGCTGGCTTCAACGTTTTTAGAATATCTTGATTCATTCTCTTTGTTCGGTTCTTTTTCAGAGCTTAATTCAATATTCTCCGGCGATATTATTTCTGGCCTTTCTTTAAGCATAGTTTTAATTATGATTATATTTAAATAATTTGTCTTCTTTTTACAATTTCTTCCTCAACCATTACCTTGCTTCTTCCGTACGTCAAGGCGCAATAGTCTTTTATCTTTATAGCCCTTTCTCTGTCTCCTTGAGAAGGAGGATAGGTTTTTACGTTAAATGGCCTGGAAATCTGCCCGTTCATCATCATTTTGACATAAAAATTAAAATTGTCCAGATTCATCAAATCCTGGGAATTAAATACCGGTGTAAACTCTTTTTCTAAAAATTGGGCGTCTTCAGCTCCGACCCTGAAAGAAATTATCGTCCCGACGTTGCCAAAAACGCTATCTCTTATCATCTCAGGCAACTGGCCGATGAATTGATGAGAAATAATTAAGGACAATCTATACTTTCTTGCTTCGGATAAAATAGTCGAGATGCTATTGGTGGCAAAATTTTGAAACTCATCAATATATAAATAAAAATCTTTTCTTTCGTTCTCGGGAGTATCAACTCTTGAAAAAGCAGCCAGAGCTAACTTACTGGTAATAATTAATCCCAACAAAGAACTATTCATTTCTCCTAATCGTCCCTTGCTCAAATTTACCAAGAATATTTTTTCTTTATCCAATATTTCTCTAAAATTGAAAGAACTCCTCGTTTGTCCAATAATCGGACGCATATAATCATTAGAAATAAAGGTGTCGAATTTAGAAGTAATGTACGGCACCATGTTTTTCAATGCCGCTTCTCCTCCGGCTTGTTCGGCCTGTTTTTCCCAGAACTCTTTAACTAATACATTATTGCATTTAGCTAATAATCTGTGTCTGAATTCTGTATCGGCCATAACCTTGGGAACTTCCATTAAGGTATATGCCTCTTTAGGATCATCCATCAGAAGCATTAGGGCGTTTCTGGTATATTGCTCAAACATCGGCCCTCCTGTTTGCCTTAAATCATATAATTTATCAAAGATATTAATCATCTCGTTGACAATAAATGTTTTCTGTTCTGGAAACCGCGGATCATATTCAAGCATGTTTAAACCGACCGACCTTTCCATATTGGTCGGATCAAATAACACTACGTCTTCAACTCTCTCGTTGGGAATCTTCCCTAAAATATCTTCTATCAAATCTCCATGAGGATCAAGCAAGCCAATGCCCTCATTATTTTTAATATCTTGTAAAGCCATGCTGGACAGTAATCCTGATTTACCGACTCCGGTTTGACCTATGATATAAGTATGTCTTCTTCTGTCGTCGGTCTTCATTCTAATGTCTCTTTTTTCTTCTCTGTATTCATTGTATCCTAATAATAATCCTTCTTTCGGCAAATCGGTTGGAGGAGCAGAATTCTTCGATTTCACTCCCTTAATATTGGGAGTTGAGGTTAATGGAGTCGGAAAATGAAAAACACTGGCCAACTCTTCACTATTTAAAATATTCCTTTGCGAAAAATCAAACAGCCTGAAGCTATATTTATATATCAAATCTTTGACGCTGTTTCCCTTAAGTATCACTAATCTGAAACTATTGGTTTTAGGAGAATTGAACTGTTCAAAAGAGTTGGCCATTTGCAAAAACACTTCTTCGCATCTTTTCTTGTCTTCTATCGAAACAACCAAGCGAATGTTTGCCTCAAAACTATCTTTGCTAATTTTTTCTTCAAGCATCTTTAAGAGCTCCTCATCAACTTTTGGCTGAGTAAGTTTGTTTTCCTCCTTGCCCTTAATCGTACTTAAAAAATTTGTAGCCCCCATGGCCTGAGTAAAATTTTTCCCCTGAGCAACTTCATCAATTATCATTTTACTCCTATTCCGCCACTCATTGCTTCCCTTTTTTAAAATTATTTGGATCGCAGCCTCTTCGTTCTCGTTAAGCTTTGTCAAAACATTGGTAATGCTTGACAGTGGGTCTGTTTCTATATAATTGTATGTTTTTATGGGAAGGTAAAACGGTTTTGTTGCTTTTAAATAACCACAGCAAATATTTTCTATCGGAGAAAAAATATTATAATCATCGGATTTCTCTATTTGTGCATTAGGATAAATGCTATAGATTTCCTTTTCTATAAAACCCTCAAATTTTTTAGGCGCAGCGACATAAAAGAAAATCTGCTCCTTCACTTTTCCTATTTCCAAGGCTATCCACGGATCAATACCTAAAAAGA
>JBBACM010000042.1:0-8409 GCA_041657045.1 Minisyncoccota bacterium
ATTTTATCGCCCTGGTACTCGTTGCCTGCCTGTGAATTCATGTGATAGCTTTGTTTAACTTTCATATGTCCACCAGCAGGAATCATGCCAAGATAAACAGATTTCGTACCATCTGCGTAAACACTATCAATTGTTTGATTGTCAGAATCTACGTATAAAGTTTCGGTCCAGTAAGGAGTTGTATCATTTACTCCTTTGTAAACCTCAACTGACAAATCATATATGATTTGTGAAGATAAATCATTGCTATCTGAATGTGGTCCAGGAAGAGGATAATTCCAATCGCAACCATGATTTGTAGAATCCCAAGTTGCTCCCTGACTGGTACATTCTGATTCAGTTACGACTCCAGTTGTTTCCTGGATACTTTTCAATGTCTTATAAATATTTACAGGGTTTGCTCCTGCTCCGTTATTTTCAATTCAAAATTAATGTAATTAGTATAGCCAGGCTTCATATCATCAATAGTCGCATGCCCTGTCCAAGGATTTGCATTATCAACAGAAATATCAACTGTACCAGCAGTGATAATGTTTCCAGCGCTGGTTTCTGTGTCACTAAAATAAGCAACTGTTGCACCAATACCAACGGCAGCAACAACTGCAATAATACCTAAATTAAATAGTATTTTATTCATATTGTTAAATTGTTTTTATTCTTATTCAATTAATCTTTTCGACCTTTTGGTTTTTATACACACTGTTACCAGTGTGGAAAGAGCTCAAAAATAAATCCTCAATCATTCATAAAACAAACGAACGAACCCCGTCGCGGAATTCGTTCTTCATACTAAGTTATAAGTTGTATGTTGTTTCGATTATAGCGCATAGATATTAAAATCTACATAATCTTAACCGTCTCAATCTTAAGACTTTTAAAAATTCTTGTCAAATCCGAGTTATGCACATATATTTTACAACAAAAATAGCTAATTTTGTCCAATTACAAAATAAAGCTAGATTATTTTAACACACAAATTTATTCCTTCAAATATTTCCTCCCTTTGAGCTTCTCCGGCAAATATTCCTGTTTTTCCTTATACTCAAAATTAGGACTGTATTTATACCCCTTCCCGTATCCGACTTCTTCCATTAATTTTGAAACGGCATTTCTCAAATGCAGAGGAACCGGAAGGTTCCCATACTTCCTCGCATCTTCGGCTGCTTTGCCGTAAGCAATATATAATTCATTTGATTTCTTGCATTTAGACATATAGACAACCGCCTGGGCCAAAATGACATTACATTCCGGATAGCCTATAAAATGACAGGCATTGTAAACCGTAACCGCCTGTTCTAAAGCTCTAGAATTAGCCAGTCCGATGTCTTCCGAAGCAAAACGGACCAATCGACGAGCAATAAATAAAGGGTCTTCTCCTGACTCAACCATTCGCGCCAGCCAATACAAGGCAGCATTGGCATCCGAACCTCTCATTGATTTATGCAAAGCAGAAATAATATTGTAATGCTCTTCTCCTCCTTTATCATACAATAAAGCTGCTTTCTGCGTCGCTTCTTTAATTAACTCAATATTAATCTTTGAAGAAACCGAAGCAGCATACTCCAAAATATTCAAAGCAACTCTAGCATCTCCATTGCTGATATTCGATAATAAATCAATCGCCTTCTTATCAATCTTTATTTTCAAAACTCCTAATCCCCTCTTTTTGTCTTTCAATGCCCTCTTAATAATCGCTTCAATACTTTCGTTGCCTAATTGTTTAAAAACAAACACTCGGGAACGAGACAATAACGCTCCCCTGACTTCAAAGCTGGGGTTCTCGGTTGTCGCACCGATTAAAGTAATTAAACCGCTTTCAATGTGCGGCAACAATCCGTCCTGCTGTGTTTTGTTCCAGCGATGGATTTCATCAATAAAAAGAATCGTTCTTTTTCCCAATCTTTGATCTATTTTCGCTCTTTCGATTATTTCCCTTAAATCTTTGAGTCCGCTTGAAACAGCGCTAACACGAACAAACTCTGATTTAGTCTGCTTAGCGATAATAAACGCCAAAGTTGTCTTACCCGTTCCCGGAGGACCCCAAAAAATCATTGAAGGAATTTTATCCGACTTAATTGCTTCTCGTAATAGTTTCTTTTCTCCGACAATTTCATCCTGACCCAAAAACTCCTCCAGTGTTTCGGGACGCATTCTATCGGCTAAAGGATTTTTTAAATTAATGTCTGGCATAATTACTGTCTGCTTCGATAATTAAACTTCTATACTCTTCAGCTTTTATAGTCCCTTTAGCAAGCATGCTATTTAAAGATGAATAATAATGCTCTTTGATAACATGTGCTGGCATAGCAGCACTATACCATTTGATTTCGTCCATTCTACCTTTAAAGGTATATGAAGAAGAAGTGCTGCCGTTATATGTTCCGAAGTATAGAGTTCCGGTATTAACAGTCCTGGGATTAGTTAAGGTCACTGCCGGAGAAAAGAGATCACCGTTTCTATAAAATTTCAAGGACTTGTCGCTGTCGGTAAAAGTAAAGACTAAATAAGTCCATTTATTTTTAGGAAAAGCATTAGAAAAAGTAATGACCTGATACGGGGACGTCCCTTTGGAATATTGATAAGATATATTCACCTCGTCGGTTCCTCCTGTATATGACCAAAAATATCCGACAGTTGTGGATTGTGTAGACCTATTAAATAAAGTAGGGTTAGTTGAAGCACCGGCTCCGTTATAGACAAACAATTCTATCGTATAGTCGGCGGTAAAATTCAAAGATGCGTTGCTTCCCATTCTTAAGTAATCTCCGGCTCCGTCAAAACTATAGCAAGAATCCCTAACGCATCCGCTGTTAACTATAGTCGCTCCAGTAGCGGAACCATTATTTATTCCTTGGGTATCGTTAGCGTTTCCGTTAAATCTCCATTCCGAAACTAAGTTGACCAATATCTGACTCTTTAAAGAATCAGAAAAAAATTGCGATTTAGCGACGTTCGCTTGACTAGTCATTCCACTCACTGAAACGATAATTAAGCTGGAAAGAATTCCGATAGCGACTATGGCTACCAACAACTCTATCAAGGTAAAGGCTTTTTTATAAAAAGTGGACATATCTCTTTTTGTTTATTATAATGAAAAAGCAATAAAAAAACAATAAAAATGGAGAAAAACTACGATTTTAAGCTAACCGAAGAAAAGTGGAGAAAAGACTGGGACAAAAAAGAACTTTTCAAGTTCTCTTTTGACGACAATGATAAGCTTTTTGTCGTTGACACTCCCCCTCCCTACGTTTCCGCCGACCACCTTCACGCCGGACATATTATGAGTTACGCCCAGGCGGAATTCATTGTCAGGTATAAGAGGATGCAGGGATTCAAAGTCTTCTATCCCATGGGCTTTGACGACAACGGATTACCGACCGAAAGATTCGTTGAAAAAAAATACAACATAGACAAAAACAAAATAACCAAAAAAGAGTTCATTAATCTTTGCTTAAAAGAAACCGAAAAAGGAATTGAAACGTATAAAAATCTTTGGAACAGTTTGGGAATCTCGGTTGACTGGAGTAAAACATACAGTACAATATCCCCCCTTCCGACCAAAGTTTCTCAAAGGTCTTTAATCGACCTTTATAAAAAAGGTGTTCTATACAGGCAGGAACTTCCTATTCTTTGGTGCCCCCGCTGTCAAACAGCTATTTCTCAATCCGACCTCGAAGACAAAGAGAAAAACTCCAAAATGAACTACATCAATTTCTCGGTCAAGGACGGTGAAGATGTTTTAATCGCTACGACCAGACCGGAATTATTACCCGCTTGCGTTGCTTTGTATTTTAATCCGACTGACGAAAGGTATAAAGATTTAATTAATAAAAAGGCCGTTACCCCTATTTTTAACCAGGAAATAATATTTAAAACCAGCGAAACGGTAGACAAAGAAAAAGGAACTGGATTAATGATGGTCTGTACTTGGGGAGACCAGGAAGATTTAGAGAAATGGAGAATCGACAATCTTGAAACCAAAAGTCTTTTAACTCCTGACGGGAGATTGAACGAACTGGGAGAAAAATACCAAGGAATGAAGATAGAAAAAGCCAGAGAAGAAATAATCAAAGATTTGAAAGAACTGGGATATTTGATAAGACAGGAAGACATTGTTCATTCTGTTAATGTCCACGAAAGATGCGACACTCCGGTTGAATTGATTTTGAGCAAGCAATGGTTTATCAAAATCGTAGACATGAAAGAAAAATGGCTTGAAATGGGAAAAAAGATAAACTGGTATCCAGAACACATGTATGAAAACTACGAAATATGGGTTAATTCCCTGAAATGGGATTGGTGCGTCTCCAGACAGAGATATTATGGAGTTCCCTTTCCCTTCTGGTATTGCGAAGACTGCGGAGAAGTAATAATACCAAAAGAAAAAGACTTGCCCGTCAGCCCGACAGAACAAAAACCTCCCACTAAAGAATGCCCCAAATGCGGAAGCAAAAAGATTGTTCCAGAAACCGATGTTATGGACACCTGGGCAACTTCTTCTTGCACTCCTTTCCTTTTAAAGGAAATGATTAATAATGATAAATTGTTCCCGGTTGACTTAAGGCCCAACGCCCATGAGATTATAAGAACATGGGATTTTTACTCAATAGTAAAATCATTCTATCACTTTAACGATATTCCCTTTAAAAACATCATGGTTTCCGGACACGGATTAGATGAACACGGAAAAAAAATCAGTAAAAGACTGGGCAACTATGTTCCCAGTGACCAATTGGTTAGTGAATGGGGCGCCGATGCCATCAGATACTGGGCGACCGGAGCCGGACTGGGACAGAACTTAAGATTCAATCCTAAAGAAATAAAAAAAGGGAAACAGATTACAACCAAGCTCTGGAATGTAGCTAATTTTATAACCCTCAACCTTGAAAACCATGAAGAAGGGGCAGAGCTTGAATATTCCGACCTTTGGATTTTAAAAGAATTAAATGAGACGATAAAAAAAGCAACCGAATACTTTGATAAATACGAATACGCTAAAGCCAGGAATGAAATAGAAGAATTCTTCATGAGTAAATTCTGCGATTACTACGTTGAATTCGTGAAATACAGACTATACGGAGAAAACGAAGAATCTAAAAAAGCGGCTCAATCGACATTAAAGGAAATATTTACAAATATTCTAAAACTGTTTGCCCCTATTCTTCCCTTTATTACCGAAGAACTCTACAAAAACCTTAAAAAGAACCAAAGCATCCATATCTCAAGCTGGCCAAAACAAGAAGAAGTAAAAAGCAAGTTGGATATTTCCGACTTCAACGAAGCGATTGATGCAATTAATGAAATAAGGAAATACAAATCGGAAAAGCAAATATCTCTGGGCGCTGAAATTGAAGAATACAAGCTTCAAACTAAGGTTAATTTAGATAAATACGGAGAATTTATTAAAAAAGCTATTAGAGTAAAATCTCTATCTTAAGCAAAACACTCCCGAATTGGGAGTGTTCTATTTTGCCTTAAACTTCTATTTAATATTAAAGTATTTGCTCTTTTCAACTTTGGTTAAAGCGGCTTCCTCGGCCAAACGTTCTTTTTCCTTCCTTCTATCAATTAAAAGATACATCATCGTTAAAAATATTATTAAAAGCAAAAGCAAGAATAAACCGATTAAAATTCCAGGCCAATATTTCCAATTAATAAAGGAAATTAATCCGGCTCCGGCTTCAACCTCTCTAGTAACATTAATCTTTAAAGTTTTGGTGGTTGTTACCGCATCATTGGCTGAAACCTCGAACGTGCTTATCAACTCGTTAGAACTGTAGCTGAAACTTTCTTTAGAAGCAATTTTCCCCTTGAAGATGATGGTTTTAGATCCTCCTAAAGCAATGTTCCCTAAGTTGATATCTCCATTCAAAGATCCATTATAATACTCGTTATTAATCGTAATGGAATTGACTGATTCAATCTTGTCAGATAAAGAAGTTCTTAAAATAACATTCTGCAATGACTTTCCTCCAACCGGAGTGACTATAACTTTAAATTCTATCTCATCGCCAGGATTTGCGTTTACTCCAATCTGGCAAGAAAAATCATTTTGGCTAATATTCTTTGCTAAAACATCAAGAACAATCTTTGATTCTGGTTCTTTAACTACGGGAGGAGCTATATATCCTGAAGTAGTGTATGCTCTGGTAGATACACTTTCAGAGTAAGCGCGCATTCCTTCGTCGCAAGCAACCGACCATGCTTTGTAATAATACCAAACGTTATTGTATAGATTTGTATCGACAAAGCTGGTGTTGTTTCCATAATAAATCATTGCTCCATCGTCTGAATTTATCGGATAGCCACCTCTCTTTCTAACAACCATGGTATAGCAAGAGCCTGCTCCGTTAATCCAGCTTAAGTTTATCTGTCCCGAATAATTACCCAGGGCGATAAATCCTGTCGGAGCATCCGGCTTGGTTATAAAAGCGATATCCTGGCCTGTGACAATTGCTCCTCCATTATTAGCCTCGGCTTCGGCTCTGTAATGATAGGCTTTTCCTTTTTCTAATCCGGAGATAAGATAATTGAAAGACTGTCCCGAATATCTGTTCGGAAGCCAAGGAGTCGAATTGCTATAACTAGACAACCTTCCCCAATTAAATCTTACCGAAGCATTCTGTCCTCCACTATTATTCAAAGTTCCGTTAAGTGTTGCTGAAACACCGGTAATATTGGTTGCATTATTTGTAGTTACGCTCAATAATCCAGTCGGATTCTGTGTATTTCTGGAAGTAATATTAACCGAATCCGAAGCTGAACCACCACGATTGTCATATACAGTTAAAGTACAGGTGTAGGTCGTATCATAGCTAACTGAAGGAGCGTAGTAGGTCGGGTTCAAAGATGTTGAACTGGACAAGCTTCCTCCGGTACAAGTCCATGAATATGTCAATGAATCGCCATCCTGGTCAGAAGCTGAAGCAGACATTCCGATTGACTGGTTTTCGTTAACGGTGATGTCGGGACCAGCATATACTGTCGGAGCGTGATTATTGTCTCCGCCACCATTTAACACTCTTATATTAACCGAATCTGAAGCCGAACTTCCTCGATTATCATATACGGTCAATGTACAATTGTAAGTTGTTTCATAGTTGACTGAAGGAGCGTAGTAAATCGGGTTCAAATATGTTGAACTGGACAAACTTCCTCCAGTACAAGTCCATGAGTAAGTCAAAGAATCACCATCCTGGTCAGAAGCTGAAGCAGACATTCCGATTGACTGGTTTTCGTTAACAGTAACATCAGGTCCGGCATATACTGTCGGAGCGTGATTATTGTCCCCGCCGCTATTCAATACTCTGATAGACAATGAATCCGAAGCTGAACCGCCACGATTGTCATATACAGTTAAAGTACAGTTATAAGTAGTTTCGTAGCTAACTGAAGGAGCGTAATAAGTCGGATTCAAAGATGTTGAGCTGGACAAACTTCCTCCGGTACAGCTCCATGAGTAAGTCAAAGAATCACCATCCTGGTCAGACGCTGAAGCTGACATTCCGATTGACTGGTTTTCGTTAACGGTGATGTCGGGACCGGCATATACTGTCGGAGCGTGATTAGCGTCAGCGGCATTTAAAACTCTGATATTGACTGAGTCAGAAGCCGAACCTCCTCTGCCATCGCTAACAGTTAGCGTACAATTGTAAGTAGTTTCGTAGCTAACTGAAGGAGCGTAATATGTCGGGTTCAAAGAAGTTGAACTGGACAAGCTTCCTCCGGTACAACTCCATGAATAAGTCAAAAAATCACCATCCTGGTCAGAAGCTGAAGCTGACATTCCGATTGACTGATTTTCGTTAACGCTAACATCTGGACCGGCATCAACTGTCGGGGCATGATTAGTACTGGTAGTATTTAACACTCTAATAGAAAGTGAATCAGAGGCTGAACCACCCTTGCCATCACTAACACTAAGCGTACAGTTGTAAGTAGTTTCGTAGCTAACTGAAGGAGCGTAATATGTCGGGTTCAAAGAAGTTGAACTGGACAAGCTTCCTCCGGTACAAGTCCATGAATATGTCAATGAATCACCATCCTGGTCAGACGCTGAAGCTGACATTCCGATTGACTGATTTTCGTTAACAGAAACATCTGGACCGGCATCAACTGTCGGAGCGTGATTGGTATTTTCACAAATATTCTTCACTCTGATATTAAGCGAGTCTGAAGCTGAAGCACCGTGACTGTCGGTTACGGTTAGCGTACAAACATATGTCGTATCTGAAGTAACTGAAGGAGCGTAATAAGTCGGATTTAATACTGTTGTACTAGATTTACTTCCTCCGGTACAAGTCCATGAGTAAGTCAAAGAATCACCATCCTGGTCAGACGCTGAAGCAGCCATTACAACTGACTGATTTTCATTCATAGTAATATCAGGACCGGCGTTGACTATAGGTG
>JBBACM010000043.1:0-8090 GCA_041657045.1 Minisyncoccota bacterium
ATATCGACACGGTAAACACCCCTGCCCTGCTTACCTACATGATCTCTCAAGGCTCCCTGGCACTTGGAAACCGTACCTACAATCCCACGTTGGAAATTAACGATGGGGCTAATTGGAAGCGTTGGACTGTCCCTTCAAAATTTGTGCCGGGACTGGTTTATGATGGGTTCTACAAACAGACCTGCTCACATGATCTCATTAAACATGATTTCAAGTATAAAATGACAGCCGACATCCTGGTGAATCCTGCCGGATGTTCAGCTACCAATACCGGTATTTTGACCTTCATTTGCGGGTCAGCTACTTAATCTCTTTTTTCATGGTTTCAAAAAGAGGCGGCTCAAAAGGTCGCCCTTTTTGCATTATTAACAACATGTTGTATTAAATCGTTTTTTGATACTTTAAATTTGTAGCTTAAATCAAAAGGATATGTCCTCACTTCAATTCCCTTGCTTCGATTACATTATTGGCCTTTATAATGGTGATTGTGACTGCCTCACAGGTCGCCCTTCAGATTATAACGAATCGGACTCAGGATTGTATATGTCCGATCTGATCGAGCCGAAAGTATTAGACGGGCTGTTAAATTGCGATCAGGGGGCTTCAGTCTGGGAGTTGATGTCAGTTACCCAGGCTCAAGCGATCAATTATTTTATCGCTGAATCGAACACGCTTTTAATGAAGGCTAACAAGCTCAAAAGACTGCCTTATTACGGCGGGGTGGGTATGTCTACTTTCACGAAGGATTTAACGATAACAAACGGCTATTACGCCGGGGTGCGGTTAATCTCTCCTTTGATCAGGTCTGGTTATTTAAAGATTAAAAAGATCGGGTTACTTTTAAATCAAACGACTGCCTTAAACTTAGTAATCTACGACCGCACCGGGACGGTATTACATACGCTTGCCTTGAATGCAACTGCAAACGTACACACAGTTAACACCCTACCGGCGGTTATCACTTTACCTTTATATGATGCTTACTTAGACTACATAGAATACTTTTTTGTTTATCAGTTGGCAGGATTTGAGCCTAAAAATAACGGGATTTATTCGTGTTCGGCCTGTCAGAAATCACATTTCGGCTGGATGGATTTTGAACATTCTCATAAATTACCCTGGCACTCCTGGATTAATGTAGGTGGGTTTACCTCGAACGGATTACCGGATTTTGACTCAACGGCTCAAGGTACTGAGAGTATGAACGGCTTAACTTTCGATATAGAATTAGGCTGTAAAGTAGAAGAGGTATTTTGTAAAGATGCTTTAGACTTTCAAGGTAATTACTTAGCCCGCGCAATGGCAATAGCGATTCAGATGCTTTCGGCTGCTTTGTTTGTGGATAAGATACTTTTAAGCCCGAATCTGAACAGAATGCAGATGATAAACCACGAACAACTAACAGCTTCATCTTTGGAGTGGAAAGGAAAGTATGCCGAAATGATAAACTTTATTGTAGATAATACCGATGTCGAAGCGATAAACGACTGTTACGAATGTAGAGACGTAGTAGAGATGATTAAAGTAGGGATATTCTCATGAAAGACTTAGTAAATAGGCTATCACAACTTTCTAATCAGATCAATTCTGAGTACCCTCAATGGGCTTCGACTGTTCTGGGCGTGACAGCTTTCGCTATGCTAAAACAAAGGGTAGTAAATAAAGGAGTGGCTTCAGATGGATCTTCCTTTTCCCCTTATTCTACGAAACCTATTTTAGTAGGTGCTAAATCCTTTCGAACAAAAGCGGCGGCGCAATCTGTCTTTGGGTCCAGGGAAAAGAGAAAGGGTTTGGAGTGGCGAACCATTGACCGGGGCGGGGCTATGTATAGGCTGGCACTTTTACCGGGTGGGTACAAACAGATTAGAACTTTGGAAGGCTCCCAGGTAGGTCATAAATCATTTCTTCGCAGTGGTGAAATGTGGCTATCGATTCACGTAGAAGGAACCCGTCAGGAAGGACAAGGCAAATTTGTGACAACCGTAGGTTCAGAGGTAGAGTTGACGAATAAGAAGCTGGCAGGGAATGAGGCAAGAGAGGGTAAACAGATATTAGGAGTTACTTCACAGGAAGAAACCCAATTAGGAGAAATCATGGATAAGTATATAACCAACTTAGTAAATAAGGCTTTCAATGGTTAATTTAATTGTAAATCAAATCGTTCAGGAAATCACGATCGATCTGCCTTTTGTCGATAAGATCACAGGGATAGTGAAGACAGCTAAAATACAGGACGGGCAAAATAACGTGAAGACGTTACCGATTGCTTATAACTTAAATCCAACTACCTGCGATGATTCTGAATTGTTGGATTACATCCCGGACTCGTCTAAAAAATCGATCATCTATTTTGAAGATCGGGGAACGCAGATGCAGAAAATGGAAAATAATTCTATCTATTTTCAATCTAATTTCACCTTGGTTTGCTGGTTTAATTATCTTAAAATTGATCAAACCCTTACTAACACCTCACAGATCACGGGCAACTTAATAAAGTTTCTACCTGAAATTATGAACAATATTTCGCCTCTTATCGGTGTGGTTTTATCGATCAATTCAGAACAACCTAACGATGGGGCGGTATTCTCAAAGTACTCTTATTTGGAAGAAATCAATCAATTTATAACCTATCCTTACGGGTATGTCGCCCTGGATTTGAGTGCGGAATACCATGTAAGAAAAGAGTGTATAACGGATATAGTCTTAAATCCTTCGACATGTTAACCTTTGCGCTATCGGTTTTCTTTGTGGTTATCATCTCAGTAGTTTATACTGAAGTCTTAACGGATCCGGGAATGATATTAGACTTTTGGAGCCGCTTCCTGCACAATCACATCAAAAAAGAATGGATCTTAAAACCCTTAGTGGATTGTGTGTATTGCGTAGGCGGTCAGTTGGCTTTATGGTCAGGCTTTTTTATTTGGAATGATTATAAATTACTGAATCACTTTTTATACATCATAACAACAATCTTTATCATTCACATCTATAAAAAATTATGGCCGAATTAAAACATATTGATCTTTCAAGTAACATCTTACACGCTAACGGGGTGGATTATGAGATTAAATACTCTCTGACTGTCGAGCGTTGGAAAACCTATGAAAAACTGCAAAATCATTTTGCTTTTGGGCTGGCTTTTGACGAGATTGAAAGTAAGATAAAACAGTCAATTGATTACGCGAATCAGGGTAAAGGTATAGAGGCGTGGAACATCATTTATAACTTACGTGAAGGCATCGCTTACAGATTAGAAGACAGGGAGCACCCGGCACTTTTATTAATGTCGCTGTTTATCCTGGCACCGGGCGAAGACATAACAACCTGGGATGAAGAAAGTCAGAAGAAAAAGATAGCAGATTGGAACGCTGAAGGGTACGATATTAACGATTTTTTTCAGTTAGCGGCCAACTTCGTGAAAAACTTTCTGCCGGTTTACAAAGAGATTTTCCCAAATATTTCCCAAAGTCCGGGGAAGGGGAAATCAAAACCTACCGTCAAGAAGTAATTGAAATTGACCGCTTTTGGAATGAGTTACTGATGAGAATGGCACAAACGGGGATGATGAGTTACAAGGAGTTAAAGAGTTTAGATATACGAGAGTTTTTTATCACTTTAGTAAACTGGGAAAAACAGAATGAAGAGTATAATAAACGGATAAATGGGCGAAGTTAAATTACATCTAAGCACGGATTTACAGGAAACTATTGCAAAGTTAGACACTTTGGGCAATAGTGTTAAATCTGTAAATGAAGAAACGGAAAAATATAAAGATCGTGCTAAAGATGCCTATTCTAAACCTGTGAGTGATGTTAAACTACTTAATACAAGAATCAAAGAGCAGGAAAAATTATTAAAGGAAGTCCGACAGGAAGAATTAAGACTTTGGGCGGCTTCTGAAAAAGGTCAAGTGGGCGCACATAAAGACTGGCAACGGGCTAAAAGCGATGTTCAGCAATATGAGAAAGAATTAAATGAGTTAAAGGGCAGGCAACAAGGTTTACATGCTGAAACGTCGAAGGGTTTAGCTATGTTTAAGAATTTAGGAATGGCAATTGCCGGGGCCTTTACTATTGGCGCAATCGTTAACTTTTCAAAAGAATCTGTAGCTGCTTATCAGGGACAGATCAGATCAGAGGCTAAATTAAGAACTGCATTAAAGGGTCATGATGATGTGATCGGTAGATTAATAAAACAATCAAATGAATTGCAGAAGGTTACATTATTTGCCGATGAAGATATTATTAATGCGCAAGGGTTATTAGCAATGTATGTAAAAGAGGAGGATCAATTAAAAAAACTAACACCGCTTATTTTAGATTTTGCGCAAGCGAAAGGAATGGATTTAGCTTCAGCGGCTAATTTAGTAGGTAAATCAATAGGATCAAGCACAAACGCACTGACAAGATATGGCATTGAGGTTGAGGGCGCAGTAGGATCATCGGAGCGATTTAATGATGTCCTTAATGGTTTAACAAAAATGGTAGGAGGTCAAGCTGTTGACGCTCTAACTGAAGAAGAAAAATCATTAAGGGCTGCCACTGTTGCAATGGATGAAATGAAAGAATCCTGGGGTAAACTCACATTATCACTCACTCAAACAGGTTTATTTTCTTCATTAACTGAAACCATTGATTATTTAGGGTGGGGGCTGGATAAGGCTCAAAAGTCAGGTGGTAGGTTTAAGGATTGGTGGAATTGGTTTTGGCAAACAGGCGACTATGGCAGCGAGGTTTTTGAGATGGAACGCAATGCTGAAAAGAATGCAGAACAATTAACTGCGAATGCAAAGACATTAACCCAAAAAACAGGCGGTAAAACCTATGGTGAATTAGTCAATGATTGGATAGATGCAGATAAAATCAGCAATAGTTTGCCTAAAGAAATTAAATCCTTAGACGCTTTAAAGGCTAAATTAGACGAGTTAAAGAAATCACAAAGTGCAGCCCCTGGGCCTGAAGCATTCCATTCCTTCGATGCTGATATTAAAGCCTTAGAAGATGAAATTGCTTTATATGAAAAGAAAAAGGATAAGGTCATAAAGGATAAGATTGATAAGCGGGAAAAGATTGACAAAATTACTATGAAGCCTATCCTAAAGTTTGATGAAGACGGAATGATTCAGGAAGTTGAACTCTTTGGAAAAAAAGTAGAAATCCAGTTTGATAAGGCTTTAGGCGCAATGCAGATTAAAACGGAGGGGATTGCGCCTTTGGAGTTGAAATTAAGAGATGAATTTAAATCTTTGGGTGAAGACTACCAGAAACAAGTTGAAAAAAATATAAAGTTTTCAGAAGACAATCCTTTAGCGGCTCAATTAGGTTTTGAGAACCAGGAGCAATTAGATCAAATGAAAGACTATGCCGGTCAGATCATGGACTTTGTAAACCAAGTGATCGATCAGCAAGTCGAAGCAGCTAACAGATTAGTCGAAGAAAAACAAACCCAAATAGACGAGCAGCAAAGTTTAGTCGATAAGGAATACGAAGACAGAAAGGCAGGACTGGCAAACAGTTACGAACTTGAAGCTGGGAACCTGAAAAATATGCAAGCACAGCGGGATCAGGCCGTTAAAGATCGGGAAAAGATGATCCAAGTGCAAAAGAATCTGGCAATGATTGAAAATGGAATTTCACTTGCAGTTACTATTGCTAATATTATGAAAGGCTTTTCTGAAATCCCGATAGTCGGCTGGGCTTTAGGGATTTTAGCGGTGGGTGCTATGATTACGGGGTTTATCATGGCGAATAAGAAAGCCAAAGACGCAACGCAAATGGCAGAAGGGGGCGAGGTGGGTTTTGGACTTTTAAAAGGTCGCAGACATTCTCAAGGTGGAATACCTATTGAAGCCGAGGGAGGCGAATGGTTTTTTTCCCGTCAAAAATCACAGAAGTATCATCCTTTGTTCGAGGCGATCCAAAAGGACGACCGGGAAGCAATGCGAATGTATTTTGACCGCAATTTTACAGCTAAATTTGAGAGTAGGAAAGAATTGGATTATACCAAGCATTTAGATGAAATCGCACGAAATACCAGGGGCAAAAAAGGCGAAACGATTTACGGGCCTGGGTTTATCATTGAAAAATCAGGCGGTTATACGAAAAAGATTTACATAAACTGATGTTCAAGTTTTTAATATATAAGCAGAATGTTTTAGTCAACTTTAATAAGTACGACCTTAGTCAGTATTCGTTATTAAGACAGATTACAAATAACGCCCAATGGTCAATTAAGATCGAAACTGACAGCGATTTTTTAAGTGTCAAACGGTTAAAGTTTAACGGCGACATTTCAGTACAAGGCTCTGACTATAACGCTTTAATCGCTTTGGAAGGCTCTCAGTTGCAGTATTGCGTACAAATCCAGGAAAAACGCGCGGGTGTCTGGACGGAAAAGTGGAAAGGATATTTTTCTTACTTTGACTATAAAGTTGATCGGGACAGATGTCAGTTAAAATTTACCCCTTCACCATTTGATATTTATACTCCGATCTACGATCAGATGGACTTGGAACGCAATGTACTAACTCCAGACACGGGCGAAGATATATTCATGAACGTTTATGCCTGGCCTTTTGAAACCTCAGTAAGGACATATGCATCGATGATGGTTGGGACGGCTTCCTATTTCGAGAATCCTGTTTTACCCGGTTACAAGTATTATTTATATTCCCGTTCAGCTATCTTTTTATATTATGACATTGATAACAACCCCTGGTGGCAAGTTACAGACACTTTCAGAAGGGATGTAGGGTATTCCAATTCCGACACGGTAGGACCCACCGCTGACCCTGATTGGGTGTTAGACCCCGCTTTAGACCCGCCGGGCGAATATTCACCGGGTGTTTACAAGTGGGTTCGTTGGTACTTAGATAATACGTGTACAACTTATCAGCATACTACTTTCTTACTGAACGAATATTACACTTTGATAGAAACTTATGATTCTATCGGGTTAAAAGGGTGCATTAAACTGAAAACCATTATAGAATATTTTGCGACTTTCTTCAATTTGTCTTATGAATCGCACCTTTTGAATGATAGCCCTTGCCCGATGGGTGGCAGGACATTGAATTTAACGATGATTCAACAGATTTCTAACATGGCAGGCAAAGCCCAATCAGCGACTAAGGGACTGATGAAATTAAAAGATTTATTAATCTGGATCAGAGATACAATTGAAGGGTATTGGTATATAGACTCTTTAGGAGATTTTAGAATAGAGCATAGAAAATACTTTGATTTAGGATTGTCTTATACTTACTCAGTCCCGGTTATTGAAATGGATTTAACAACCTATGAAAGCACTAAAAATCTAAACCGTTACGAATGGTCGAAACCATCATTAGTCAGATTTGAAAAACTGGAAATCCCTTATTCTAATTTTACCGACTGGATCGATGCTTCAATAGAATACCCTCAATTATCTATCACAGGAAACGACACCAGAACCGTTACCGTAGGATGGGGGACGGATTTAATTTCCATGAAGGATGCTGAAGACCTGCCTACTCAAGGCTGGACCTTATTAGACGTAGAACTTCGCTGGGCTGGAGGCATAGGGACTCATTGGATCGCTAACACCGTTGGCGCAATAACAGGTACAACCATTCCAAACGCCCGTTTTTCCACTGCTAACTTGCTTCGTGATTTTTGGGGGTGGGGTCGTCTTTTACCTACAGGCAATGTAAACGGGGCTTTAACTACGTTTGGCAGTTATGATAGATTACGTAAACAGGTAGAATTAACCGTTCCTTTATGTATTACTGTTGACTTTAACGGCTATTTTAAAACCGGATTAGGCAACGGGCTTTTAGAAAGTGGAGAAATAGATTGTAAAGGGAACTTCAAATTGAACTTGAAATATGAATAGCTTAAAAAACGGGCTCCCATTGGGTCTGAGAATGTACGATTCGGAGGATCAGCTTTCAGATCAGAAATATACCTGTTCTAAAGGAGTTTCGCACAATGAGTATCAATATACTGATTCATGCACTTTACCGCCGTTTCAAGTGGTTAGGGCTAATGCTTTAATATCTACCTTTAAATTATATGTGATCTGTGTAGGAACTCAAGAGGAGTTTGACATGG
>JBBACM010000044.1:0-8039 GCA_041657045.1 Minisyncoccota bacterium
TTGGTAATCTTTCCAACCTTTTTCTTATTAGCTTCTCCCGAACCTTTTTCCAGTCCGATAATAGCTTTGATTAATTGAGCAGCCGGAGGCTGTTTCATTATCATTGAATATGTCCTGTCCTCATAAACAGTAATGTCTACAGGAATTTTAAAGTTTCCCTTGTCCCTGGTTGCTTCGTTAAATTTAGAGCAAAATTCTCCAATGTTGACTCCCTGGGATGCCAAAGCCGGACCTACTGGAGGTGCTGGAGTAGCTTTTCCCGCCTGAATATGCAATTTTACTATCGCTTTTACTTTCTTTGCCATATACTTAAATCTTTTTAATTTGTAATGAATCCAATTCTAACGGTGTGTCTCTGCCGAACATATTAATCAACACCTTGACTTTGCCTTTCTCTTTATCAATTCCGGAAACTTTTCCGTCCGAATCTTTAAAAGGTCCGTCAGTGATTTTAACCGCATCTCCTTTTTTGAAATCAATCTTGTATTTTGGTTCCTCAGTATCGGTTCTTTTTTTCAAAGAAAGCATTTCGTCTAACGATACCGGCAAAGGAACCGTTCCCGAACCGACGAAGCCGGTTACATTGGGAGTGTTTCTAACCACATACCAAGAATCATCAGTAACTATCATTTCAACCAAAACATATCCCGGGTATATTTTTTCTTCAACGGTCTTCTTTTTTCCATTTCTTATCTTTATCTTTTTTTCTTTAGGAACCATGACGTTGAATATCTTGTCCTCCATGCCTAAAGATTCAATTCTTTGAGTAAGACTTTTAGCTACTGCGTCTTCATATCCTGAATATGTATGCAAGACATACCATCTTTTTTCATTTGTAATTTGTTGTTTTGCCATATATGTTTAGAATACAAATCTTTCCAATAAATACATGTATAATATATCAAACAGCCCCAAAATCACACCTACGAGTACGCAAATGCCGATAACCGTTAATGTGTATTTTATCGTTTCTTGTCGAGTCGGCCAGGTTACTTTTTTCATTTCAGACCAAGCCCCGGCGAAGAAACCGGACAATTTATTCTCAGATTTCATATATGGATAGATTACCAAAAAGAGGCTCAAATGTCAATTATTAAAAGAAAAAGTGGTACATTGAATTGTCCACCCGATTTAATAGAACCTGATTGGAGGTATCTTCTCAAGATTACATCCTGGAATAGAATCGATGATTTTTTTAGTCGAGTACCAGAAGCTTACTTCCTTAGTATAATCAAGCATTTTTTTCACATCTTCCTTTTCCAGGATATTATTAATCATTTTGATAATTTTTTCATCAAGAATGGTTCCGCCAGAATCAAATCTGGGAAATACTTGCACATTAAATAGAAGAATGTGGTGTCCAATCATAATATTGGTAAGCACGGTTCCTTTGCCGCGAGCATTGAATCCATTCAATCCTATGAATTCCACAGGAATTCTTAATGGGTGTTTCCAGTCTTTTGGCTGGAAAAATTCAGAGTCTTTCAGAGATATCCCTCTTTTTTTTAAGAAAGAAGTTACTTTCTTGCAGTTTGTTTCGTTGAGGAAAGTATTAATTTCTCTTGATAAAACGTCAGAAAGTAAATATTTCGATATTCTTTTCCCGCGATGGATGAATGGTATATCAATAAGCCGCACTTCGGTCATCGCATCGTTATGAGAAACGATGCCTCTCTGAGAGTCTAGTTCAATTTCAATTCCGCTTATATCAAGAAAATCTCCAAGCCTAAGACTGAAAGAAGCATCATTATGTTCCGTGGTCTTACCTGCTCCTGGGCCCGTCAGAATATTCCATGAGAATTTTTCAAATGAATGAAATTTAATTCTCTTGATTTTAATCCAAAGCCTTTTTTCCATTAATAATCACCAGCTACCTTTAGGATAGCCAAACTATCCACATAAATGAACAGATTGGCTACCCCGTAAAATATTAAAGAGCTTACACTTAATATATAACAATTGATATTGATGTCAATCTATCATATGAAGAAGACGACCACGATGGGTCGTCAAAATTAATAATTGGGATAGGATTTCATTCTTACCCCATCCGGTGTTTTTACCATAGAAAACCTGTCCAACACCTCAATGCGAGAGGCATTTACTTTATCAGTCTGATACCAGACGACTCTATCTTTCTCGCCACTTTTGATAACGAGATATATAGTGTCGTTTATGCTAAAGATATTCAAGACCTGATACTCTTTTCCAATCGGTAACTCGGTTAATGGCATTCCGTAACCAGCTGTCAATCCTGTTCTATGGGCATCCTCATAGTAGATTGCCATGCCTATGACCACAAGAATTAAACCGAAAAATATAAGAAGTACAAGGGCAAGAGAATCCTTTCCTCCTTTTTTGAGATAAGTAATCAACACCAATAGTATGGCAATGCCTATAACTATAAAAATTAAACCAATCATTTTAAACCTCCTTCTGTTCCAGATGATAAATTAAAGAAGATTAAATGTCAAGATTCTTAACGCTCTTAGCCGAAGTCTGGATGAACCTCTTTCTCGGAGCAACTTCTTTGCCCATAAGCATATCAAAAGTCCTGTCTGCCTCAATCGCATCCTCGATAGTTATTCTTAATAACACTCTTCTTTCAGGGTCCATGGTTGTCTCCCAAAGCTGTTCGGGATTCATTTCTCCCAAACCTTTATACCTCTGAATACTAAATTTAGCATTATCACCAAGACCTTCCAATAATTTATCTTTATCTTCATCATTATATACATATTTAGCTTCCTTTCCCATCTGTATTTTATACAAAGGCGGTTGAGCTAAATATAAATATCCCATATCGATAATCGGCCTGAAATGCCTGAAGAATAGAGTCATCAAAAGGGTAGTAATGTGGTTTCCATCAGAATCAGCATCACACATAAGAATAATGCGGTGATATCTCAATTTCTCAATATCAAAATCATCAGCAATTGCAGTGCCCAAAGCTATAATCAAGTTCTTAACTTCTTCTGAGGCTAACATTTTATCCAATCGCACTCTTTCAATATTCAAAATCTTTCCTCTTAACGGAAGAATAGCTTGATATCTTCTATTTCTCGCTTGCCTTGAAGAGCCTCCGGCAGATTCTCCCTCAACAATATATATTTCTGATTCTTCGGGAGTACGAGAAGTACAGTCTGATAATTTTCCCGGCAAAGACATTCCATCCAATACGCCTTTTCTTAAAACGGTTTCCTTGGCTGCTTTGGCTGCCTTTCTTGCTTTGTATGACAAGACGGCTTTTTCAATAATTATTTTAGTGTCCTGGGGGTATCTTTCTAAATAATCCTGTAAAGATTCTGACACCACCGCTTCGGTTGCGGTTCTTGCTTCCGGGTTTCCCAGCTTGGATTTAGTCTGTCCTTCAAATTGAGGCTCCCTTATTTTTACCGAAACGACAGCAGTTAATCCTTCTCTGATATCGTCTCCGCTCAAATTGGGTTCAGATTCTTTTAAAAATCCTCCCTTGCGAGCATAGTCGTTGATTAATCTGGTCAAAGCTGCTCTGAATCCGGTTAAATGCATTCCCCCCTCGACCGTAAAAATATTATTGGTAAAACTTTCTTCTTTTATTTCGTAATCATCCGAATATTGGAAAGAAGCCTCAACAGCTATCCCTTCTTTTTCTCCCGAACCATAAAAAGGATTACTGTGGACGACTTTCGTCCCTTTGTTCATGTATTTCAAATAAGAAACGATACCTCCTTCAAAATAGAAGTGATATTCAGATAAATCATTCTTGTCCCTTTCGTCATAAAAATCGATTCTAATGCCTTTGGTTAAATATGCCTGCTGTCTGAAATGTCCAATTAGTTTTTTCCTATCAAATACGATTTCTTTAAATATCTCTGGATCAGGTTCAAAGATTATAGTCGTTCCTGTCTGTCTGCAGTCTCCTATTTTTTTAACCTTTACAACCGGCTTTCCTTGTTTGTAATCTTGAGCGTATTTTTTTCCTTCTCGACAAACCTCAGCCCTCATGTTTTTAGATAATGCGCAAACAACCGAAACACCGACACCGTGCAAACCTCCGGAAATTTTGTAAGCATCTCCTCCAAACTTTCCTCCGGCATGCAGAGTGGTCATAATCGTCTCCAAAGCCGACTTCTTTGTTTTTTGGTGGATATCAACCGGAATGCCCCTTCCATTATCAATAACTTTTACATAATTATCGGGTAGTAAATAAATTTCGATTTTATTACAGTAACCTCCCAAGGCTTCGTCCAAAGAATTGTCAACGACTTCATAAACCAAATGATGAAGACCCTGCGGTCCGGTCGAACCGATATACATTCCCGGCCTTTTTCTTACCGGATCCAAACCTTCCAATACATATATATCTTTCGCGCTATATGAACTTTCTTTTTCTTTTGCCATATGTGTTTAATTATTTTCTTTCTTCCCAATTAATGGTTTGTTTTAATTTATTAATCAATTCGACAATTAAAGAATCTATCGTTTTTGAATCAAGGGTTTTCTCGTCGGATTGATAAGTCAAATGAAATGAAACGCTCTTTCTATCATCCGGGATGCCTTTACCTTTATAAACATCAAAAACTTCGACAGATTTCAATAACTCATTACTGCTATTTTTTATCGCTTCAGCCACTTCTTCGATTTCTGAATCGTCATAAATAGTTCCGGAAATATCTCTTAATACGGGAGGATGATACGATATTTGCTTGTATTCTTTTTTTCTAGAACAGTGTTTTTGTAACTCATCAAAGTTTATTTCAAAGAAAATAGCATCATCAATCATCAAAAGCTCGACAAGATTTGAAGACAGGCTCCCTAATTTTCCAATAATTTTTCCTCCGACTTTGATTGTAGAAGTCTTGTTTTTATGCCAAATATTATCTTTTTCGATACCGGAGAAAGAAACCTTATCCACTCCTAATTTTTCAAACAAAACATTAAGGCAACCCTTAACCGAGTCGAAGTTTTTTCCTAAAATCGCTCCGGATAAATACATCATTTCTTTTCTAGAATCAAAAATTTTTCCCAATTCAAAAACTTCGATTTCCTTAAAAAATTTAGAATTCTCTTTAATAATTCTAGCCATCTGAGGAATCGCAGTCGGTCTCAAGTATTTATAGTAGTTGCTCACGGGATTAACTAATTCTTCGGCTTTTAATTCAAAAACAGCCCTTTCTTCGTCTCCAATAAAAGAATAATTGTAGGCTTCTGTGAATCCCAATTCTTTCATAATGTCTTTGGCTTTGTTTTGCCAGAAGATATCCTCATTTCTTTGGGCCGGTTCTGAAAAGCACGGCAAAATAGCGGGAACTTTATCGTATCCGTAAATCCTTCCTATTTCCTCGATTAGATTTTCCGGAATTACAACATCCTGCCTTGAAGTCGGAACCTTAATAATCAAAGCTTCTTTCCCTGAAGAAGTTACAGTAAATCCCAAATTGGTTAATATTTTAATTATTTCCTTTTTAGGAATTTCTATCCCTATAATATTGTTTACATTTTCAACATCAAGTTTAATCTTCCAAGGTTTCAATTTATTTTTATAAACATCGGCTATTCCCGAAACAATTTCCGCTCCGCTTAATTCTTGAATTAATGACGCAACCCTTTCAATAGCCACTTCGGTTAAGTTCGGATCTAAATTTTGTTCGAATCTAACAGAAGCGTCTGTTCTTAAGTTTAACTTTCTTGCTGTCTGAGAAATAAGCTTAGGATTGAAGTTGGCGGACTCCAAAACAATTGTCTTAGTCTTTTCTGTAATTTCACAACCCATGCCTCCTTTTATTCCAGCCAAGGCTAAAGGTTTTTCAGTATCGGTAATTAATAGAATGTTTTCGTCTAAAACGTACTCTTTTTCGCTTAAAGTTAGAATTTTTTCTCTTTTTCTAGCTCTCCTAACAATAATTTCTTTTGAAATTTTTTCATAATCGAAAGCATGTAGGGGTTGCCCTGTTTCAAGCATGACGTAATTGGTTGCATCGACGACGTTGTTAATAGAGTTCATTCCGCAGGCAGAAAGTTTTTCTTGTAGCCATTTCGGAGAAGGTCCGACTTTAACATTCTTTAAAACTCTCGCCGTATATCTCCTGCAATCTTTTGTATCTTCAACTTTGATCGAAAGATAGTCCTTTATTTTTTCTTTATTTTCTTTAATTTTAATTGCGGGAAGAATAATCTTCTTATTCAACAACGCCGACAGTTCTTTTGCAATTCCTAAATGAGACAAGCAGTCTCCAGCCCTGTCCGGCAAGACGTCAATATTAATAATCCAATCGGTCCCCTTTTTTTCAATCGATTCAACTTCAAAACAATGCATAGTCAAAATCTCGGCCAATTTCTTGGGCTCAGGCAGCTGACTGTTAAAAAAAGATTTTAGCCAATTATATGAAACTATCATTTTAAAATTGTTTTAAGAATTTAAGGTTTCCGCTGTGAAACAATCTGATGTCGTTAATCTTGTATTTCATCATTGTCGGGCGGTCAATCGAAAGTCCGAAAGCAAAGCCTTTGTATTTTTTAGGGTCTAATCCCCCATTCTTAATCACATTCGGATGGACTATCCCAGCTCCCAATATTTCAACCCAGCCTGTTCTCTTGCAGGATGAACATCCTTTTCCCTCGCAAACAGTACAGCGCATATCAATTTCAAAACTCGGCTCGGTAAAGGGAAAATAGCTCGGCCTTAATCTTATCTCAACTTTTCTCTGGAAAAATTGTTCCAAAAATCTTTGCAAAACGGCCTTTAAGTTTGCAACGGAAATATTTTCATCAATTAATAAGCCTTCGATTTGGTAAAAATTAATTTCGTGGGAAGCATCGGTTGTTTCGTATCTGTAGACTCTACCCGGAACAATGATTCTTATCGGCGGCTTAATCTTTTTCATGTATCTCACCTGGGCAGAAGATGTCTGCGTTCTCATAACGTTCCCGTCTTTTAAATAAAAAGTTTTTCCAAGGGACAACGCATCTCTGGCCGGATGTCCTTTCGGAATATTCAAAGCGTCAAAATTGTGCCATTCATCTTCAATTTCCGGACCTTCGACAATAGAAAAGCCCATTAATTCAAAAATATTTTCTATTTCTCTTTTTACCTGAGTCATAGGATGCAAGTGCCCCATCTCAATCGTTTTTCCTGGAGTAGAAATATCTACCTTCTCTCCTTCTTCTCTTTTTTCTCTTTCCTCTTTCTTCAGTTCTTTTTCAAATTCAGCAACTTTTTCTTCTAAAACTCTGGAAAATTCATTAATTTCCTGGCCTAAGACTTTCTTCTCTTCTAAAGCCAAATCTTTAACAAACGAAAAAAGCTTTCTGATTTCGCCTTTTTTGCCTAAATATTTATCAGAAAACTCCTTTAGCTCTTTTGAATTAGCAATTCTGTCCAACTCCTTTTCTGCGTTGTTTTTTAGTTCAGAAAAATCCATATTCTTACCCCTGTATTTTACCTCAAAAACGGACAAAAAGCAACCTCTTATTCGCTTGTTTTTCCGTCGAATTCATCGCTTTTATCATTCATCGCATCCTCCTTGGTTATGTGAATAATCCCATCCCTGTGCTCTGGAGGAGAATAAATAGTGTACAGCTTCATTTCTTTATCCGGAGAAGTATTGATGATATTGTGCCTTGTTCCAGCAGGAATGACCACTGCCCATTCTGTTTCAATATTATGCTCGACTCCGTCAAGAACTGCCTTACCGACTCCATCTTCGATTCTAATAAACTGGTCTAATGTATGAACCTCTTCTCCAATATCTTGATTTGGCAAAAGACTCATAACCACTAATTGACTGTGTTTGGCGGTATATAAAACTGTTCGAAAATTGCTATTTTCTTTTGAAACTTTTTCGATATTAACAACGTATCCCTTCATATGTTTTTTAAATTATAATCTTAAATATATTATAACAGTTACGACTAAAAAAGAAAGGCTACTATCCAGATTAAGCGAATTAAACATAAAAGAGACCAATTGTGCGGTCTCTTTGTTTAAGTCGGAATAATTCCAATAATTGCTAGGATAAATATAAATATCAGTAAGATTAATATTCCCCACGGATTGT
>JBBACM010000045.1:0-7553 GCA_041657045.1 Minisyncoccota bacterium
CCGGGATATGGTTGAGTATTTGAAAGGATGGAAAAGGTAGAGACAGGAAGAATGATTACTATGATTACTGATGTTAAGACGGAAGGCAGTGAAACGACCGTTATTATTAAATGCGGTGTGGATTTTAGAATCGAACGAACAAAGAACAGTTTCACACTGGTGGATGGATTTCAACCAGTGGCGCGCGCGCGGTTGACTACCACACCTGATGAGAACGAAGTTAACAGTATGGTTGAACGCGGGATGAACTATAAGGATATCGCCATTGAACTGGGGTGTGGGTATAACACATTGAAGAGGTATAGGAAGATGTGGGATGAGAAGAAAACGCGCGCAGACCCGTTGCCCGATGTAAAGATAGATATTGGTGACAACAACGAAGATGATCTTATGGAAGTTCTGGAACGAAGCCGCGCGTCTACAGATGATAAGGAACAGCCTATTAAAAAGCGCGCGCCTTATGGATCAAAGAAAAGATAACTCTTTTTTTAAAGATATATTGGTAAATTAACACATAATAGTAATTGTTTAAAATATTTTCATAATAATAATATTAATACTAATAACAGTTAACGTTAACTATAAATAGAATAAGCGCGTATAGGTATGTGGCGAGGTTTGTTAAGACTTCGCTGGAGATGAAAGGAATGACAAACAAAGTTGGAAGAAAGGCAAAGCTAGTAAGGAGAATACACATGAGAATACCAGAACCAATGTATAAGCAGATCATGTGGGCGGCTAAAGAAAGTAATATGAAATCCACAGACTACCTTGAAGAGGCGGTAAGATATATGAAATTGAAACCGCTGAAACAAATGGAGCACGACTACGCTGCAGAATTGTATGACGCGCAGATGAACGCGGAAGAGGCAGACAGATTATCAGAAGAGGGTTGTAGACTATTAGGAAATGTGATATTGAAATATGCCGGTGAAGAGGCATATTCAAAATGGTATTATGAAACGCAGACCAATGGAGAATCACCAGATCCAGATTATAAGGAGGTATAAAAAATGACGAAATTTTTAAAGGTATATGGGAGTGAGCGCAACCACGAACTCTACTCACCACTAATTGATGTGAAGAAACTATATAAGTTTGACTATATGACGAAGCCCACAGAAGATGGTAAGATGGACCGGGTTATGATGGCCCCCTGCTGTGAGGACTACCACGATCGCTATATGCTTGCTGGATTTAAGACCGTGATGGCAGAGGATGTAAAAGAGATGAGGGAATACACTACGGACTTGTTAAGGTATCTCGCAAAGGTTCCGGATGGTAATATCATACGGACGTTTGAACTTGTATATGGTGACGTTGAGATTGGTGGGCATATGGTTCGTAGAGAACTTGAAGGCAACTGGATTATGGAGATGGAATAATGATCAACTACCGCGCGCGCTGCTTTCACCGCTTCCACTATAAGTTGTGTTGGTTGTAGAGAGAACTTATTTTTTTATCATAGTAACATTTACAATAACAATAACAGATATACCGAAAGGTATAAATAGAAATGAGTATAACTGATATCTATGCAAGGAAAAGTTGGTAGACCAAAAGCAGAGATTAGAAGGGTTCTTATGAAAGTGCCAGTAACGTTCAAAGAATACGCATTAAAGGTTGCCCACAAATCGGGAATGAAGGGGACGGACTTCCTTGAAAGCGTTAAGATTGAGTATGTTAAGAAGGAGGAGTAAGAATGCCAGCACTGATTAAATCAAAGTTCTATGAACTTCCGAAAGGAGCAACGTATGTTAGAGTAAGGGAAGAACGTTATTACAATGGGACGCGACCGAAAAAATACATTGGGAGAAAACACGATGTCTTTGTAGGATACACACTTATGTTGCAGTCCGTTGGTAAACAAACCGGAGAGGAGATCCGCGAGTATGAAATATACCACCTTCGCCAATGGGACTTCCCGATATGCAAACCAATTGATTCCGGGGGTTGTTACACTGGTGATATATCGGGTTTCACAACAGGTGTGTGGAACGAACACTGCCATCCATATGAGGCAATAACCGTTGATGAAATGTTTAAGAGAATGGGAATTTCAAAAGAGAGCGTGATTACACAATGACAACAATAGTAGTCCCCGTGACCAGCGGGGAAAACCCAACCGAAGAAAAATTGATTAATACTATTATGCGTTCAACAGAGATAAAGGTTACTATACCAAAGTGTCTCATAGATGTGGGGTATAGATTTTTAAACATTCTACCAAAGTCAAAATTGCCGTCAGAGAAATGGTCAATTAAAAATTACTCGGCAAATGACGCTCCTATTAGGAGTTGGATTAATAATTACCAGTCCACAGACCGCGTGAATAAAATTAGTGGTGAAGTCACGCACTATGAAGGGATCGGTAACTACGGTGTTATAGGTAGTGAGACGGCGATCATTATTGAAGTTGATACCCCGGAAATGGTAGAGTATTCAATGAAGCATCCGGTTATCGGTAAGACACTCCGCGCGCGCTCTGGATCACAAATAGGTAATCATTATTATATCCGTACCGATAAAGGCTGGACTATTCCTATGCTTCACCCGACGCTCTTTGATGAGAAGGGAAAGAGGAATACTAACGTAGGACACATTAAAGCGAAGGGATCTTATTGTGTTGGTCCTTCTTCAATTCACCCGAAAGGCAATGCTTATGAATTGCTTAACGAAGGTACTGATATTTTGTATATGCCATTCGCAGAGATTGTGGAATATTACAAGTCTTTCATTCTTCTTAAACATAAAGAAGAACCCGTTGATAAGATTTATAAAAGCCCGGTCGCGGAGAAAAATAGTGCGGCATACTTCGGATTATCAATGGATATGTTTATGCCTATTGGTAAACTCACAACGAGTGGGGATGAAATTATAGGGGCGAGCCGGTGGCACGAAAGTAAAACAGGAACTAATTATCGCGTTAATCTGAAGAAAGGCGTATGGAAATGTGAGCATTGTAATACTGGTGATACCGCAGTCGTCGCTTATGCCATTGAACGAAATATAATATCTTGTGATAAGGCAGGTAGAGGTTGTCTTGATGGCAAATGGTCTGAAATGTATAAGGCGCGTGAAGCAGACGGGTGGATAAATCCGGATAAGTTAGACACGGAGTGGGTGGAAGACTTTATGAAAAACACAACAGAGAAGGATAAACCGGAAATTATTACAGTTGAAGCAAAAGAGGACGCAATTGATGAAAACGACGCAGTATTCTCTTATGATAATATCCCGGATGATAATATAGTAATACAATATGTAAAATATGCAAGTAAAGTTCAAGACGCATATCCGGAATATCATATGGCAAATATTCTTTCGTTCTTATCGTTTGTAACACCAGCATACATGAACCCGTCATTCGGAAAGGTACACAACAACGCGTGGTTATTTAACATAGGTACTGCCGGGCAATCCGGTAAAAGTACAACAACCAATCTAATAAAAGGAATTTATAACGAAATCATAGATTTGAACAAGCCCGCATTACTATCGGATAAAATAACACCCGAGAGTTATGTGGATGAAATGAGTAAAAGAAATATAAGATATTGGTTAATAGACGAAGCCAGCAGTATTATGAAATTGACAAAAAGAGATTATGCTTCAGAAATGATAGAAAATATATTATTAACGTATTCACATCAGACGTTGAGTAGAACTACAGTTGAGAAAAAGAACAAGAATGGTGAAGTTACCGGTGGGGGAACGAAGAAGTGCGAGCATCCACACGTGGGGATGTGTTGGTTTACAACTCCTGAAAGTTTCCTCAAAAATACTACTGGGTATAATGATTTTGACAGTGGATTATATCAAAGACCCATGTTTGTTATACCAAATCGTAGAAAGGAAGTATATAAAGATAGGGAACGCACTGTAAAGGAAATGGAAGAATATAATGGTATTCTTAATAGAATATCCGAGTTATATCATCTCACAAACGACAAGGATATATTATTCCACGAGAACGAAATCCTCAACGAATGGAAACTGAAAAGCAGACAGAAATTATCAGAAGATAAAAACGTTGGTAGTTTGATAGGTGGAGGAATAACAAGATCTTACGAACACTGCAGGAAGTTGGCCATGTTGCTTACCATAGGATCTATGGAATTTTTTGAATATATAAAAGCAAACACAAAAACGGAAGTTGATGATAATGGAATAAAAACTACCACAAAATACTATCGGGTTGTTATACCCGACTGGGCAGCGAAAGTTGCTATAGAATGGACAGAACGGTTCTTTCACAATTATAGGAAGGTTATAAAAATGGTAGCTACAAACAATGGCGGTTCGAACTCTATGGTGATAAAAGCATTATCAGACGCCGGCGACTGGGTATCAAAGCAGGAACTACAAGACACTGTTAAGAAATATGGGAGAGTGTGGAATGATCTCATACGTGATATGAAAGAAGATAACTTAATTGATGAAAAAAGAATTGAACAGAAAGGAAGAGGAAAACCAAGAACCATGTATAAGTTAATATAAATTGGTTTACTGTTAAGTTAAAAACGTTTACTTTTTGTCCACATATATAACGTTTTTCTTTTTCAACTTTTTCAATATTTCTTATCTTTTTATGTTTTTTATCACTCTTTCATTTTTGTTTATTGGTTCCTTTATATACCAATTCTAATAAGTTAAATAAGTTAAATAAGTTAAATAAGTAATAAAAGTAATAAAAGTAAATAAAATCAAGGACGATCACACGACGTGGATTTCAACTGGAAACACACCATCCTATTGTTGTTGTTGTAAATAATACTAATAATAATGTTACTAATAATAAATTATCTAACTAATATAAAACAAAAAAGATTAATGTTTCTTACTAATCGCTTTCACCGGCTTTTGGTAATGCTGGAATATCGGAGCACTAATAATAAACCCGGCCAATGAGAAGTAACCATAAGTATTCACTATAAACAAACTCATACCATTGGTGGGTGGTATCACAACAAGCATAGCAGTTAGGCAGGTGAATACACCAAACATAACGAACCCGGCTTTTACGATCCAATGCTTCTGCTCAAACCATTCAATAGTTCCATCAGTTGCCATCCACTTTGTAACTTTGGTCTTTGTTATCATAGTCAGTTCTCCTTCTTCATAATAGACATATCATAGAGTTCTTTTGCAGGTACAGGACCGGGTGAAGGCGGATCGCGCGGTCTGCTCTGCGGATATAAAACATCCATATCCCTTTTTAAACGTGCTTGTCTCCATTCAAACAATCTCCTAACTCCCGCTTCTAATCCATGGACTTTCCCGGTGTGCTCATCATAGTGTATATCGTTGTGAGAGGCGAGTTCCCGTAGGAACTTCACGTCAAAGACGGCTCTTACAATGTGCTTGTCTGTCGCATTGCTGGACATAGATGTATGTTATGATACATTGAATGATAAACCTTTTGGTATAGCAGTTGATTATCAAATGATATACCAGTTGGTATAACAAATGGTATGGACTTGAAATCCACCCACTGTAATCAAAAAGTGCGCTTTCGTCTACATTATGCTTGTGTGCGTTTATATTTATTACATAGATCGTGACAGATATTCGCAGCAATGATCTTTTTTGTCCATTGATGGACGAATGTGTGTATATTTATTTCCTGCTCGTTTATAATTTAATTATCGCACCTATATTGTAAAAAGGATGGGGGTGTTGAGTAAAAAGCACTAATACAGTGTGGGAGTAGAGCGCCGCACATATATATATTATTAAGAAACAGTGAAGGTATGTCAAAAACCGGTGTCCAACGTACAAATTTGTACATCACTGACCATATCTATACATCAATGAACAACTTTTTTGTTCATCAGTGTACAAATTTGTCCATTAATGATTGTTTTTGTGCGTGCGTTTAAAATAGCCAATATCCACCATATATGATGACATAGGGGTTCTGATAAATTTTTTTAAAATTCCTGACCGCAAACTATTTCTATTCATAAAACAATTTCTCTCTATCACATAGTAATGTGATGGAGTAAGACAATGAGGAAAGAAAGTTTTGAAACGATTGGTGGGATCAGGTACAAGCGCGTAAGCACTGTACGATCTTTGAAAGTGGCGCGAGCAAAGGTTCACGCACTTACTATATTAGGACAGAAAGCACTTCACGAAAAAGAAGGGTGGAAGTATAACGTTTATGCGAGGATTTGATTATGGCAATTCACATTGTTAAGGTTAAAGCATATGAACGAAGATCACCGAGTAAGTTGAATAGGAAGTCAAAGCAACCTGCAGCGCGAGCTGCGAAGCCGTGGCAGAGGAAGAAAGCATCTCATCTTTTTGACGGGTTTTAAAATGCCCGGCACAAAACATATCCCACCCCCATCTGGTAATCTACCAGCAAGGGGGAAGCGTATTCTTAAAAATGTCTATGAGGATCTGCGTACCCGCCACCCGGAATATACCAAAGAGAGGTGTGCGCGCGAAGCGTGGACAGTAGTAGATAGATCAGGATTTGTCAAGAACCGTAAAGGTATATGGATTGATACAAAGACTACAAAGTTCAAGAGAATGTATGCCAGTGAAAAGCGTGAGCACCCGGAGTTCTCGCGTTCTAACGTTATGAAGATTGTGGAGGATCATTACAAATGAAAGGAAATGATATTGCTGCAAAAGCAAGAGCAATGGCAAGACCTACAACGTTTTTGAAGTATAATGGTGGAGCAGAGAGTGGTGTGGATAAGCCTACACTTTCAAGCAGGATTCTTTCAACATTCTGTGGTATAAAAAATAGGCGGGAGTAAATTGATATCAGCATATACTATTCGTAGAAGTGATGTTAAAACAAAACTCCTTTTTATAGTGGGATTACCATTAATAGTTTCGTCAATTGCTTCAACTATTATGAGTGGGGTTGTGGATTCTATCTACACGAACTTTGTAATTTATAATCCTACAACGTGGAGCGTTGCTCCAGTTGAGTTCCACAATACATATGACCCGGTGGGAAATATTATCGTATTCGCATTTTGTTTAGTTGTTGCATTCTTTTTTCTCTGGTCTCCAGTAATAGAAGATGTGGTTTAACTTTTTTTCTAATAGATAACTATATAAACAATCAGCCATATTATTATACAACTATGACAAAAAAGCATGTTATCCGAACTCCTATTGATGAAGCACTTTTACAAGAAATGAAGGAAGCTGGAGAGATTTCATTCACAAGACACGGACACGTTGTTGGTATGGATGGTTTTATTTTGAGAGCATGGAAGGGAATGAGAAAAAAGAATCGTGGGGAAAGTTACGAGGCGTATCTGACGAGGCGCGGGATGTTTAAATGAAAAGATTGTTGGCGATTATATTAATACTGTCATTCCTGGCAGTACCGGTGGCGGCGAACCCATTAGATGATTTTTTAAACTGGGTGTCCGGGGGTGCCGACACTGTACCCGCAGATAATATCACTGCTGATACTACAGTTTACTCATTAAATACTACAGCAAATGTGTTAGAATGGGACGAAAACAAAATTGTTATAAATTATACCGTCAATGAATCGGCGTGTACAAACGGGTGTGTTT
>JBBACM010000046.1:0-3752 GCA_041657045.1 Minisyncoccota bacterium
GGTTCTTTTTTAGATTTTGCAGACATGGTATCAGTGTCAATTGATTCGGCTAAGATAAACATTATTTCTTAATTCCTAACATTTCGGCAATTATTTTTGTCAATGGTTATTTGGAACGATTCTAAATTATTCCTTTATCCAGTATATAAGTGAATCACCGTCAAATCCCACATTCACCCCCACATTCATCAATTAATTCAGGAAACATATTTAACTGATCTTTATCTGAGAATTGAACCTCATTTAAGGGCTTGCAGGATCGATGTAAAAATAACTTAGTTTCCTGATAATCGGTTGTCCTGCTTTGTATAGCTTTTTCAAATCCGCAAGCCTTATTAAATTCAGTAGGATGATATTCTTTTAACCACTCCCAATATCTATTTGAATGAAAGGGGCAAAAATAACAGGATGATCTTTGAGGCATTTTTATACCCCATTTCCGAGTGTAATCAATACTATCTAAGCGGCTAATAAAATTATCAACTAAAGGATAGTAATTAGTTCTGTTTTTTATTGAACTAACTTTCATCCGGCTTCGCTCGTCAAATGAAATACCAATCCAAAGATTATATATTTCATTCCCTATTTTAGATTTTATAAACCTCTTAATTGGATTAATCTTAAAATCGGTAGTGCATTGCCGTTGCATCATCCCTTTAGAACCGTCTTTTGCCAAAGTAAAATAAGGCGGATTTGATGATATGTATTTTTTACCTGATTTACTTATCTTAATCGGTTCATCAACCAATTGCCTTAATAATCCATTTTTATATTGAACTATGTAAATATCAAAGTTGAAAGTGTCTTTAACCAGTTTAATGAAATACGTCACATACTCATTAATAAATTCAGGTTCCCCACCTGTGTCGGCATAAACAGCGAAGTCAGGCCTGGGTAAATTATATTCACCGTTCAGTGCCATCAAAATTAATGCAGTTGACTGCGTTCCGCCCCCGTAACTTACTATATTTTTCATTCCTTTATCCAGTAGATTAAAGTATCACATTCAATTATTGAATCATTCTCAGTAAAGCACTCCCCGGATAGATACACCTCATTCCCGCTATCGTTATTCAGCCAGCCTATAAACGTGTCATCCGTTTCACCTCGCTTGCAGGCTTGCCTATAGTCTTTGTAGGCTCGCTTCATTCCTACTGCTGAGAGTTGCTCGTATTCGGGTTCGTATGGCTCTATCATGGCGCAGGATGAAAACATTGTTACTACTAAAAGGATAATCCCACCCGCTAAAATGGCAGCGACTATTGCCCTTGTAACATCTTCCCAAAAAGTTTTATTCGCTTTCATCTTATTTAGATTTGGTCTTAATAAAATTAAACATTCGTCTTATAACATACCCTCTCCCTATTGAGGCCAATGTAAACACCGTTGTTATAATCAGGTTCTGACTGAACTTGACAGGGATACCCAGGGCCGGGTAAATCGCTAACTGAATTAACAGGCTTACGATAAACCCGGCTAAGGTATTGGTTATAGCCTCGATCAGGCTAAAGCGTTTCGTTTGCATCTGTAAAAAGATCAGGAATATTTATTTCGTGTTCAATCTTTTTCATATTTTCAAGCAATATTCTGAAATAGGATTGTTTCAGTTCGATCAGTATTGCCCGCCTGCCAAACCTGACAGCCTGATAACCTTCACTCCCTATGCCTCCAAATGGAGTTAAAACCAATTCACCAGGATTTGTGTATAGTTTTATACACCTTTCAATCGTACCTAACTGAAGCGGGCAAATATGCTTTTCATCATCTTTATCCCGTGCGGTTGTATATTGCAAAGTATCGGATTCATGGATATTATTCCAGATCCCGCCAGCCCAATCAATCCAAAGTTCATTATCAATTTCTCCATGTTCAACCGGTTTACATTCAACAGCCGGATCACCTGGTTTCTTAAAGATCAAAATATGATCCAATAATGCCGGTCGGCTTGCTAATGAATCTTTGCGAAGCTGGGTAAATAATAATCCTTTTGCCTTTGTCCTTATAGCTTGCGCTTGCGGGTTCTTTGTTACAATAGCCCTACCATAGAATGTCCATCCTGCCTTGCAGTGAGCCTCTATAACAGCCCCAGGAAAGTCCCGGACACCAATATACCCATCTTTCATTTGCATCGCTGGTATGTCAGATGTATGCACGCAGGACACCCGCCCCGGCTTAGTCAATCTTAAGAGTTCAGAAATGATAAATTGATAATGTTCAAAAAATTCATTCCAGTCTTTCGAGTTTCCTAAATCCCTCTCGGTTGCTGAATACGTGTAAAGGTCTGCAAAAGGAGGAGAATATACAGAAAGATCAATACACTCGTCTTTAAATTCCTTTAGTTTTTCGCAGGAATCGGCTAAATAAGCCTCGAAATTATCCGATTTAAATTCTTTGGTTTCGTAATCGGTATTGATTGATTTCACTTCTTTACCAAGTTCTTCCATTTCATATATTTTTACTTCGTTAATTAATCCGTTCATCATTCTTTCGGCCATTTCAGCTTTCTTATTGATATTCTCATAGATTTGAGTTTCAATATCTGAAATGATAATATAAACATTAACCGGGTATTTTTGGCCAAAGCGATAACACCGCCTTATTGCCTGGTAAAAAGTTTCCCAGGAGTCATTTAAGCCAAAAAAGATAATATTATGACAGTTTTGAAAGTTCATCCCAAAACCGCCTATTTTAGGCTTTGTGATTAATATCCGTGTTTTTAAATCCTGGAAGTCTTCAAAGGCTTGAGCCTTAAATTCAGGCGAATCAGATCCTTTTACTTCAATAGCATCAGGTAGGTTGTTTTTAGATAATTTACTCTCTAAATCCAGACCGCACCAAATTAACCATTGTTCGCCATTTTCAGTTAATTGTTTAATCTTATCTATTTTTGATCCGCTTGTTTGCCGGCGAATGGAAGCCCGTTGGTTTAATCCCTTTAATCCGGTAAAGAATAATTCATCTTCAGGTACGTAATCAGCATCCACAATAATAGGATTAATCAGTAGTGGAGGCAATTTAAATCCATTGTCTTCATAACTTAAATCTGAAGGCTTGCGGATAGCCATAGCCCAGGAACTCAACCATCTGAAATATTCTTTTTGAGCATGATAACGAAGCCTCCATTCCGTGCCGTGCTTATTTGAATGTTTTATTCTTACAACTATATCCCCGTAAGACGCCTCGCTGGTACGATTGCCATTTACAAAGAATGTAGATAACATTTCGGCAGTTGAACACACTCCTAAAAATTCTGCATGGTTGCCTAATTCTGTATAATCGTTTGGCGAAGGTGTAGCAGTACAACACAATTTATATTGCACCGGCTTGAAATATTTGATTAACTTCCTCCTGGTCGAGCCATCAATGGATTTTAGGATTGAACTTTCATCTAAAATAATAGCCCCAATTTTAGCATCCTGAAAATTATCAATATTTTCATAATTGGTAATAAAAATACCTTCAGTGATTTCAGATGAATTTCTAATGTAGGTTACATTAACATTAATCTTTTTACCCTCTCTAATGGTTTGACGTGATACAGAAAGAGGCGCAAAGATCAAAGCGGTTTTATTTATAATCCTTGCCCATTCCAACTGAATCAATGTTTTTCCTAAACCGGTATCAGCAAAGACAGCACACCGGCCTTTAAGAATTGCCCATTTTACAATATCTTTCTGGAATTCGAATAACATAGGATTAATCAGGCTTCGATCAATTTCAAAACCTACGGATTGAACTCGTGATTTTTTGGA
>JBBACM010000046.1:3762-7421 GCA_041657045.1 Minisyncoccota bacterium
TTCATCTTATTTAGATTTGGTCTTAATAAAATTAAACATTCGTCTAATTACATACCCCCTCCCAATGGAGGCCAAAGTAAACACCGTTGTTATGATCAGGTTTTGATTGAATTTAACAGGGATACCCAGGGCCGGGTAAATCGCTAACTGAATTAACAGGCTTCGATCAATTTCAAAACCTACGGATTGAACTCGTGATTTTTTGGATTTTAAAAAAGTAGCGTAATCATTCATGGCTTTTTGGTTTCTACAAAGTTAAAACGTAATTCATTAAGAATGAGTCTATATTAAGCTATTACAATAAATTTAGAACCGTTAAAAATAATATCCATGCAAACAGGAAAATAAGCACCCTCAAATATGTGCGTATTTCAAGGAATAGGGAGTGATTCGATTTCATGGTTTATATTTTCAATGAGTTCAAAGGTTTCTTTACATACCGGCCTGCGATTTCCATTAGTACCGATCATCTCTATTTTCATCTCAATGGATCGGATACCATGAACGACCGTTGAATGATCGAATATCTGATTAACCCCACCTGAAATAATGAATGCGATTTGATTTAAGCTCATTTCAGTATGATTTTTCAATAAGTAACAGGCCAGGTATCTCACCCTGACAAATTCCTGTCTTTGATCGTTGCAAAAAGATACTTCAGGATCATATTTCAGGCAACTCTTCATAGCTTTTAAAACAGGTCTGGCAGCGTGTTTGACGACCAATTGCCGGTAACGCTGATAATAAGGATTAGAAGTTGATCCGGTAAAATGATTCCAGTTGTCTTTTATGGCCTGTCTTTTTTCGAGGTCTGCCAGTGTTTTCATTCGGGGCCAGCCCTCATTTTCATTATTGTCTTCCAAAACCTCAAAGATCATATCTTCAAATTCGCTATACTTTCTTTGGCTTAATACCTTCTGATCTTTTTTCAGTTCCTTATACCTTTTCAGGCATTCAGCAAATAAGCACTCATTTGAAGCCTCTTCTAAATAATCATCTATGTCTATATTCATAGTTATTAATTTTGGATTAGTGAATAAATAGAATTTAAAATATTATTATCCAATTCATTTGCCGCTTTATAATATGCTTCCTGTGCCTCTTCAGGTGTGTTGAAATTTCCAAGATATTTATGTTTGCCATTTATACGCAAAGAGGCTACATACTTGTTATAATTTTTCCATATTCCAACATATTTAGGTTTTAATTTCAAGTTCTGCATATTACCTCGTTGTGTAACAATTCTTAAATTCTCCTTCCGGTTATCTAACCCGTTGTGATTAATGTGATCCGTGCATAAACCCTTTGGTGTATTTAAAATTAGGCGGTGCATATAAATATATTCTTTATATATTTTACCATTTTCTAATTTATGATTAATTCCACGTGTCACATAAAACGTATGCTTATTTTTTAGTGCACACCACTTCCACTGATTCAGATATTCAAAATCTTCATCATCCACTAATGCTACCTGACCTTTTGTAAGTTTAATTTCTTTCATACGAAAAGACCTCGAAAGATCACAAAGGCTAATCCGCTGTGAGGGTATCTCACTTGTGGCATTGTGACCAATCGAGGCTTTTAATTTCATTGTTTACGGATTAGCACTGTAAAGATAGGAATTATTTTAATACAACCTAATTATTTTTCACTTTTTTTCATGAAATATCTACTCCAATGTTTACTCCCGTCAAATTCCAGCTCTGATTTGATATTGTTGCCACGTTTGCGGAGGTCGTAGATTCGAGCCGAAAGGCGGTAAATTGAGAAGTAAGACGCTGCCTGGAAGTTGGTTAAACTTTGCCCGGATTTGAGCCAAGTCAATACCTGTTTATTCTGCGATTCGTTCATTATTTCTTATTTGAGTAATGTTTTTCTTGAATTTCACTGTCGTAGATTTCAGTGTTTTGCCGTTTGGCATATTGCGCCCGGCTAAAGGCACGGATGAATAGGTAAACCAGGAAGATTAAAGCCCACGCCCCGCAAAAGATAGCTATTATGGTTTCAAATGTAGATACGTTTTTCATGGTTCAGTTTTAATTGATTTACATATATCCATCATTATAATTATCTCTTTGTTTGTCAGCAAAATAAGAAGATGAATATTCTTTATATTTAAAATTGAACTGATTAATTCCAATTTCATTATCAAAAGGATGTTGGCTCAATCCTGTTTGCCTGATAATTGCAAGCATACAATTAGGGCAATTTTCTGCAATGTTTTCAACTTCGCCAAATGTAATAGGTTCACCAATCCATTCTACAACCTCTATATCCATTTCGCCCTCAAAATATTGTGAGCCAGATAAAGTAACTTGTTTTATAACAAATCGCTTCTTTAACTCCGTTACAATTTCACCAATATTTAAACTATTTTCACAAAGTCTACAAATTCGATTAGGATTAGCGGTGCAATGTTTTTCATGTTTACTCATTGAGGATGCTGATAATCCTCTTTTTTTGCAGAAATCGCAGTAATAAACATTTTTTTTAACCGTTTTCATGGTTTGATTTTTATAGGTTAAACAAAAAGTTGTAAATTATCTTCTAACTGTTTTTGTGTAATATGGCAGACCTCAATTATAGCCTGTGAAACGGCTTTATAAAGTTCTGAAAATTCGAAGTCATCCATATTCTCAAAACTAATACTTTTGGCACGGTACATAAATTCACCGTTTGGAGCCTTGCAGCTTTCAAAGAACCCCGCTTTCATGGTAATATATTCTCTCCACCAATCAAAAGAAGTGAACGAATTTTGCGCCTCGAAGCCTAAATTTAAAAGGGCGAAAAACTTACGATGGAATTGATAATTCCTGGCCTTTTTAATATCGACTTCCAGAACCTCACCGGATTTGATCTTCTTCAGCTTTTCAGCATCCAATTCACCGGCTGGAAATAACGCAAAATCCGTTCTTATAACGTGGATTTTCATAGATCAAAAAGGTAAACCGTCCGTATCCGTCGGCGTGTCGTCCTGGATTTCCTCCCGGCTATAACTCCCGCCGCTGTTTTTCATTGAGTCCTGGGAATAGTCAGCTGAAGGTTCTGGCGGTTCGGCTTTCGTTTCGTTTGATTCTTTGCGCCCTCCAAGCATTACCAGGTTATCCCCTACAATCTCGGTAATATATCGCTTATTGCCATCCTTATCCGTCCAATCACGGGTTTTAACTTTACCCTCGATGTAGATTGTAGCACCTTTCTTCAGATAACTTTCAGCGACCTCAGCAAGTCCGCGCCATAGAACGATATTAAACCATTCTGTTGATTCATGCTTTTCACCATGCTTGTCTTTGTATGTTTCGCCAACTGCGAGGGAGAAATTAACTACTTTATTGCCGCCTTCGAGGCTTCTTACTTCCGGGTCTTTACCCAGGTTTCCGATTAAAATAACTCTATTGACGCCTGACATAATTATAGATTTAAAGAGTTTTGAGTTTTGTTGATTTCTTTTACAGCCCATTCTTTGAAGCCTTCAAACTTTTCCCGAATTACCTTTTCGGTAATTTGCCCGTATGCAGTTGTAAGTGACATTGCAGGCATGGATAAACCGGAAACGAATGATAATAACTTATCTTTATCCGGTGCGGCGGCGGCCTTCTTTTCAGCTTCCTGTTTAGCCTCCAATTCTTTTGCAGCCTTTATTTCAGCATCTAATT
>JBBACM010000047.1:0-7414 GCA_041657045.1 Minisyncoccota bacterium
TACCACCACGTATTTTAGCAACTTCCAGCATCATTTGCAACTGTTTCATCTGTGCTTGTTGTGCCTCGATCTGTTTCTGTTGTTCTGGAGAATTAAGTAAATTGATATCCTCAAGAGCAGGAAACATTGATGGAACTGCTTCAAGAAGCGAATCAAGGTTCAATTTCTTTTGTATCATTTCTGGTGGAAACTGAGACAATGACTGCATAAATCCAACAAACTCTTGTCTCTCTTGTTCTGGAAGTTTTGCAGTCATACTTCCAACTTCCACTCTTACATTAAACTCACCCTCAAGATTTGTCTTATCAATAGTCGCCCAATTAATAGCACGATTTTTTCCAGCAATAGGAACAGCCTCTTGCGGAGATAGGTTAGCTTGCATTGATTGAAGAAGTTTGTTGCCAGTTTCCGCCATAAAATCTTCAATTAATGCGCGTCTATCTTCTTTTCTTAAATCAGATGAACCAGAAATCTTACTCGCTTCATAGGCAGTTTTTCTCCTTTCAACAACACCACGATCAAATTCATTCGTAACTGCAAGTCTATCAAAATCTGCTTTTGAATTTTGTGTACCAACATATACAGCCTGATCCAATGGAGCATCTGGCATTGGTTCAATAACTTTTTCCAATGGAAGTTCTTTTACTTTAAAGAAAGTTCCATCCTCACCACTTTCTGCTTTACTTAATTCATCTTCATCAATCATTCCCTCTATATAACCAAACTTCCTACCATATCTTTTTGCGTGTATAATCTCCATAGCACGAGATTTGTTGTATTCATCCTGAGGAGATTTCAATACACGAATATCAGACAATGGATATACTTCATCAGGTACATCGTTATATTGTAAAAATGTATATGGATGCCTTTCTATACCTATTGGAGTTTCTTCATTTCTTAACCATTTATCATGTCCTTCTGCAATTACCTTTAATTTATCATGTTCAATATCCCATATTTCATATAAAGTTGTCCTTTTCAAATCCTCTTGAAGTTCACTATATTCACTCTTTCCCATATCGCTATCTGAAAGGTTTGTACCTCTTTTAATCATATATGATGGTTCGAGATCAGATGTATTATCATATTTTTTATCATTTTTAACATCTTGAAGCGGTAATGATATTTCTTCAATTATATATCTACCATCTTCAAAATAGTTAGGACATTCTGTATCAAAAATTAAAGAAGCAGGGGAAATTCTCCTTGAAACAAATTTTTCATTAAGTGTAATTTCTTCGTCTTCATCAATCTCTACATTACCAGCATCATCTATATCATAAATAGGAACTTCACCTTCATATCCAAGAATTTTTGGTTTTCCGTAATTTTCATTAATAACCATACTCTTTACATATCCAGTTTTCAAACAACCAAACAAAAAGAATCCATCAAGGATAGCAAGACGAGTCTGCTTCTTCAACGTGATTCTCATATTCTCATTTGTATAATAGTTCAAATAAATCTCAGCTGTTTTTGCATTCTCTTTTATTTTGTCTTTATCTTCTTCATGTCCAGACTTTGGTGTAACATACCACTTTGGATTCTGGAAATACAAAAATGGTAGTTGTGATTTGACTGTGGCAAAAATAAGATTCGTCACAGGTTTTTCTTTAAACGGACTATTCTCATCCCATTGCTGACTCTTGTAATACTTAATATATCGCTTCGCTTCTTTAACATGTTTGTCACGAAGTTTTTTACCACGTTCAATCCTGTCTCTCCAGACAGTAATTTCTTTTAGGTCTTTTTCAGATTTAGAAATCTTTTTATCTTTGGCCATTAGTAAGTCCTTGAATTAACCTCTCCATAGGTTGCATTACTTGGAAATCTACCCATTGCACGTTGCAATCTTTTCTTCCAAAGATGTAAAGCGTTCCTATCGTAATCTTTAATATTAACTACTTTTGATGATGGTTTAAGTATTTCAAAAAGCATTTGTTGAGCGTCAATAATATCATCATTCCTCGCTTTCGGAAATCTTATTAACTGTTCTTCAAGATCACTATCTTTCATGTTGTTATTATGCCAGACATATCCACCTTCATACCAAGGTTGCATTTGTTTAATAGCGAACTCTTTATTAAGTTTTGTATTTTTTCCAAGTTCTTCACATGAAGCATAAAATTTTTCATCACGTTGTTTCTTTTTCATAAATGACTTTAACATCTTTTCCACAAGTGCTTTTTGTGCACCATATTTCAAACATTTCCATTTCATAAAATAAAACTTTATTTCATCAAGAAGTGCTGCAGGATCGATCTGCTTGGCAAAATATTCAAGCAAATATACATTCTCTTTGTGATCTTGGAACCCAACCACAATAGCAGAATAATCATTTTTACCTTCTTCCGTTGCACCATCAAGAGTCATATATGTGTTACCGATGGGGATTGTCTGTCCATCATCCCTTTCAACACAATTCTTTCCGGGATTATAACTAAAATATTTAAAATATTTCTTTTTAAAAACCGCATCCTCTTGCGGTACAGGGTCTTGCTGGTACAAACAATTTTTAGAAAAAAATCCGTATGCTATATAATTTCCTGTCTCTGTTTGTATATTATAAACATCTTGTGTAATATGTGTTTCAATTTTAATAACCTTATCTTTAAATGATGTATCCAGTTGACCTCCATGTAAAAAAATAGAATCATAAATCCTTTGTTTTTTAACCGGATCACACCACATTGCAAATCTTCTTTTTGTTTCTTTTCCTCCTGTTAAATAATAACACTCAGCACCATTTCCAGTACCAGTATCACTATAAAAATAATTATATTCAAATTCCAATTCGTGAAATGCGCTCTCTATCGCATTACATACCTCAGGATTTTTACTTCTTGATTGTGCAATATAAATACTCCCCCGTTTACAATGTCCTTCTCCATCGAAAATTCCACCCAACCAATAAGCTGTTTTCTTTTGTCGTTCTTCGATTTCCTGTATATATGGATTCATGCAAAAAATTAAACTTCTTCCAACTTTTGCAACATCATATTCTTTTCTATAACAAGGATTTCCGGCACAAGTAAGTTCATACGATTCTGGATTCCTTCCAGTAAACCATTTATGATCTGGTGTGCAAAATAAAATCCTACCACTTTCTGTAGTTATTTTTATGGTTTCACTTTCTCGTATATTAACAAATTTAACCTCACTTTCAACCAATTTTCTTCTACCACCAATACCCTTCATAAAACCAACAACTTTATCACCTACATTAATTTCACATATAGGTTTACTATTAAGATCACTCATTAATATAGGTGCATCAGGCGGCAAACAACTAAATAAATATGTCCCCATTTTTGGCCCCGATTTAATCTTCATCAACTCGTCTATCGGATAACGCTCAGGCCAAAGTGCAATCTTCTCATTATTAATCGTTACATATGCAGGAAACTTAATAACTTCAACATCAGGGTCTTTTTCCAAGTCTCCATAAAGATCGTAATCGTCCCACCGAGTGCCGATAATATCAATCGGAGTTTTTGGATTATCGCGCAAAGGAAAGATTGATCTCCACAATTCCCTTATCTTATCCATTTGGTCGCGGGTAGTTGTGTTTTCTCTTGTTACCAAGTCATCAATTATAAGATGATCAAAGTGTCGTGAAGTAGTAGTAGAATCAGCACCAAATGCTTCAAAAGTTCCTTCAAGAACAGGTCTTCCACCACGATTTGGAACATGAATTTCTTGTGATGTCCATTTTGTCTCAGGTGATCCGGGTTTCTTAGGACAATATCCAGAAAAATACATCCTAAATCTATCATTAGTCAAATATGGAAAACCAATTGCAGTTACCATATCCTCAGCATTACCCAATACAGACGATATAATTGCAATTCTTATTGATGGATTATTTATTTGTAATGATATAGCATGGGTAATCGTAAGAATTGTTGTCTTGAAAAATCCACGTGGTATCAACCACAATCTTATACTTTTGTTTCTCGGTTGGTCCAATCTTTTACATATATTTTTATAGTGAAAATCAACAGACAAATCTTTAAATCCAAGCAAATCTTTTGCAAGAAAGTATGAGTTCTCTTGATATTTTTTTCGTTCAGTTGTTAAATTAATATTGCCCATATACCACCAATGGATAAAACACATCTTCTACTATAGTGTCAATAATTGTTCCCTTACTCTCAAACTTTGCTATTTCTTCCTCAAGTTTGGAAATCTTTTCCTTCGATTCCCTTAACATTTCAATCTTCTTCTCTGTCATTATTACATCAACAAATCTTTGCTTCTCTGCTTGTTCATCAATAAGATCACCATGCATATTCATGGCTTTTCTTTTAATCCACGACTCATTGCTGTCCAGCCCCTCCTGCACTGAATTAATAATCATATCAACAGCAATAATGAACCGTGGCCCTAATTCTTCACGTAACCTATTCCTGTCAACAATCCCTATGTAACGCAAGCCGACTTCAGCGTATCGCAACACTTCTGTTAAATTCTTTTTTGCAAGTTCCGGTATTAATCTGTCAAATACATCATCAACCTTCAACCCCCTCATTCTCGCCAAAGTAGAAACTGGCCTTGAGAGAATTGCTCGATTCACTTCATATTGACTTTGCAAACTTAATGCGAGTTCCATTAATCGCTCTACTCCTTCACTGCTGTATTGGCGGAACTGTGTACGGAATAATCTGTTCTTTCATAACGTCTCTTTAAAAGATCATGATGTTGTTTCTACCTACAGGTGGAAGAGTGCCCCATCCCTGCAACGAGAAGATATCTCCATACGTAGATGTCCCGCTTGCATCTGACGGACAACCTATTGTTGTGTAGTCTACGGATTTAAAGCGAAACCTTACCGGAGTTGCAGTACCGGTCAGATAATATATTTTATTTGCTGTATCATGGTTAAATCCAAGCCAGTATGTAGTGCCACTCATGATTACCAACCCTGGTGAAATTGCAATGGCGTTCCATCCCTCAGCCATTAGTTGACCCGTGTTTTGTACCCATAGCCGCGTACCTATGTCTCCCCCATTGTCAGCATAGATCGCTGCCTTGACATAACATGCACCTACTGCCTTTATCCTAAACTCAGTCAAAGTTCCCGATATGTCTGCGGAAAAATTCGACGCACAAAAACAACCGAGCGCAAGAGCATTTGATATCCCATCCGATGTTACGCCGATTAACCGTGTTGACATTCTATTCTCCTATGGCGTTATAATGATCGCGCCTGCTGCCAATCCAGCCCCATCTGCTGTTCCGCCCTGAGTCACGACGATGGTGAGATCCTCACCAGGATTGATGTCATAGGCAGCAACAGCTATATCAACCACCGTGGAATACCATGTGGCATTGGCGGCAATAACAAGCCCCCCAGCAGAGGTGTTTACTTCGGTTCCATTGATTTTTATAGTCACTTTTCCATGCGTGGCGTGACTGTCGTGGGTTGTTTGATACGCCTGGTAGAACACCAGATATGACGTTGGTTTTTGCCATTTCAGGGTATAGACAGTCCCAGTTTTGAGTGCTGTCGTATTAGCTGTGCCGTCCACGTTGACAGTAGCATCGTAGGAAAGTTGTGAGATCCTTCCACCATCATAATAGAGGGCCGTTACGTCTCCACTTAGGGGAGCGCCCCAAACAGTCAGGAGGTTGCTTGCTATTGCTCCAACAATCCCGAAATATGTCACCCCACCGATTACATATTTGAGGCTCATGCCGGCCTTGATCGAGGCGGTCAGATCGGTGTTCATGGTCAGGGTGGACGTCGAGGCAGGCGTGGCCGTGAAGGTCCCTGTCGTTTGCTTCCAGGCTCCAGCCCCATCCGCTCCGTTCGCGCCGTTTGTTCCTGCTGCGCCAGTAACTCCTTGCCCCATGATCTGTCCGCTGGTGTTAAGAATCATCACCTTCGCGCCATCAAAGTGAAGAGAATAGCCTGATTCAAGCTGTAGGTCTTTCGCAATAAGCCTACGTGACGTTCCACCTGATGGCTTCAGATACAAGTTGACATGATTATGCGCGGCTCCCGTGTTGACAAGTATGATTGAGGAGATCACGTCTGTGCTGTCTGCCGTAAAAATAGTACCCTTTGCATTGGCAAGTTGACCGTCTGCCAGTTGCTTCAAGGCATTATTATCAAGGCCATGAATAGTAAAGTCTACCTCACTTGCGCTGGTAGCATCGCCTTCAATCAAGTCTCCATTCTCAAGAACTATCATTTCATCCTCCGAAAACTATGGCCCACATGATTGCTTCAGCTTGAGTTACCCCGCCGCCCACCCCTGCTATTGCTGTTTTTACCGCTTGACTTGTAGGCACAACCGTATCGCTATCGGCAAGCGCCCCGGTGTCTACTTCTGTTATTTTGTCTCCTGCATCATTCTTAATGCTAAGAGTTGCTACATCAAGATAAACAGGAGCCTCTGCTTTTGCCGAAATACCCGGATCACCCTGATCACCTTTTTCACCTTTTTCACCATCTGGCCCTTTGCAACCTTGTGCGCCAGACGCAAGCGCTACTTCTTTCGTGAGATCAACAAGTTTTCTTCGTGGCTTTCTTACACCAAGCCCCATTTCAAGATTTATCTTGCTCTCGTCTGGACTAAGGTCTGGCTTTTCCGTACCGTACCACTTTAAAACTTTATATGGTGGCACATTAGAAACAATTGCCCACCGATTGCCGATTTTTTTTAGGCGATCCTCTGTAAAATGTACGCTAATTAATGGATTTTTATCACTGAGCCAACGAATAATCTTTGACTCATCATCATCCACAACAGCATATCTTTTGCCAATTTTCTTTATCATACTTCATTAATTCCCATTAAACGCTCTCCCTCGCCATCAAAGCAAGAACAGCGTCATAGTCGGTTTCTTCTGTCGTCGCTGCATCCCCACCCACCCATCCAACGTGATAGGCTTGAACCGTGCATCCTTCACACTGTTCAACTACTGGAATATCTTCCCTTGGCCCTTTGAACTTTTTAATGGTTAATTCTGCTCCACATTGACACATGATTTTCATTGACATAATTTTCTCCTTTCACCAAGAAGGTTCTTTGCCATGATCCTTTTTATATTTGGCTTGGTTCTTAAAATATTGAACACGTTTTTCAACTTTATCCTGTGCTTCCGATGATGGTTTTTTCGTTCCAAACCATTTAAGAACTTTCGTTGGGTCTTTAACTGAAACAAGTGCGTACCGCTTACCAATCTTTTTTAACATTCATTTTCTCCAGTAAATGAATACACTTGTAATGCGGGAAGTATATTCCCTTTTTAACTAAAAGTCAAGAGAAAAGAATAGGGTGGGAATAAATATTTTTTAGATCGAGAAATTTAATGTGTAGAAAAAGATGGATTGAAAAGTTGGTGACATCCGAGGATATAGCTTTTCTGTTTTTCGGCGGGGTAGGGGAGCGCTTGCGCCGGG